>CAVJGI010000026.1:0-23376 GCA_963649145.1 Ruminococcus bicirculans (ex Wegman et al. 2014) | reverse complement strand
TTGGTGCTCCAGCGGGGATTCGAACCCCGGACACCCTGCTTAAAAGGCAGGTGCTCTGCCGACTGAGCTACTGGGGCTTTTTTGCTTGCGGGGTGGCAAATTCGGTGGCAGGGATGGCTGGATTCGAACCAGCGACTGACGGCGTCAAAGGCCGTTGCCTTACCGCTTGGCGACACCCCTTCGTTTTGGGGAGCTCGGCAGAAAAGAGAAAACGGGGTCGGGATGCTTTTCCCGATCCCGTTTTCTATGGGGTGGAATATGGGGCTCGAACCCACGACACCCGGAACCACAATCCGGTGCTCTACCAACTGAGCTAATCCCACCATAATTGGCACGCCAGAAGGGATTCGAACCCCTGGCCTACTGCTTAGAAGGCAGTTGCTCTATCCTACTGAGCTACTGGCGCATATATCCACGTCAGCCGTTCAAAAGCTGGAGCGGGTGAAGGGAATCGAACCCTCGTATCCAGCTTGGAAGGCTGGTGTTCTACCATTGAACTACACCCGCAAGCTAACTGAGGATACCACGTTTTTCCCCGCTTGTCAAGGGGTTTTTGTGGATTTTATGCGTCCGCGGGGAAAAAGGGTGCCTTTAGTCAAAGCGCTTCAGGAACTGTCTTGTGCGCTCCTGCTGCGGCGCGCCGAACACGGCTTCGGGCTCGCCCTGCTCCACGATGACGCCGCCGTCCATAAAGATGACGCGGTTGCTGACGGCGCGGGCGAAGGGCATTTCATGGGTGACGATGACCATTGTCATCTTCTCCTCCGCGAGCTGGCGGATAACGCGGAGCACCTCGCCGGTCAGCTCCGGGTCCAGCGCGCTGGTCGGCTCGTCGAAAAACAGGATGTCCGGCTTCATCGCGAGCGCGCGGGCAATGGCGACGCGCTGCTGCTGGCCACCGGAGAGCTCGCCGGGATAGGCGCGCGCCTTGTCCTCCAGCCCCATCTTGCGCAGCAGCTCCATCGCCTCGGCGCGCACGGTCTTCTTGTCGCGCTTCTGGACGCAGACGGGCGCGTCCATCACGTTTTTCAGCACCGTGAAGTGGGGGAAAAGGTTAAACGACTGGAACACGAGCCCGAAGCAGCGCTTGACCGCCTTCAGCTCCGCCGCGGGCAGATAGCGGCAGTTGCCGTATTCGTCCGTCGTGACGGCGTCGGTGGCCATATAGCGGATCGAGCCGGAGTCTACCGTCTCCAGAAACGTGGCGCAGCGCAGAAGCGTGCTCTTGCCGGAGCCGGAGGGTCCGATAATGCTGACGACCTCGCCGGAGTCGACCGAGAGGGAGATATCGCGCAGCACCTGCTGGCTGCCGAAGGATTTCTGAATATTCTTCATTTCCAAGATCATCTTGCGGTCTCTCCCTTATTTATAGTAAGCAAGTGCCTTCTCGCAGCGCTCCATGCCGAAGGCGACGGCGTAATTGAACACATAGTAGAAGATGCCCGCGGCGACGAAGGCGAGCATGCCGGGGGAGTTCGGCGCGACGGCGATCTGCTTGGCGCGGGTGAACATCTCCACCATGCCGATGGCGTAAGCGAGGGAGGTGTCCTTCACGAGCGTGATGACCTCGTTCGTGACGCTCGGCAGCACGCGCTTTACCATCTGGGGCAGGATGATCTTGCCGAAGGTCTGGCGTCCGGTATAGCCCAGCACCTCCGCCGCCTCATACTGGCCGCGGGGGATGGAGTCGATGCCGCCGCGGTAGATCTCCGCGAAATAGGCGGCATAGTTGATGACGAACGCCGCGATCGTCGCGGCGAAGCGCCAGTTGCCCGGCGGCGTGATGCCGAAGAGCAGGTTCGGTCCGTAAAACACGACGAGCAGCTGGAGCATCAGCGGCGTGCCGCGCATGATGGAGATATAGATGCGCACGATCACCGCGACGATCTTGCAGCGGCTCCGCCGCCCGAAATAAACCAGCAGCCCCAGCGGAAGCGAGCCGAGGAGCGTCAGGAAAAAGATCGACATCGTGGTAAGAAAGCCCTCGCCCAGCAGGGCGAGCATGGTCTGGATGGTCATGGTTTTGTGTCCTCATTTCAGCAGGAATGGGCAGGAGCCTTCCGGCTCCCGCCCTGTCAGCTTCGCGGGCTTTGCCCTCTCTTTTACTTGAGCATGCAGAGGCTCTCGATCACCAGCCCGGAGTCGACGTACTTCTCCGCGATCTGCTTCATCGTGCCGTCCCCCGCCATCTTGAGCAGCTCGGCGTTGACGGCGTCGCGCAGCTCGGTATTGCCCTTGAGGAAGCCGACGGCGTACTGCTCGGTGGAGACCGCCTCGTCGAGGATGACGTAGCCGCCGCCGTTATTCGCGATCTGGTAAGCCGCGACGCCCTGATCGACGACGACCGCCTGCACGGTGCCCTGATTGAGCTCCATAAAGCCCATGTTGTAGTCGCCGAGCTCGATGACCTCCTTCAGCGTGGACTTGAAGTCTTCGTTGCCGTTCAGCGCGTCGGCGCCGGAGGAGGCGGACTGGACCATCACGCTCTTGCCGGCGAGGTCCGCCATGGAGGTGATGCCGGAGTCTGCCTTCACGACGAGGACGATGGAGTTATCGACGTAAGGATCGGACCACGTGTACTCATCCTCGCGGCCGGTGCAGGTGAAGCCGTTCCAGATGCAGTTGATGGTACCCGCCTTCAGCTCCGCATCCTTGCTGTTCCAGTCGATGGGCGTCGCCTTGAACTCCCAGCCGAGGCGCTTGCAGACCTCCTCGGCGAGCGCAAGGTCAAAGCCGTCATAGCTGCCGTCCGCGGCGACAAAGCCGAACGGGGGGAACTCCGCGTCAAAGCCGACGATGAGCTGCTTGCTCTCTTCCTTCTTTCCGCCGCAGGCGCAGAGGGCAAACACCATGCAGAGCGCCAGAACGAGACATACGATCTTTTTCATTTTGCTTTTCTCCTTTTTCCTTCTCAGGGTCGGTATAAATTCCGGATGTGTTCCGTTTGATCACTCTGCTATGTTAGCACGCTACCGCGCTAAAGTAAAGCATTATTTTCGCGTTTTTCCACTTTTGTGAAAAACCCCGCACCCCGCCGCCGAACCGCCGCGCGGCTTTGTGAAAATTCACCGCGGCAGCGCAGTAAAGCGGGCGAAAAGCCCGCCGCGGTGCCTTCCCAATATTTGGTGACAAAATTCGAAAAAAAGTGACAAAAAACACAAAATAATGCTTGCGTATGGGCGACGTGTGGTTTATAATCGAACCATAGCCCGGAGGGGCGAAGATTTAAGCGAGGGGACGTGTGGTCAAAGGTGAAAAAGCTGCTCTGCATCCTGCTGGTCGCGGCTGCGGTCATCGCGGCGGTGGCTATGGTCGGCGGAAAGTCCGGCGATCCGGCGGACATCACCGTGGCAGACGCGGCGTTCTCCCTGCGCACCCAGTCGCGCGCGGACGCGACGGGCTTCCTCGTCGGAAAATTCCAGAGCGCGGACGGCACCCGTCTCATTTTCGACGGCAAGGGCGGCGTGAAGCGCGTGGACCAGAGCTACGCGGAGACCGACGGGACCTGCACCCTCACCCAGAGCGCGGACGGCAGCGCCGTCCTGCGCCTCACCCTCGGCGACGCGGTGACGCTCGCGACCTTCCGCCTCGCTTCCGAGGACGGCGCCTTCACCCTGACGGACGCCGCCGACACGACCGCGACCTACACGCCCGTGCAGTGAGACATATTTAAAAATAGTATGCCGCCGCGAGAAACGATCGCGGCGGCTTTTTCCATCCGAAGGAGGACAAGATCATGGCAACAGAGCGGCTTTATTACGCCGACCCCTATCTCCGCGCGTTCACGGCGCGCGTCACCGGCTGCGCGGAGGGCGAGGGCGGCTGGCTCGTCACAACGGACTGCACGGCGTTTTACCCCGAAGGCGGCGGTCAGCCCGCCGACCGCGGCTTACTCGGCGGCGCGGCGGTGCTGGACGTACACGAGCGCGGCGGCGAGGTCGTCCACCTCTGCGACCGCGCCCTCGCGGTCGGGGAGGAGGTCCGCGGCGAGCTGGACTGGCTCCGCCGCTTCGACCACATGCAGCAGCACTCCGGCGAGCACATCGTCTCCGGCATGCTCTGCGCGCGCTTCGCCTGCCACAATGTCGGCTTCCACATGGGCGCGGAGACCGTCATCATCGACTATGACGCGGATATTCCGTGGGACGCCCTCCGCGCCGTGGAGACGGACGCGAACCGCTATCTGACTGAAAACCACGCCGTCGAGATCGGCTTTTATTCCGGCGCGGCGCTGGACGCCATCGACTACCGCAGCAAAAAGCCCATCCCCGGCGAGGTGCGCATCGTGCGCTTCCCCGGCGCGGACTGCTGCGCCTGCTGCGGAACCCACGTTGCGCGCAGCGGGGAGGTCGGCATCGTGAAGTTCCTGTCCGCCCAGCGCTTCCGCGGCGGCACGCGCATCGCGCTGCTCTGCGGGGCGCGCGCCCTGCGCCACCTGACCGCCGTCTGGGACGAGAACCAGCGCACGGCGCAGCTGCTCTCGGCGAAGCCGGAGCAGACAGGCAGCGCAGTCGCGGCGCTCTCCGCGCGGCTGGAGGAAGAAAAGCGCCGCCGCGCCCATTGGGAGACGCTGGCGTTCGACGCCATTGCCGAAAAGTGCGCCGGGCAGGGGGATACGCTGCTTTTTCAGCCCGCGATGGAGCCGGACAGCGTCCGCCGTCTGGCGGATGCCGCCGCCCGGCGCTGCGGCGGACTCGCCGCCGTTTTCGCCGGGGAGGATGGGCACTGGGCTTACGCCCTCATCCGCGCCGACGGCGCGGACATCGCCCCGCTCGTGAAGCGCTTAAACACTGCCCTCAGCGGCAGAGGAGGCGGCAGAGGAGGCGCCGCCCAAGGCTCCTGCGCCGCTGCGCGGCGGGAGATCGAGGCGTTTTTCGCAGAAGCGTTTTGCGCCGCGGTGCCGCGAGCTTCAGCTAACTCGTGACACCCCTCCAGCCGGCGGCAGAACCCCTCGATGTCCTCCGTCTCGAAATAGAGCTCCCCGGCGTTGCTCCGGAGCGTGACCGCGTCCGTGCCGATATAGCGCTCCCATGTCTCCAGCGTCTGCAAAACGAGCCCGCCGGCGAGCGTCACGCTCGCGCCGAAGTCGGCGACCGCGTCCAGCCCCAGCACCTCGCCGTGAAACCGCCGGCTGACGTCCATATCCCGCACCGCGATCAGGGTCCCTGTGTACTGTATAGCATCCTCCAGCCAACGATATATGTCGTTCGATGTATATTGCATGTTGTATATAAGGAGACGCCATTTGTCAAGGGGCCCGGCGCGAAAAAAACGCCCGGATCATCCCAATCCGGGCGGACGCCGCTTCTTAGCTCAATATCGGTTGTAAATCTGACCTCTGTTGTCTGCGTCAACGACCATGACAATAAGCTCCCCATGATCCACGGTGTAAACGATCCGATAAGCTCCGACGCGCAGCCGGAGCAGATCGGCGTGGCCTTTGAGTTTTTTGATGTCCTCGCCGTTTGGCAATCGCTCGATCGCTGCGACAACACGCTTTTTCTCGTTGAGCGGTAAACGGTCAATAAATTTTTTCGCTTTCTTCTTGAGGATGATTCGATACATCAATCAAGCCCCCACTCCCGCTTGCATTCCTCAAGAGTGTAAGTCTTATTCTTTTCGGGATCGGGGTCATTCTCATAATTTTCGACCATACGCTGGCAAAATGCGTCGTCCGCCTCTTCATCGGCGGTGATTCCCTGCACATACGCCAGAATATAGCCCATTTTGTAATCAGGAACATTGTCCAAAAGGCTGATGATTCTTTCACGGTTGCTCATACGGAAACGCCCTCCTTTTCATAGCATCTGTACTGCTTTCGTCTGCGCTTATTATATGCAGAAATTAGATTCCCGTCAATATAAAAAGCCCGCGATCGTGCGCATTCCGGCATTTTTGCTCTTTACTCCTCGCGCTCCACCGCCTTGCGGTGGACGAAGCAAATGCCGGAAAACACGGCGAGCAGGAGCAGCAAGATCGCCGCGAGCACGAGATCGAAGCCCTCGCGCAGCAGAAGCACAAGAAAGCCCGCGCCGACCGCCGCCGTCGCGAAATACCACCGCCGCGTCAGGTAACCCACATGGCTCAAAACCAGCAGCGCCGCCGGCGTCACGACCCAGATATAATAAGCCGCCGACCCATAAAGCACCCGATACCGCAGCACGCCCAAGAGCACAAAGCCCACCGTCAGAACCTCGGAAAAAACCGAAAGCCCGATATAATCTCGTCGACGCATGGTGTTGACCTCCTATCAAAGATTTGCGATAACCCGCATATTTATCAGCCGCGGGAGCACTTCTCCGCGTCGATGGCGAGCACCACCATCAGCGCGAACAGGGCGTTTTCCTCCTCCGCCACGTCGATGACGTAGGTGTCCGTCCAGTGGAATAGCTCCTTGGAGATCGAGGCGATCTGCCGCCCTTGGGCGTCCAAGATGCGGTAGTCCCACTCCATGAAGCTGCCCTCCACCCGCCAGCCGTTGAAGTCCAGCGTGAACGACGGCCGCAGGAGCGCGAACTCCTTGCGGATGGTGCCCGCGTGCCGCTCCCCAACGTACAGGTCGAACTTGGGCAGAAGGGTGAGCACCTGCTGCTTCACCGTGGCGATGTGCCGCCCCGCGGGGTCAAGAATGTGGAGACAGTGCCCCCACGCCAGCTTGCCCTCCACAGTGAACGCCACCGCGCCGTCGGCGTCCATGTGGTAGATATCATAGCTGTCGAACCACGAAAACATCCGCTGCTTGAAATAGAGCTTCACGCCGCCGCACCTCGCTTTCTGCCCCAATTGTACCAGACCCCGCCACGCCGCGCAAGCGTTTTTTCGCCGCGGGTGGGGGAGGAGCCATTCCCATGCGGCACAGAAATGTGCTATACTGAGATCGCCCCGCCGCGGGCGGCGGGACGGACGCTTAAAAAGCAGGAGGACCGGGAATGGAAGTATCCAAGAAAGACTGGAACCTGTTTCGGGAAAAGCTCCCCGATTGGCAGGAGCGCTGGATGGAGCGGCTCAGCCGCGAGTATATTGAGATCCTGAGCAGAGGAGCCGGAAACGCCTCGGACCGCTTCCGGGCGCTCTGTGAGCACATCCGCATCGACCAGAGATCGCCGGGCGTCAGCCTCGAACTGCGCAGGAGCACCATGGTTTACGACCTCGCGCGCCTGCTGGCGGACGGGGTGATCCGCGAGGAGGAGCTCAAGGGCTTCAGCGAGGACACGCAGGAGGCGGTCCGCGCTCTGCGCGGGATCGGGCAAGGGGTATGAAGGGAAACCTTTGCGCGCCCTTTTCCGTGAAGCTTGGGCTTCGCCCAAGTGAAGCCAAGTGTGCCTGCGGCACACTTAACGCGCAAAAGCGCCTTTGTCCAACGGACAAAGGCGCTTTTGCGTGGAGCTGCTGGGCAGATTCGAACTGCCGACCTCATCCTTACCAAGGATGCGCTCTACCTACTGAGCTACAGCAGCATACTTGCCCCTTGGTGACAAGGGGCAAGATCAGTGGCGACCGAGAAGGGGCTCGAACCCTCGACCTCCAGCGTGACAGGCTGGCGTTCTAACCAACTGAACTACTCGGCCACAAGTGCCCTATTAAAATACCAAAAAGATTGCCGCTTGTCAAGAGGTTTTTTCAATTTTTTCTCTCTTTTTTTCAAAGCGCGCGCATGGTATAATGAATTTTTAGAACCAAACCGCCCGAAAGAGGTGTTTCCGATATGAAAAAACGACTCACCGCACTGGTGCTGGCGCTCGCACTCGTGCTCGGACTTGCGCTGCTGAGCGCGCCTGCCGGGGCTGCGGACAAGCTGAGCTTCATCTCCGTCAACGACACGCTGCCGCCGGAGCTCATCAACTGCGCCGTCAGCTATAACTCCACGACTTACGTCCCCTACTACGTCTTCTCCAACTACGGCCTCGGCCTGAGCTACTCGTTTTTCCCCAGCGTCGCGACCGCGGCGCTTTACACCACGGACGCCCAGCTCTACTTCGACGTCACGAACGGCACGACCTACGACGGCGACGACTACCGCTACTCCGTGTCCGCGATCATCCGCAACGGCACAGTGTACGTTCCGCTGAGCTTCGTCTGCCGCTTCTTCGGCTGGATCGGCGTCTCGAACCTCGCCGGGAACGAATACGGCAGCATCCTGCGCCTCACGAACGGCAGCGAGGTGCTGACGGACGCGGAGTTCCTGCGCGCGGCGGAGAGCGCCATGGCGACTTACAGCCGCCAGTACCGCGAGAGCGCCGCGACGCCGACGCCCGCACCGACGCCGACGGCGACGCCGCGCCCGGACCACGAGGGCGTGCGCGTGGAGCTCAGCATCGCCGGGATGCCCGGCGCGCTGCTGCTGCGCGAGCTCGCCGCGTCGGGCACGCACGTGACCGTGTTCCTGACCGCGGCGGAGCTGCGCGATGACCCGGACACCGTGCGGCGGCTCGTCTGCGAGGGCCACACGCTGGGCGTTTACTGCACCGGCGACCTCGCGGCGGAGTATCCCGAAGCGTCGGCACTGCTGTTTGAGATCGCGCGGGTGAAGACCGTGCTGGTCGCCGCACCCGCGGCTTACGCCGAGGAGTGCGCCGCGCGCGCGGCGGACGCGGGGCTCGTGTTCTCCGCCGCCGCGATCGACGCGGGGGACCGCAACGCTTACCAGCTCGGCATCCTCGTCGCCGCCGCGGAGGGCGAGACCTCCGTCCGCTTCACCGCCGCTTCCGCGGACGCCCAGCTCCCGGCACTCGCCCGCGCCCTGCGCGCCGACGGGTTCCGGCTGGCAGCGGCGAGCTTCAAATGAGGTTTAAAGGCTCCCCTGTGCAAGGGGAGCTGGCGCGAAGCGCCTGAGGGGTTGTAAGCTCACGCAAACGCCAAGCTCGGATATTTCGTAAGCTTACAACCCTCCAGTCAGCGCTGCGCGCTGACAGCCTCCCTTGCACAGGGAGGCCTTTAAAACCTGCGCCCCACCTCACTAATTCTTGTCTTTCATTCCAATGCAAATAAATCCACACCCGATGTTTTCAAGCCTCCCTGCGCCGCTCTTGGGGCGGTAAACTTGAGAAAGGATAACAACTGAATGCGCTTATCTGTAAAAGCGCTCCTTGCGCTCAACCGCTGCTTTCCGCGGATCGAGCACCCGTTCAACATGCAGAACGAGGGCCGCCAGACCTATGCGGAGTGGCAGTTTTCGCAGGGCGCGCGCACGCTGGAGTGTTTTCTGCCGGAAATGACGCCGGCGGACATTTTAGCGGGCAAAGAGGTGCTCGACATGGGCTGCGGCGCGGCGGGCAAGAGCCTCTACTACGTCTCTGCCGGGGCGAAGCACGTCACCGGCGTGGAGATGGTGGAGCACTACCGCGCGGAAGCCGAGGCGCTCGCGGCGAAGCTCGGCTTCGCGGACCGCTTCCGCTTCCAAGTCGGCGACGCGGTCCACACCGGGCTCCCCGACGCGAGCTTCGACGCCGTCGTGATGAACGACTTTATGGAGCATGTCTCCCGCCCCCGCGAGGCGATCGAGGAGGCGCTGCGCGTGCTGCGTCCGGGCGGGCGGCTTTATATCACGCTGCCACCCTATTACCACCCGACGGGCGCCCACCTGAGCGACGCGACCGGCATCCCGTGGGTGCAGATCTGGTTCTCGGAGCAGACGCTCATCGACGCCTACAAGGAGCTCATCCGGGGCGTCCCGGACGAAGCCGACCGCCTTGCGCTGCGCTTCTCCGCCGGCGCGGACGGGAAAGAGCACATCACTTACATCAACAAAATGACCCTGCGGCGCTTCCGCCGCATCCTCTGCGACCTCGGCGTAACGCCCGTCTTTTATAAGGAGATCCCCCTCCGCCGCTACTTCGCGCCCCTCGCGAAGCTGCCGGGCGTGAAGGAGCTGTTTGTAAAGATGGTCGCTTGCGTGATCGAGAAAAAATGACCCTTCGCATCGGAATGAAAGACCCACCGCCCCCACCGGCGCGCGGAGGCTTGAAAACGGGAAACGGTATGCTAAAATAGGGTGTGGAGGCAAAAGGAAGAATTATGAATGAGATTTCACTTGGAAACTTAATAAGGAAAGAACGCGAATCGCAGGGACTCTCGCAGGAACAGCTCTGCGAAGGCATCTGCGACGTCAGGACCATCTCCCGGCTCGAAAACGGGCAGACCGTCCCCGCCGCGCATAGGCTCAGGGCGATCTTGCAAAAACTTGGGCTTCCGGAAGAACGGGTCTATGCGCGAGTAAGCGACGAGGAACTGCGGTTCAGCGCGCTGGAAAAGGAGCTGAACGATCTTCACATTCGCTACGAGCGGGCGGAAAATCGCGACCGCACCGAAATTCGTGCAAAAGCGAAGGAGATTTACGAAGAACTCAGCGCGCTCACCGAGGGAAAAGACCGCATTGCGCAGCAGCTCATCCTGCGGTCAAAATACCTGCTTGGAACGGAAGAAGGCCCCTACAGCTTGGAGGAGGGCTTGGATATCCTGCTGCGCGCGATCCGTCTGACATCCCCGAAGTTTGACCCGGAATACATCGGGAAGGGTTTTTACACGGAGACAGAGGTCAAGCTCATCAACAGCATCGCCGTCCTCTATTTGCGGAACGGAAACCACCACGACGCGATCGACGTGCTTAAGCCGCTTCTCAAGTACTTGCAGACGCATGCCCGAAGGGTCGCGCCGGACCGCGCGCACATTCCCTTGGTCGCGCTCAATTATGCGCGGGAGCTGTGCGCCGTCACCCGCTATGTCGAGGCGATCGAGATCGCGGAATACGCCCGGCGAATCTGCATTGACCATGGCTATCTGCTGTTTCTTCCCGATCTTTTCGCGGTTCTGGCAGAGTGCCTTTATTTCCTCGGCGAGCAGAAGGAAAGCCGTTACTATTACCGTCTGGCGTTCGCCTTTTATGAAGGAATTGAGGACAGCCGCAGTAAAAAAACGATCCAGACTGAGGCGAAAGAACGCCTCGGTCTGGATCTGAAAATGGTGGAAGAATAAGAGGAAAACACGGTCGCTGTGCCGCTTCCAAGGTCATCCTTCCTCGCGGCCGTCCGGCAGCTCGTCGCTGTTCGGCTTCGACGGGGTCTCGCCGCCCTTGTCCGGGTCCTTCGGTCCGATAGGCTCGACGGTCTCCGTCGGAACCGGCGGGTCGGGAATTTCAGCCGCGGAAGCGAGCTGAAGCCCCGCAGTGATCGTCATGGCTGCACAGAGGATGAATGCGAGCGCCGTGGTGATGAGTTTTTTCATCGGTAAAATCTCCTTTGTAGAAAAAATTTGTTGCTTTCTGTTCTCGGTACTCCGACATCGGGCTCCCCCGCAAGCGGAGGGAGCCCGACCGGGGATACGACCTGTCAGAATCATTCGCAGGGAATATAGTTAAGCTGTATTCCCTTCTGCGATTTGATTGAGACTCTGAATCAAGGCGTCTGGCTCCAAAATACGGTAGGATATTTGGGGACGCCAAGTACGCAGAATGGTCATGTTTTCATACACGAAGATATCGCAGGCGCGACTGTCGACTCGAAACGCAACATCCCATTCCGGCACTGTATCTGGGACCGTCTCCATAAAGCATGGACGGTACCGGGCGTTTTGAAGCACCGCTGCCAGCGCTTCGGAACTATAGCTGCTTTCGTTCAGAAGGTTGCCATTGTTCCAAACGCCTGAAATCTCCGCGCTCGCGTTTGACGGCAGGACCGGTCTCGGAATCGAGAACCAACACACTGCTGCAACAAGAATCAATGCAATTGCAGCATAAAGGATAAGTTTCTTCTTTGCCACTTTCTTCATAGGATTTGATCAGCGCGCTGATTAGAAATAGCAGGTCTTAGAGCCGACTTTCCAGCTGACTTCTTCAACATCGGGAGATTCGTAGCCCTGATATGCCGCGGCCCAAGGGTTGCTGAAATTTTCTGTAGAGATGACCAGATCAGTAACTGCTCTCTCGGTCCGATTTCTCTTCCCTTCTTTCAGCGAGGAATTCCAGAAGTGGACCTCAGAGTCGAGCTCAAGAACAGTCACGCTTTCAGATACGAGACCAAGCTTCCAATATTCGCCAACCTGCCGATATGTCCACTGCTCAGTCTTGTTGAAAAGAATATCTACCTGCGCGTAATCCTCATAAGCACCGCCAAACGTGAAGCCGCTGAAAGCGTTCACGAACGCCTGAAGCAGAGAAATGCCGGTTGCAACAAACGCCAGCTTGGTTAAACCGATTCCGATGAGCGAAATGTCCGTTATTCCGGAAACAACCGACTTTACCGTGCTGCCGCTCGCAATGTTGGTCCACCCCGTACTAGCATTGGTGTAATAAACACGCTCGCTCTTCATGTTGGCGCCGTTGTAAATGGTAATGATAGTCCCGTCGGACCCGCCCGCAGCTTGGGTGCTCTCTAAAAAGTCGGGAGAAAAGTAGGAGATTTTCAGATTGGTATTGCCGACGCGGAGCGCACGCTCATATTCTTCTTCAATGGACTTTTTGACCTCAGGATGGATCTGTTCGTCCTCAAGAATCGCTTCAAGCGCCAGAGCATCTCCCGCGTTCACTTCTTTTAACCCTACCGGAACGAGAACTTTCCCGTAGGAAGTAGTCTGTTCCAGCGCATAAGCGCCGCTGTCAGATTTTTTAACATCAGCAAACGCCGTTTCTTCCGTGTACACTTTCGCTGCTTCCTTGTACGCTTTCTCAGTGGAAAGTTCCCTCCCGTACTCCACGGCAAATGCGGAACCCGAAGAGAGGAGCATAATCAAGCTCAATCCCAAAGCAAGAATCTTTCTCATTGTTTTTTCTCCTTGTTGATAGATTTTTGGATTTTGATACTTTGCTATGTTCCGATTCAGATTATCTCACCTCAGCCCATCGGACTCACCCCTTCTATCGTGGTTTTCGCCCACACATTACCACAAGAAAAACCAAAATACCACGTCATCCTGTGAGAGAAAAAATTCTCTCAGAATGACGTGGACATTTCGCGGAAGGTATGCTATAATAAAAGGTTGAAATCCCCGCCGTGAACACACACGGCGGGGATTTTTGCGCGCGGCGGGTTTTTAAAGGCCTCCCTGTGCAAGGGAGGCTGTCAGCGCGAAGCGCTGACTGGAGGGTTGTAAGCTTCCGAACCATCCAAGCCCGGCGTTTTCGCAAGCCTACAACCCCTCAGTCAGCCTTCGGCTGACAGCTCCCCTTGCACAGGGAGGCCTTTAAATGTCCCCCTTGCGTTCCTGCGCCCCGGCGGGTTATAATGGGGTATCAGGCTTTCAGGAGGCGGATTCGGCATGGAGGAACGGGAGTATCTTGGCGCGCTGGAGCGCTTTTGCGCCGGGGAGAGCGCGGAGGCTTACCGCGCCCTCGGCAGCCACGCGATGGCGGACGGGACGCGGCGCTTCGCCGTTTACGCCCCGGCTGCGCGCGCCGTCGCCCTCGCGGGCGATTTCAGCGGCTGGCAGCGCCTGCCCATGGAGCGCCTTTCCTGCGGCGTGTGGCAGGCGGCGGTCCGCGGCGCGAAGCCGGGCGATATCTACAAATACGCCGTCACCGCCCCGGACGGGACCGTCACGGAAAAGTCCGACCCCTTCGCCCTGCACTGGGAGACCCCGCCGGCAAACGGCAGCCGCGTCTGGGACCTCGGCGGCTATGACTGGGGCGACGCGGACTATCTCGCCGCCCGCGTCCGGCGCGACGCGATCAACGCGCCGATGAGCGTTTATGAGCTCCATCTCGGCTCATGGCGCGCCCCCGCGGAGGGCGCAAAATACCCGAATTACCGCGAAACGGCGCAGAAACTCGCCGATTACTGCCGCGAAATGGGCTTCACCCACGTGGAGCTCCTGCCCGTCACGGAATACCCCTACGAGCCCAGCTGGGGCTATCAGGTCACGGGCTATTTCGCCCCCACGAGCCGCTACGGGACCCCGCAGGACTTTATGTTCTTCGTCGACACGCTCCACCGCGCCGGGATCGGCGTCATTTTAGACTGGGTCCCCGCCCATTTCCCGCGCGACGCCTTCGGGCTCGCCCGCTTCGACGGCACCGCGCTCTATGAGCGCGCCGACCCGCGCATGGCGTCGCACCCGGACTGGGGCACGCTCATTTTCGACTACGAAAAGCCCGCCGTGCGGAGCTTTCTGCGCTCCTCCGCCGCGCTTTTCCTGCGCGAATACCACGTCGACGGTCTGCGCGTGGACGCCGTGAGCAGCATGCTCTATCTCGGCTTCGGCAGGGGCGACGACTTCGCCCGCAACCGTCTCGGCGGGGACACGGACCTCGGCGCGATCTCGCTCCTGCGCGACATCAACGCCCTCGCCGCCGCCGAGGGCGCGATCACCATCGCCGAGGAGAGCAGCGCTTACCCCCACGTCACCGGCACCGCCGACGGCGGTCTCGGCTTCACCTTCAAGTGGGACATGGGCTACATGCACGATATGCTCGACTACATGTCCCTCGACCCCCTCTGGCGCCGCGGGAGCCACGATAAATTGACTTTTTCGATGATGTACGCCTTCTCCGAGCGCTTCGTCCTCGCCTTCTCCCACGACGAAGTGGTCCACGGAAAGCACAGCATGGTCGATAAAATGTATGGGCAATATAACCAAAAATTTTCGAGCCTGCGAACGCTCTACGGCTTTACTTTCGCCCATCCGGGCAAAAAACACTGCTTCATGGGCAGCGAATTTGCCCAGTTCATCGAGTGGGACTATAAGCGCCCGCTGGACTGGTTCCTGCTGGACTATCCCCGTCATGCGGAGATGCAGCGCTGGTACGCCGCGCTGAACCGGCTCTACGCCGCCGAGCCCGCGCTCTGGGCGCGCGACACGGGCTGGGACGGCTTCCGCTGGATGAACGTGGACGATAAAGACCGCTCCTCCGTCGCCTTCGCGCGCACGGACGGCGAGACCACGATCGTCTGCGCCTGCAACTTCACCCCCCAGCGCTGGGAGCTCCAGATCGGTCTCCCCGCCGCCGGGCGCTTAACAAAGCTCCTCAGCAGCGACGAGCCCCAATTCGGCGGCGACGGCGAACCCACGCCGGACGAGGTAGAGAGCGACCCGACCCCCTTCTGCGCCGAGCCCCATTCCGCAACAGTGACCCTTCCGGGTCTCAGCTGCACCTTCTGGCGGTTTGAGGCGGAAGGTGGAAATATCGACTGAAAAACTCCCCCGCCGACGCGCGCGTCGGCGGGGAGTTTTGCACATGGCTTAACCGGCCTCGTACAAAATGCGGATGATCTGCTCGCCCGACTGCATCCAGATGATATGCCACTGTGTGTTCTCCGGAAGCGTTTCCGCGGGGGTCAGCGCGCCGTCCCGGAGAATGTAGGTAAAGTTCATCGCGCCGAGCGTCGACACATCCGCCGCCGGGGAGAGGGAAACCGTCAGGTCCCAGCTTCCCTTGAGCGGCAGGACCTGCCGCCAGTTGCAGTCGTCCAGCTCCCGCAGAAGCGTCCGGAGCGTTTCACGGGAAATGCGGCGCGCGAGGAGCGTCTCGTCGTCCTGCACGCCCTCGGAGCTGAAGTGCTGCCCTGCGTTATTCAGCTGATAGCTGCTTTCGGTCGTGACCCCGCCGTTCTCGCGCAGCGTGCTGAAGGCAAAGCTCTGGAAGCTGCGCGCATGGAAATCCAGCCAGAGCGCATGGATCTCTCTGCCGTCCGGCGCGGTGCGCTCTAACTCGTCGCAGAGCGCGGCGAGCTCATCCGGCGAAAAGCCGGGCGGGGTGCTTTGGCTCCCGGTGGGCAGCAGCACGAGTGCCAGAATCGCAAACACGACCGAGAGGGCGGTGGTGACGATCCCGCCGGCGCGCTTGCGCAGCGCGGCGCAGATCAGCGCCGCGGCTCCCGCGGCGATCGCGCAGCAGAGCGCGAGGATCGGATAAATATAAACAGATGACATAGCTCCTCCTTATCTATTCTGCCTCGTTCCCGGCGCTCACTGCTCCGCCGCGCCGGGCGCGGCGAGCTCCGTGATGGTGATCCGCCCCTCGTCGGCGGTCATCTGATATACCCTTCCGTCGACGACTCGGATCAGGTCATGCGCCGGGATCGGCTCCTGCGAGAGAATGCTCCCGTCCTCGCCGATGAGCAGGATGGAGTTCTTCCCCCCGCTGGGACCGTCCTCCCCGTCCCCAAATCCAAACAGCATGACGCGGCTCCGACCGTCTGCGTCCTTTCCGAGATAGTCCGCGCCGTAGACCCAGTCCGTCATCGCAAGCTCGATCGTCTCCAGAATTTCTCCGTCGACGTTTGCCACAGTGAGGACGCAGCCGTGGCCGAACGCGCCGCCGTTTTTCACCAGCTTGGTCTTATAAACGGTCTCCGCGTCGTAAATAAAGTCGAAATAAGCCGCCTCCTCGCGGAAGGTGCCGTCCTCATAGACCAGCTTGTGCGTCGCGCCGTCGGCGCCTTCGGACAGGCTGATGCAGAGCGCGTTTCCGATCGCGTTGAAGTCGATCACCGCCTTGCCGTGGATGACGGAGGAGATGTCGGTCACGGTCCCCTCGCCGCCGTCCGGCAGGACGAGGACAACGGCGTTGGTGCAGAGCACATACGCCGTGCCGTCCGCCGCCGCTATCTTCGTCCCGACCACGCCGTAGTCGGAGAGCTCGACCGCGCGGCACGTGCCGTTTTCATACGCATAGACGCGGCGCTTCGCGGTATCGAGCAGATAGACCGCGTCGCCGTCGACCGCGAAATCCGCGGGACCGTAATGGTTTCCCTCAAAATCCTCGCTGTAGGTGATCTCGTCCCCGCCGCCCGGCATATATTCGCCGGAGAGGTCGAGCAGGACCCGGTCCTCCGCGGGCGCGGCGCGGTCCGTCCCGCACGCGCCGAGGCTCAGCACGATTGCGGTGAGGAGGAACAGACATAGACGCTTTCTGCGGTTCATTTCGAAATCTCCTTTCGGTTGGTTTATCACCACCATATCACACGAAAAGCGGAATGTCTATGGCATCTCGCGCAAATAAAAATTTGCTTGAAATGCCATAGACAGCGGTCGATTTGCGTGATATAATGCTAAGGTTGTTCCCTCGCCGATGCACGCGTCGGCGGGGGATTTTTGCTCCTTATTCCCCATATTTCTCCGCCATATACACGCTCGCGCGCGACTGGATGAGCGCGGCGGCTTCTTCGGCGGTCTTGTCGCCGGAGAGGTAGCTCGCCGCGGCGGAGGCGATGGCGGTGCAGAGCGGGGCGTCGGCATAGCGGAGGGCGGCGGTCGTGCTGCGGAGGAGGGCGTCCAGTGCGGCGCAGGTATCCTCGCCGAGCTCCCGCGCGGCGAGGCGGCGGAAGGCGTCGTAATTTGCCGCGAGACCGTCCTCGACCTCTGCGAGCTGCGCCTCCGCATCAAGCGCGGCGCGGACCGCCTCCCAAGCGCCGGACTTTTCGGCGCTGTGGGACGGGATGGCGTAGCACGCGCCCGCCGAGCTGTAATAGCTGCCCGGCGCGCTGCCGGTCGGGTAGCCGGAGTAATACACCGGCTCGCCGAGCCCTTCCTCCGCCTCGCGCCGGATGCTCCGGAAGTTCTGGTACTGCGCGCCCAGCAGCATGACCTCGTGGAACGCGGGCAAATCGTGGGGGTCAAATTCCCCGATGAGCCGCGCGTTCGCCCACTCCAGCAGCGCGGCAAAGTCGCCGTCGTCGAAGCGCGCGGAGCCCGCCGAGCGGTCCGTGAACACCGCCGCGCCGAGCCTGCCGAGAAAATCCGCCGCGTCCTCCGGCGGCATGAGCATATTGGTAAACACATAGTAATCATAATCATCCCGCGCCGCGAACAGCCGGTCGAAGTCCTCCGGCGTGCGCCACGCGCCGCCTGCCGCGTCCGAGGCGCGCATCAGAAGCGTGCTGATGTCCACCTGTGACCAGATCTCATGCAATTCCCCGCACGTTTCCAGCGCCGGGAGCAGCCCCGGCAGGAAGCTGTCGCGGGCGAGCTCCGCATCGGCGTCGAGGTAGGGGTAGAGATCCTCAAAATACTTCGAGCTCGTGTCGAGCACGCGGTCGTCCGTCTCGTCGCTGAAAAGCTGATGCGTAAACACGACGAGGTCCGGCGAATTTGCGCCGCTCAGCTCCGCGCGGAGGCGGGGCAGGTCCGTCGCCTTGTATAACTCACAGTCATAATAATACTCGCTGTCCGCAGCGTTCAGCTGCTCAAAGCGGCTTTGCAGGCTGCTCGTGCCGAGCAGCGCGACGCGGACCGTGCTGCGCCCGCCCTGCACGCGCTCCGCGAGGTGGGCAAGGCGCAGCCCGTCGCTGCCCGCGACGGTGTAGGCGTAAGCGCTTTCACCGAGGCGGCAGAGGTAAGTGCAGTTCCCCGGCGCGATCTGGGCTTCGGTCCAGTGGAATACCGGCTCGCAGGACTCGCCGAAGCGCAGCTCAAAAAAGTCCGCGCCGTCGTTCGCTATGTATTCGCCGTCAAGCCCCTGCGCGACGGTCCAGCTTCCGAGCCCGACGCCGAGCGGGTCCGCGCCCGCCGCCTCCAGCTCCGCGCCGGAAGGCAGAAGCACGAAATGCCCCGCCGCGGCGGGGATGTCCTGCCACGCGAGCACGGGTCCCGCCGCCGTCGGCGAGACAGACTCGACGAGGCAGCCGTCGGGCATCGCGCTGTGTGAAATGAGCGCGCCGTCCCGGTCCGTGAGGGCGTAATAGTTCCCCGCCCAGACAACGAAGCCGCCGTCGAACACCGCAAGCCCCTCCGCGCGCTCGGCGGGGAAGTCCTGCAGCGCGATCTCGCGCAAAAACGCGCCGTCCGCCGCGTATTCGCGGACGGTAAGCGCCGCCGTGAGCACGAAAAAGCCGTCCTCACCCGCCGCGACGCCGCAGATCGCCGCCGCGCCCGCGTCCAGCAGCCGCGTCTCGCCGAGCGACGGCGCGCCGTCCAGCGACCAATCAACCATCCCCAGCACCGGCGCGCCGCCGTCGTCGCCCGCGACGATGAGCGCGTCCCCGACGCGCGCGAGCCCCACCAGCTCCGCCGGAGCCGGCAGCGGGTAGACCACCTCGGTCCGCACCACCGTGGACACAGCCGTCGCCTCCGGCGTCTCCGCGGGCGACGTCTGCACCCCGCAGCCGGTCAGCAGCGCGAGCGCGAGGGTGAGTATGAGCAGTTTTTTCATGGTCATCACCTCCAAGCCCCACTCAAAGAAGGGGCGCGGCGCTTTCAGCCGCGCCCCCAATCCGTTTGCGTGTTTCAGTTGTCTTATTCAGCAACTGTTTCCGTGCTTCTTACATAATAGCTCGTGACAGAGGCGTTTGGAACCCAACCCTTTTCACCGCTCCACAGTCCGTTGCTGATCTCAATATGACGCCACGCGACGGAACCGACATAAACGATAACCTCTCCATCTACCGGGCTATCATTGACCGTATTATCCTTGTAGGCAATTTTATACGGGTACATACGGGCCCCGCCGGGCTCTACGCAAAGGTATTCGTCGCAGAGCATATAAAGTTGATATCCACGGGCCGCTGCTGCCTCATTTTCAGGTCCGGCAGCATAAGCCCCCTCAAACCCCGCAAAAGCCGGGCAGGACACAGCAGCAAGCATCAAACAAGCCAAAATCAGGGAAAAAAGTTTTTTCATAATCATTTCCTTTCATCTTTCGAAAAATTGTTTTCTCTTATTCTTTGCTTAATCCTCACGCATATTCTTCGCTTCCCTCACGCACGCATAGGCATCACCTCCAACGTTATTTCGTCTTCACCATAACACACAAAAAGCTGAATGTCTATGGCATATCGCGCAAATTTAAATTTGCGTGAAACGCCATAGACAGCGGTCGTTTTTCGTGATATAATACTAAGATTGATCCCCCGCCGATGCGCTTATCGGCGGGGGATTTGCGTCCGATTTCCCCTTGCGTTCCGGGGGCTCGGCGGGGTATAATGGGGTATCTTAGTTCAGGAGGCGGGACGGATGAACGGAGAGCTGGAGAGGCTTTTGCTGATGCAGGGACGGGAGACGCTGCCGGGGGTGCTCATCGCGGCGGCGGAGTGCGCGCCGCTCAGCAAGACCGGCGGGCTTGCCGACGTTGCGGGCGCGCTGCCGAAGGCGCTCGGCGCGCTCGGCTTCGACGCGCGGGTCATCACGCCCTATCACCGCTGCATCAAGGAAAAATACGCCGCGGCGGTGGAGCATCTCGCGGAGATCACCGTGCAGCTCGGCTGGCGGCGGCAGTACGCCGGGATCGAGCGGCTGCGCCTCGGCGCGCTGATGGTGTATCTCATCGACAGCGAGTTTTATTTCGGCGACAAAATTTACCGCGGCGGGGACGCGGAGGCGGAGCAGTACGCCTTTTTCCAGCGCGCCGTGCTGGAGGCGATCCCGCTGCTGCCGGACTTTTCGCCGGAGGTGCTGCACTGCAACGACTGGCACACGGCGATGCTGCCGTTCCTCATCAAGACCCAGTATCAGGGCAGGCCGCAGGGCGCGCTTAAAACGCTGCTCACGATCCACAACATCGCCTTTCAGGGCTGGCTCAGCTTCGATTACGCCTGCGACCTGCTGGACATCGACCCGCGCTGGTGCGGCATTGACGGCATCGCCCACCATGGCTGCGCCAATTTTCTCAAGACCGGCTGCCTTTTCGCCGACCGGGTCAGCACCGTCAGCCCCAGCTACGCCGCCGAGATCTGCACGCCGCAGTTCGGCGAGGGGCTCGAAGACGTGCTGCTCTCCCGCGGCGCGGCAGTCTCCGGCATTTTAAACGGGCTCGACACGGAGAGCTTCGACCCGGAAGCCGACCCCGCCATCGTGCATCACTACAGCGCCGCGCAGCCGGAGGGCAAGCGCGAGAATAAGCGCGCGCTGCTCGCGGAGCTGGGGCTCAGCGCGGTCAGCGAGGACACGCCGCTCATCGCGATGGTGACGCGCATGACGGAGCAGAAGGGCTTTGACCTCGTGCTCTCCGCGCTCGACGCGATCATGGACCGCGGCGCGGCGTTCGTCCTGCTCGGCACGGGCGACAAGGGCTATGAGGACGCGATGCGCGGCTTTGAGCAGCGCTATAAGGGACGTCTCTGCGCCTACCTCGCTTACAGCGAGCCGCTCTCCCGCCGCATTTACGCCGGGGCGGACCTGCTGCTGATGCCCTCGGCGTTCGAGCCCTGCGGACTCAGCCAGCTCATCGCCATGCGCTACGGCACGCTCCCCATCGTCCACGAGGTCGGCGGTCTGCGCGACACGGTGCGCCCTTATAACTGCGTCACGGGCGAGGGCAACGGCTTTTCCTTCTATGATTTCGACCGCGACACGCTGCTGCGCACGGTGGACCTTGCGCTCTCCGTGCTGCGCGATAAACCCGCGCGGGACCGGCTCATCCGGACCGCGATGGGCGGGGACTATTCCTTCGCGCCCGCCGCGGTGGAGTATGGGCGGCTCTATCTCTCCATGCTGCCCGCGCAGGGCTGCTCGCTGCGCCACGACGAGAACGACGAGCTCGACCGCGCCCCCTTCGGCGCGCTGCGCTGCGGGGAGACGCTGCGCCTGCGCCTGCACGCGGCGGAGTTTTTAGACGGCGCGTCCGTGGACGCCGGCGGGGTGCTCACCCCGATGACGCGCGAAGCTGACGGGACCTTTTCCGCGGAGCTGACCGCGCCGGGCGAGCCGGGGCTACTGCGCTATTTCTTCCGCCTTAGCGGGGACGTCTGCTTCGGCGCCGACGGCGTCGGCTGCGGCGGGGCGAAGCCTTGGGCCGTCACGGTCTATGACCCGGCGTTCGAGACGCCGGACTGGGCGGAGGGCGCGGTGCTCTACCAGATCTTCCCGGACCGCTTCGCGCCGGGCGGGGACGCCTTCGAAAAGGGCGTGCGCGCCCATCGCCGCCGCGGGCGGAATATCGAGGTGCATGAGAGCTGGGACGAGCCGGTGAAATACCGCGCCACGACGCGCCCGGACTATTACCCCGATGATTTTTACGGCGGCGCGCTCCGTGGGATCACGGACCGGCTCCCGGCGCTCGCCGCGCTCGGCGTGGACTGCATTTACTTAAATCCCGTTTTTGAAGCCGACTCCAACCACCGCTACAACACCGCCGACTATCGGCGCATCGACCCCATGCTCGGCACGCAGGCGGACTTTTCCGCGCTCTGCGCCGCGGCAAAACGGCTCGGCATCCGCGTTTTGCTCGACGGGGTCTTCTCCCACACGGGCTCGGACAGCGTTTATTTCAACCGCGACGGGCGCTACCCCGGTCCCGGCGCGTATCAGGGCGAGGAGAGCCCTTACTATTCATGGTATGATTTCCGCCGTTTTCCGGACGATTACCGCTGCTGGTGGAATTTTCCGACCCTGCCGGAGGTGAACGAGAACGACGCGAGCTGGCGCAAATTTGTCATCGACGGGGAAGACAGCGTGCTGCGGCACTGGCTGCGGCGCGGGGCGTCCGGCTGGCGGCTGGACGTCGCCGACGAGCTGCCGGACGAGACCATCGCCGCGATGCGCGGCGCGGTGAAGGCGGAAAAGCCCGACGCGCTGCTCCTCGGCGAGGTCTGGGAGGACGCGACGACCAAGGTCAGCTACGGTGCGGAGCGCGCTTACGCCCTCGGCAGGGGACTGGACGCGGTGATGAACTATCCCCTGCGCGGCGCGGTGCTGGACTTTCTGCTCGGCAAAACGGACGCCGGGGCGTTCGCCGATTTTCTGCTGGGTCAGAAGCGGCGCTACCCGCCCCCGATGTACCGCTGCCTGATGAACCTCCTCGGCAGCCACGACACCGCGCGGCTGCGCACGGTGCTGGGCGCCGGGACGGACGGGGCGAATATGGGCCGCGAGGCGCAGGCTGCCTTCGCGCTCACGCCGGAGCAGGCGCGGCGCGCGGACGCGCTCGTCCGGCTCGCCGCCGCCATCCAGTTCGCCCTGCCGGGCATGCCCAGCATCTATTACGGCGACGAGGAGGGCATGGAGGGTCTCCGCGACCCCTTCTGCCGCGCGCCTTACCGCGCCGGGGACGGCAAGCTCCGCGCGTTTTACGCCGCGCTCGCCGCGCAGCGCCGGGAAAGTGCGCCGCTCCGCCGCGGAGACGCCGCCTTCGCCGCTTACGGCGCGGACACGGTCTGTGTTCTGCGCTGGTGCGGCGGGGAAGCCGCGCTCTTCGCCGTGAATCGCAGGGAGGTCCCCGTGACGCTCCGCCCCCAGCCCGCCGATTTCCGCGGCATCTCCCGCGCCGACGCCGCCGCGCTCCCACCGCTGCCGGAGGTGGTTGTTGCGCCGCGGAGCAGCGCGGTGGTTTTTGTGTCCGCGGGACGTGGGGAGGAGTAAAAGTTGAATGCGCCGTGCGCGGCGCTAAAATTTGATATGTTTCGCGTCCGCGGGACGCGACCTTCTTTCCCCCTGTGGGGAAAGAAGGCAAAGGCACAGTTAAGCCTGCAAATAAAAAGTCAAGCCCCAAAGTGGACTTGATAGAAGAAAAATTTA
>CAVJGI010000025.1:0-23426 GCA_963649145.1 Ruminococcus bicirculans (ex Wegman et al. 2014) | reverse complement strand
TTTTTGAGTGGTATCTACATTATACACTTTGGAAGGCGTATTGTCCCGCTTTTTTTCGGTGGGTTGCACTTCAGATGATAGCATGCCGGCTCCCCTGTGCAAGGGGAGCTGTCAGCCGAAGGCTGACTGAGGGGTTGTTACCAAGCCCCCGGAAACGCCAAGCATGGATGTTTCGCAAGCTTACAACCCCTCCGTCACGGCTTCGCCGTGCCACCTCCCCTTGCACTTCGGGAGGCTTACCACCCCAACACCATGGAGCGGATCAGATCATGGACAAAACACTCGGCATTTATATCCACATTCCCTTCTGCGCCAGCAAGTGCGGCTACTGCGATTTTTATTCTCTCGCGGGCTGCGACAAGCTGATGCCGCGCTATCATAACGCGCTGCTCCAGCACCTGCGCGAGGCGGGACCGCAGCTGCGGGAATACTATACGGACACGGTCTATTTCGGCGGCGGCACGCCGAGCTATTACGGCGCGCGGCGCATCTGCGACATTTTCAACGCGCTCAAGCGCGACGCGCTCGTCTACAAGACCGCGGAGGTCACGGTGGAGGTCAACCCCGACAGCGTGACCCGCCGCGATCTGGTCCTGCTGCGCAGCGAGGGCGTGAACCGTCTCTCCATCGGCGCGCAGTCGGCGAACGACGCGATCTTGAAGCTCATCGGCAGACGCCATAACTGGAAGCAGGTGGAGGCGGCAGTGAAAAATGCGCGCGCCGCCGGGTTCGATAACGTCAGTCTCGACCTCATTTACGGTCTGCCGAGCCAGACGCGCACGGACTGGACCGACACGCTGGGCCGCGCGCTCGCGCTCGGACCGGACCACCTCTCCTGCTACGGGCTGAAGCTGGAGCCCGGCACGCCGATGGCGCGGGACTATGCCGGCTCGCCCATATTGCCGGATGACGACGAGCAGGCGGACATGTATCTCTACACCGTCGAGACGCTCGAACGCTTCGGCTACCGGCAGTATGAGATCAGCAATTTCGCAAAGCCCGGCTTCCAGTCGAAGCACAATCTGAAATACTGGCTTTTGCAGGACTACATGGGCTTCGGTCCCGGCGCGGCGAGCTGCGCCGGCGGCGTGCGCTACAGCTATGAAAAGGACCTGCAAAAATACATAAGCGGCGTCCAGAGCGGGGAGAGTATTCTTGCCGAGTGCGAGAAGATCGACCTGCTGGGCAGAGCCGCGGAGTATCTGATGCTCGGAATGCGGACGGTGCGGGGCATCTCCGCGAAGGAGTATCATAACCTTTACCGCAGCGATTTTGCCCCGCTGGAGGAGCTTTTGCAGGAGTTTGCCCGTAAGGGCTGGGCGGTGGAGGAATCGGGCCGCTGGCACTTTACGCCGTCGGGCTTCCTGCTGAGCAACATGCTCATCGGGCTGATGCTCGATAAGCAGGGCGAATATAAGCTGAGCGGCAACCCGTGGGTGGACAGCATGGACCTCTTCGCCGAGCGCGGCGAGCTCCCCGCGGGGGACGAAATATTTTATAAAATCAAATGAGACCCGCTTCGCTGGGCTCTCATTTGAGGGGGATTCACTCCGCTCAGCGCACGCCCCGGAGGGGCGCACGTTCGCTCCGCGCAGAGTATTTTTGGCGACGTACACGCCACCGCCAAAAATGATTGAAATTTATTTGCGGCGTGCGCGCCGCAAACTCTGCGAGGCTTTTTTTCTTTTTTTGGAGATTTATTTATGACAAAGAAAACCCCATCTCATGCCGCGCGGGGGCGCGGGCGGTTGGTTTTGATCACGGTTCTGGTCGTGCTGGCGGTGCTGCTTTCCGCGGCTGCGGCGGGGGTCGTGCTCGCCGGGCGCTATGACAAGGTTTACCCGAACGTTTCCCTTGGGGGTGTTGCCCTCGGCGGGATGACCGTGGACGAGGCGGCGCAGGCGCTGCGCGATGCCGGCTTCGGCGCGGTCCCGGAGGGCAGCGTGACGGCGGAGCTCCCCGCCGGCGTGGAGCTGACACTCAGCGCCGACGAGGTCTGCACCGCGGAGCCGGAGGCGCTCGCAAAGCGCGCTTACGACGCGCCGCGCGGCGGCAGCGCCGTGGAAAACGCGCTCGGCTATCTGCGCTGCGCGCTCGGCGGCGGGCTGAGGCTCGACGCGGAGACGGCGTTCACGGTGGACGAGACCGCCATCCGCGCCGCGGTGGACGCCGCCGCGCAGGAGGTGCAGCTCTCGCTGCTGGAAAACGAGCTGCGCATCGGCGAGGACAGCATCACCGTCGTCAAGGGCGCGCAGGGCGTCACCATCGACTGCGACGCGCTCACCGCGCAGATCGCCGCCGCGTTCCGCGAGCAGGACTACGGCGCTTTCCGCTATGAAGCGGAGATCGAGCCGGACGCCGCGCTGGACCTTCAGGGCGTTTACGACACCGTTTACGCCGAGCGCGCCGACGCTTACTATGACCCGGAGACGGGCGAGATCGTGCCGGAGACCGTCGGCGTCAGCTTCGACGTCGCGGCGGCGCAGCGACTCTGGGACGCCGCGGGCTACGGCGAGACCGTGGAGATCCCGCTCCAGCTCGACGAGCCGGAGGTGACGGCGGCGGAGCTGGAGGAGCTGCTTTTCCGCGATAAGCTCAGCGAGTCCACCACCTCGCTCTGGGGCAGCGGCGCGGGACGCATCAACAACGTCCGCCTTGCGGCGGAGGCGATCGACGGCATCGTGCTGATGCCGGGCGAGGAGTTTTCCTATAACACGGCGCTCGGCAAGCGCACGCCGGAGCGCGGCTATATGCTCGCCGGGGCTTACTCCGGCGGCGAGACCGTGCAGGAATACGGCGGCGGCATCTGTCAGGTGAGCTCCGAGGTCTATTACTGTGCGCTCTATGCCAATCTGAAGATCACCTCCCGCACCTGCCACATGTTCCCGGTCGGCTACCTGCCCGCGGGACTGGACGCCACGGTGAGCTGGGGCGGACCGGAGTTCAAATTCGTGAACGACCGCGAGTACCCCGTGCGCATCCGGGCGTATATGGGCGAAAACAACGCCTCCGTCACCGTGGAATTCTGGGGCACGGACACGGACGGCAGCTATGTTGAGATGACCGCGAACACGTGGTTTTTCTTCGACAAGAAGTGGACGGACGTGAAGCTCGGCTACAAGGCGCAGACTTACCGCAGCGTCTACAGCGCGGACGGCACGCTTTTGAGCCGCACGGCGGAGGCGCTCAGCACCTATAACTACCACGAGGAGGACATCGAGTGGCCGCCCGAAGCCCTCGAACCGGAGGAGACCCCCGCACCGACCGAGACCCCGACGCCGACGGAGACGCCGCAGCCCACCGAGCCACCTGCCGAAACGCCGACGCCGGAGCCGGAGCCGACCGAGCCGCCCGCAGAGACGGAAGTGCCCGTCCCCGCCGAGACCCCCGTTCCGACCGAGCCGGCGGACGCGGCGCAGGAATGACCAAAAAACTGGGAAAGACAGAGGAAATAAACGCACATGGAGAAGAAAAAGTTTTACATCACCACCCCGATCTACTACCCTTCGAGCAATCTGCACATCGGACACGCCTACTGCACGACGGCGACGGACGCGATGGCGCGCTATAAGCGTCTGACCGGCTGCGACGTCATGTTCCTCACCGGCACGGACGAGCACGGCCAGAAGATCGAGACAAAGGCGAAAGCCGCCGGGATCACGCCCCAGCAGTTCGTGGACAACATCGTCTGCGGCGAGCGCGGCGTGCTCGATCTCTGGAAGCTGATGAACATCTCCTACGACCGCTTCATCCGCACCACGGACGATTACCACGTCGAGTCCATCCAGAAGATCTTCAAAAAGATGTACGAAAACGGCGACATCTATAAGGGCAAGTATGTCGGCAAATACTGCAAGGACTGCGAGGCGTTCTGGACGGAGACCCAGCTCGTGGACGGCAAGTGCCCGGACTGCGGCAGACCCGTGGAGGACGCGGAGGAAGAGGCTTATTTCTTCCGCCTTTCCAAGTATGCCGACCGCGTGCAGGACCTGCTGGAGAACACGGATTTCCTCCAGCCGCGCTCCCGCGTGAACGAGATGGTGAATAACTTCATCAAGCCCGGTCTGGAGGACCTCTGCGTCTCGCGCACGAGCTTCACTTGGGGCATCCCCGTGGACTTTGACCCCGGCCACGTCGTCTACGTCTGGGTCGACGCGCTCTTCAATTACTGCACCGCCCTCGGCTTCCTGAACGAGAAATACGACGATTACGACAAATACTGGCCCGCGGACGTCCACTTCGTCGGCAAGGAGATCGTCCGCTTCCACTCCATCATCTGGCCCGCCATGCTGATGAGCATGGATATGCCCCTGCCGAAGCACGTCTACGGCCACGGCTGGCTGCTGCTCGACGGCGGCAAGATGAGCAAGAGCAAGGGCAACGTTGTGGACCCCTATGTTCTCGCCGAGCGCTTCGGCGTGGACGCGCTGCGCTTTTTCCTGCTGCGCACCTTCCCCTTCGGCTCCGACGGCAATTTCTCCAACGAGCTGCTGATCAACACCATCAACGTCGACCTCGCGAACGACCTCGGCAACCTCGTCTCCCGCACGACGGCGATGGCGGAAAAATACTTCGGCGGCACGCTGCCGGAGGAAAAGCTCTCCGCCGACCCGGACGGCGAGCTCATCGCCCAGCTCTCCGCCCTCCGCGGCAAATACGAGGCGGAGATGGAGCGCTTCCAGTTCCAGAACGCGCTTGAGCTCGTGTTCAAGTGCATCCAGCGCGCGAACAAGTATATCGACGAGACCGCGCCGTGGGCGCTCGCGAAGGACGAGGCAAACCGCCCCCGTCTCGCCGCCGTGCTCTATAACCTGCTGGAGAGCATCCGCATCTGCACCGTGCTGCTGACGCCCTTTATGCCGACGAGCTGCGGAAAGATCTTCGACCAGATCGGCGCGGACGAAGCCGTGCAGACGTGGGAGAGCGCCGCGCAGTGGGGCAGTCTCAGCGGTACCGTTACGGTCCACAAGGGCGAGGCGATCTTCCCGCGCATCGACGCGGAGAAGGAGCTCGCCGCGCTCGAAGCGCTGCACGAGGCGCAGAAAAAGGCGGCGCTCCCGCCGCTGGAGATCGAGCCGCTCAGCGCGGAGAAGGTCGATTTCGACACGTTCACGAAGTCCGATCTCCGCATCGTGAAGGTCAAGGCTTGCGAGGCGGTCAAAAAGAGCGACAAGCTCCTGCGCTTCACGCTCGACGACGGCAGCGGTACGGACCGCCAGATCCTCTCCGGCATCCACAAGTTCTATGAGCCGGAGCAGCTCATCGGCAAGACCCTCGCCGCCATCGTGAACCTGCCGCCGCGGAAGATGATGGGGCTGGAAAGCTGCGGCATGCTGCTCTCCGCCGTCCACACCGAGCACGGCGAGGAGAAGCTGAACCTCATCATGCTCGACGACGCCATCCCCGCCGGCGCCAAGCTGTGCTGATTGCACCCTGCCTTGACAGCGGGCGGAAAATCAGTATAATAAAGAAGAGCGGGCGCAGCCGCGTCCGCTCCCACCCGTCGGCGTGGCGGAACTGGCAGACGCAAGGGACTTAAAATCCCTCGACAGCAATGTCATACGGGTTCGATCCCCGTCGCCGGCACCAAAAAAACTCGACCGGGACCCACTTCGTTGGGCTCCCGGTCGAAAAGGATTCACTCCGCTCAGCGCACGCCCCTTCGGGGCGCACGTTCGCTCCGCGCAGAGTATTTTTCGGCACGCACGTGTCGCGCCGAAAAATAATTGAAATTTATTCGCCGGTGCGCTGGCGAACTCTGCGAGGCACTTTATATAGCAAAAAGCCCGCCATCCGGCGGGCTTTTTTGCTTGCTAAATATCTCAGAGCGTGGGCCAACCCTCGTTTCCGGCGTCGGTGTCGCGGGCGCTTTCGGGGGTCTGGCGCTGGGCGGGGGCGACGAGCTGGACGACTTGGAAATTCTCGCGGCTCAGCTTCTTCACAAGACCGTGGGGCTGGTTCGGCGGGATGCGGATGATGCAGCCGCGGTGGAGCTCATAGTCCTTGTCGCCGACGCGGAAGAGCGCGCGGCCGCCGAGGACGAGATTCACCTGCTCCTCCGGGTGCTCATGCATCACGAGGGCGGGGTCCCACATCTCGGAATACTTGATCGTCATGTACTCGGAGCCTTGGAAGCACCAAGTTCTGCCGCCGGGCATCTTGTCGTTCGGCTGGCGCTCTTCAAGATCAAAAAGTTCGACCTGATCGTTCATTTTCTTTTTTCCTCCTTACTTTTTCTGTGGCAGGCCCATATAATCGCGGTATTCGCGGGCGGTCATGACCTCGCGACCGATGGTGGACGCCATGGTCTTGGCGTTCAAGAACTGCTCGGCGTTGCTCGTGATCTTGTCGCACCGGTGGGGATACTTCCACACCGTGTCCTCCATACCGACGCGGACGTCGAGACCCATCAGCATCGTCTGCGCGGTCAGAAAGCTGCTCGCGCGTCCGGCGGAGCAGACCGCGATCTGGCAGTCGGGGTCGATGTCCTTGAGCTGGTGGTAAGTGTTCAGCATCGTCTCCATCATCGCGACGGGATTGTTCATCGGGCTGCATCCGGGCAGACCGTAGAGCAGCAGGAAGTGGTAGGGCTTTTCCAGCAGGCCGGAGCGGATGAGGTAGCGGTTGGCGTTGTCGACGTCCGCGGAGGAATAGAACGTCACCTGCGGGATGACGCCCGCCTCCTGCACGAGGCGGCACTTTTCAATCATCAGGTGCGCGGGCTTGGCGAAGAGCATGTCGCCGTTATAGGTCGCCTGCGTGTTGACCGGCGTGACCTCGAAGAGTTTTTCTTTGAGCAGGACCTTCATCGTGTCCCACTCCTTCTGGTTTTCGCAGACGAGGCAGCCGTCGATGACGACTTCGGGGAACTCCTCGCGCAGCGGGTCGATGACCTGATGGAACAGGTCCGGGTCGAGCACGCTGAAGCCCTTTTCGTCGCGGACGTGGAGGTGGATGCTCGGCGCACCGGCGAGGCACGCCTCGCGCGCGGAGCGGTAGATCTCGTCCGGCGTCATCGGGTGGTTGGGGTTGAAGCGCTTGTTGTACATCGCACCGACGATCGCGGTCGTGACCGCGACCTTGCGGTTGACGCTCCAAGGCGGCTGGATATCGACGGTGTCGTCCAGCAGCGCGGAGTGGGTCGGGTCCACGCCCTCGTAGTCGGCGTAAAACTGGAAGATCGCTCCGACGCCGTACTGCTCCTTCAGGCGCTCGATCTTTTCCCAGTTCACATGGTTATTCGTATTGGACATTTCGGGGTCTCCTTTCCGTCCGCACTCAGGTCTCCGCGCTCATCAGCCACGCGGGGTTCTTCTTGACCATCACGGCAAGGGTCTCCTCGTCGATGCCGACGCGCTCGTAGAGCAGGTTCAGGAACTTATAGAGCCCGTCCACGGGGTAGGGGGAGACGTTCTGACCGAAGTCGGAGTCGATGACGATGCGCTCGGCGGGAACGCCGGAGGCGATGACGCGCTTCACAAGGTCGATGGAGTTGAAAAGATCGTCGCGGTCCTCCAGCACCATGCCGTGCTCCATCGCGGTGATCTCGATCATCGCGCCGAGGCCTGCCCAGCGGACGAGCTGCTCCTCGGTCGCCATGATCTGGAAATGCGGGTGGTTCACGAGGATGCGCTTCACGCCGCGCTTCACGGCTTCGGGGATGAGAACGTCGATCTCCTCCTTGCTGCCGTGGCCCGTGGCGAGAACGAAATCGGGGTGGGCTGTCATATAGTCCAGCACGCGCAGGACCTCCGGGATGAGCTCGCCGTTTTCGTCGAGGTAATAGATGGGATTCTCCTCGGCGGTCATGTTGCCGGAGCCGTGGAACTTCTTGCCCTTGTGACCGTCGATGTGGAGCTTGGAGGACACGGTGGGCATATAGGCGATCTTCGCGCCCATGTTATACGCCGCGTCCAGCGCGTTGATGTTGAAGCCGCCGACGGAGTTGTTCATCGCGATGGAGCTGTAAACGCGGCAGCTCGTGGCGAAGTGCTTCTCGATCATCAGGCAGCCGTGGCAGGAGGGAACGTAGTGGTCCTTCACGAGGAAGCCGGCGTAGCCCGCTTCTTCCGCCTGCCGGAGCATTTCGTAGGCGTCCACCTTGCGGTTGGCGACGGAGGGACCGGCGTGGATATGGATGTCATACACGCCGCGGAGAAAGCTTCTGTCAAGCATGGTTTCTATATCTCCTTTGCTGAAAATGTTGATCGCGTGTCAGCCTGCGTAGCCCGTGAGACGCGGGATCCAGAGGCAGATATCCGGCAGATACGCCAACAGCGTCGTAACGATCGCCGACGCGATGGCGAAGGGCCAGATCATTTTGCATAGCTTGCTGAAGGGGATGCCGGAGGCGTTGGACGTGACGAACAGAACGACGCCGACCGGCGGGGTGATGTAGCCGATGATGGTCATCACGGAGAAGATGAGACCGAAGTGGACGATGTCCATGCCGATGGCGGTGGCGAGCGGGAACATAACGGGCAGGAAGACCATGGTCAGCGTACCGGTGTCGAGGAACATGCCGCCGATCATGAGGATGATGATCATCAGGAGCGTGAGCAGGAACTTGCTGCTGGTGATGCTGGTGACGAGCCCGATGACATGGTTGGGGATGCCGGCGCGGGTCATGGACCACGCGATGACGCCGCCGAAGGAGATCATCAGCAGGATGCCGCCGCCGGTGACGGCAGCGCGCAGGAGCATGTCGGGCAGCTTCTTCCAGTCCATCTCGCGGTAGATCGCCGCTGCGATGAGCGCGCAGAGGCAGGCGACCGCGCCGGACTCCGTTGCGGTGAAGAGACCGGTGACAACGCCGCCCATCATGACGATGGGGACGATCAGCGCGGGCAGCGCCTTCATGAAGCTTCTGCCGACGGCGCCCCAGTGGAAGCCGTTCTCATCGCGCTTGAAGCCCAGCTTCTTGCCGTAGTAGGCGATGAGACCGCAGAACACGACCACGAGCGCGAGCCCCGGCACGATGCCCGCCATGAACAGCGCCTTGATGGAGCAGTTCGTCATCATGCAGTACATGATGAAGGATGTGGACGGCGGGATGATGGGACCGAGAATGGAGCTCGCGGCGACGAGGGAGCCGGTGAACTCCTCCTTGTAGCCGTCCTTGCGCATCTCCGGCACGAGAATGCCGCAGAGCATGGAGGCAACGCCGTTCGGCGAGCCCAGAATAGCGGAGAGGATGGCGGCAATGACGACCGTGCAGTAGGCGAGACCGCCCTTCAGCCAGCCGAGCAGGGAGCGCAGGAAGTCAAGCAGACGGCGCGTCACGCCGCCGCCGTTCATCAGCTCGCCCGCGAGGATAAAGAAGGGAAGGCAGGTCAGGCTCGTCATGTTCACCTGATCGACAAGACGCTGGATGATGACGAGGTAATAGGACGGATTGCCGAGTGACACGATGTGGACGGAGCCCATCAGACCGAGCGCAAAGGCGACGGGAAGACCGATGATCATCGTGACGGCAAAAACGATTATGGCAACGATCATGCTTCAGAGCCCTCCTTTTTTGTTTCCGGCTTCCCGGCGTCGCGGATGTTGCGGATGAGCTCCGGGAAGAAGTCGATGGTGAAGACCAGCAGGAAAAACAGTCCGATGGGCACGGAGGCATAGAGCACCGAGAGGCTGAGACCGGACGCGGTGGAGATACTCTTGACCACGGAGGGGCTGGTGACCTTCAGTATGGAATAATACAGCAGGAACGCGAAGAACACGAGACAGATGAAGTTCGTGACCAGCATCAGGATCGCCTGCGTTTTCTTGTTCAGCTTGTCATAGATCAGGGTGAAGGCGACGAGGCCCTTTTGGTAATAGGCGCAGGCGCCGCCGAGGAACGTGCAGTAGAGCAGCAGATAACGGATGATCTCGTCCGACCAGATAAAGGTCTTGTCAAAGAGATAGCGGCGAACGACCTCCACCAGCATCAGCACCAGCATCGCCACGACCGTGACGACGGTGATCCAGCGCAGGATCTGATAGAGGAAATGGGAGATCTTGTGATACACCTTCATGCGGGGGTGATTCCTCCTTTTCTCTTAAAAAACGTGGATGGACGGGGCGGAGCCCCCGGAGCATTTCCCGGAGACTCCGCCAAAAACAGGGGGGAGAAAGAGACTTTACTTATCCATTGCCTGAACAGCGCTGATGAAGTCGGCGATCAGGGGATCCTTCGCGCCCCACTCCTCGTAGAGGGGCGCCATGCGCTCGATCCAAGCCTCGCGGTCGGTCAGCTCGGAGATGGTCAGACCGTTGGCATCGCAGTCGTCGGCGGCGGAGCCGACCCAGTTGTAGAGCTCGTTCTGCATATAGTCGGCGTCGCACTCGGCGATGCACTCGCAGATGAGGTCATAGTAGCCCTCCGGCAGACCCTCGGCGACGCTGTTGCTGATGAGCGTGAGGCTCAGCCACGGGTAGAGACCGATGTCGGTGAAGTACTTCACGACCTCGTAGTGCTTCTGCATGGAGATGGAGGTGAGGTTGATCTCCTCGGCGTCCACGACCTTGTTCTGGAGAGAGGAGTAGAGCTCGGAGAAGGGGATGGAGACGGGGTTCGCGCCGATGAGACGCATCGCCTCGTCGATGACCGGGTTGCCGCCGGTGCGGACCTTCAGACCGGCAACGTCGTCGATGCAGGTGACGGGCTTGTTGATGGTGGCGAGGCCGCGCATGCCGAACTCGGTCGCGCCGATGATGGTGGCGGTGCCGATCTCCTCGCTCGCCGCGTTGACGAGCGTCTTCCACGCATCGCTCTTCAGGACCTCAGCCTCAAGCTCGTAGTTGTTGACGAGGAAGGGCATCTGGAAGACGGAGAGGTAAGTGGAGTAAGCGGACACGGTGCCGATGGCGGCGCCGACGATGTCGCAGGAGCCTTCCATCGCCTGCTGGACGAGGGAAGCCTCGCTGCCGAGCGCGCCGTCCGGGATGAGCTCGATCTCGATCGCGCCGTTGGAGCGCTCCGCGATCATATCAATGGCCTTCTGGTTCGCAACGGCGGTGCCCTTGCCGGCAGCGCCGCCGATCGCCCAAGTCAGCTTGACCTTCTTGGAGAAGTCAATGTCGGACGGGGTCTCGCTCTCGGCGGGATCCTGCGCGTCCGGGGTCTGGGACTCGGTGGGAGTCTTGGTGGGATCGGGGGTCTTGGTGCCGCCGCAGCCTGCCAGCAGGGCAAGAGCGAGCGCCGCCGTCAGCAAGAGCGCGATGAGCTTGCGGGTTTTCATTTTGTTTTCCTCCTCGGTTTTTCTTTTTTTCTTGGATTTCCTACGGGGTATTTTATATCCTGCGAGCAACAGTATAGCAGTCCGGGCGGCGCCATGTCAAAATAAGCGCATATTAGGGCGAATTCCACAGTTTTGAACCCGAACAGGACCAAACTGTGCCGCAAAATCAACGGAAATGGTTTTGGATAGGCGCATTTTGCGCCTTAAATTGTTCCAAATTCCATGCGGGCGATGATGTCCTCCTGCATTTCGGGGCTCAGCTCCACGAAATAGGCGCTGTAGGTCGCGACGCGCACGAGCAGGTCGTGGTATTTTTCCGGCTCGCGCTGCGCCGCGCGGAGTGTTTCCGTGTCCACAATATTGAACTGGACGAAGAAGCCGCCGCCGAGCAGGTAGGTGCGGAGCATGTCCACAAATTTTTCCAGATGCTCCGGCGTTTGCAGCGCGGCGGGGTCGAAGCGCATGTTCAGCACGGAGCCGTTTTCCAGCTTTTCGTGGCAGAGCGAGGCGACGGAGAGCATCGTGGCGGTGGGACCCGCGGTGTTGCGCCCCTGCTGGGGCGAGATGCCGCCCTCCGCGATGGGCGTGCCCGCGCGCCGTCCGCCGGGCAGCGCGCCGACGCCGAGACCGAGCGGAACGTTCGACGAGATCGTCGCCGCCGCAGCGATGACCGGCGTGCCGCAATAGCCCGTGTGACGGTGCATCAGGTCGCTGCCGAGCGCGAGCACGTCGTTCACGACGGTGTCGGCATAGCGGTCGCCGTTGCCGAATTTCGGCGCGCGCTCCAAAGCGCAGCGCACGTCGTCGAAGCCTTCAAAGTCCGCGTCCAGCGCGTCGATGACGCGGGAGAGCGGGAAGCGCTTTTCCTCGAACACGACCTTTTTGAGCGCTGCGAGGCCGTCGCCCGCATTCGGCGCGCCGGCGAGGGAGATCGACTGGCGCGCATAGCGCCCCGTGCCGCCGGAGAAGAGGTCCAGCCCGCGCTCCATCGGTCCCTGAAAAAGCGCGCTCTGGAGTGGGATAGGCAGCAGCTCGGCGAAGACGGCGCGGTCGAGGTCCGTCATCGTGAGCGCGCCCTCCATGAAGTATTCCACCTGCCGCCGGAAGGCACCCCAGACCTCCTCGTAGCTTTCAAAGCGGCGGGGGTCGCCCGTGTGGGGACCGAGCTGCCGCCCGGTCATGCGGCTGCGCCCGTCATTCAGCGCAAGCTCCAGCATCAGCGCGAGGTTGAACAGCCCGCCGGGGACATCCTGCGAAATGCCGGGGATCGTGGGGCTGTTGCAGCCCGTGATGATATAGTCGCGCGCCAGCTCCGTCGGGTAGCCATCGCATTCGAGCTGGCGGATGGCGACGGGGTCGGAGATGAATTTCAGCTTGCCCTTCAGCGCCCGCGCGAGCTCCGCCGCGGCGCGCAGATAGCGGCGCGGGCTATCTTCGGAAACGCGGATGACGAGGTCCTCCGCCGTCATTGCAACGTCGCGCTCGGCGTCCATCAGCAGATAGGTGAGGTCGTTGACGGCGCAGGAGCCGTCCGGCTTCACGCCGCCGATCGTGATGTTCACCGCCTGCGGGAAGCCCGCGAAGCAGGTCGCCGTCGCGTAATCGTCCAGCGTGACGGTGCCGTTGACCTTGACGAACAGCAGCTCGACGAGCTCCAGCGCCGCCTCGCGCGTGATCGCGCCGGAGGCGAGATCAGCTTCGTAGTAGGGCAGGAGATACTGGTCCATACGTCCGAGGCTCATGCCGTGGCCCCAGCCCTCCAGCATCAGCGCGGTCCAGACCATATTCACCGCCTGCACCGCGTCGCGGAAGGAGCGCGCCGGCTGCCACGGAACGCGGGCGCAGACCCCGGCGATCTCCAGCAGCTCCGCGCGCCGCGCGGTGTCCGGCTCCGCCGCGGCGAGGGCGCGCGCAAGGTCGGCGTAGCGCGCGGAGAAATCGCGCACGGCGTCCAGCGCCGTCATCATCGCGGTGTAGTAGTGGTATTTTTCAACGTTCGCCACGTCGCAGAGCGCGAGCGCGCTCCGCCGCCGCTCCGCCTCCGCGCGCCGGGCGGCGAGCCCTTCGCGCAGCACCATCGCGTAGTCCACGGCGACGTGGGCGGGGTAAAAGCCGTTGTTGGAAAAGGTGACGCCGCCGATGAAGCCCGTGGCGAGCATGTCGGCGAGCGGCGCGGGGAGGCGGCGCTCCCAGACGTCATAGGCGCTGCGCCCGCGCCACCACGGGAGCAGGTCCAGCACCTCCTGCCGCTCCTCCGCACCCGGCGCGCGGAAGCGGTCCCACTGGCGGACGGACATGTCGTCGATCTCGCGCGTCAGCCACTGGGCGTTCAGCTCCGGCAGCACCGCGCCGCCGCGCGGCTTGCAGCTCGCGGAGCCGACGATGAGCTCGTCGCGCCAGATCTTCACGGTGACGCCCCGGAGCGTCTCGGCGAAGGCTTTGGCTTGGCGCAGGCAGGGCATCTCGCCCTCCGTCTCGCGGTAAGAGCGCGTATAAAGCCGAAGCCGCTCCGCGTCGAGCTCCGGCATCACATAAGTCTCCCGGATGCGCCGCGCCACGCGCGCGGTGCAGCCCTTCTGGTGTTCGGTCATAAAAAATCGGGACCTCCTTTTTTCAAATACAGGGGATTGCGCTGTGTTTTGCGCTGTGTTATACTAAAAAAGTTGAAACAAAAAATGATTCATCCGAAAGGGGGCGAAGCCCTTGGACAAGCAGGAATTTTTCCGCGAGCTCAGCGACCAGCCGTTTTCCGTGCTGAGCGAGCTGACTTACCGCTACATTGCCGACGCGATCATCCGCGTGGAGTATGAGCCCGGCTCCAAGGTGAACACGAAGCGCATCGCCGAGGAGCTCGGCATCAGCCGCACCCCGGTGCGCACCGCGCTGGAGCATCTTCTGGCGGACGGTCTCGTGGAGCAGGCGGGCGAAAAGGGCTATAAGGTCGCGCCCGTCAACTGGCGCGACTGTCTGGACCTCTATGAGATCCGCTCCATGCTGGAGGGCAGCTGCGCCTATGTCGCCGCCAACACCGCCACGGCGGTCCACTTTCAGCAGATGAAGCAGAACATCGAGCGCTGCCGCGCGCTCGTGGAGAAGGGGAACTTTCCGGAGGACATCCCCGCCTTCAACGAGCTCGACATGCAGTTCCACGAGCTCGTCGTCCGCGCCGCGGGCAACAGCTACTATAATAATATGTCCGACGTGCTCTCGCTCTGGGTCCGGCGCTATACGAACTCCATGATCGCCGGCGGCAGTCTCGGCGGCTTCCACCCGGAGCGCATCACGGATAAGCACGCGGTCATTTACCGCGCCATCCGCAGCCGATACTCCATGGTGGCGAAAACGGAGATGGAGGACCACCTCCACCATATTTACCACGTCCTGCTCGACGCCGGACTGCTGACGCAGGGCGCGCAGGGCAGAAAGGCGGACTGACGCGATGGCGGAGAAAAACCGAGAGACCGAGCAGAGCACAGCCGCGCTCGGCAGCCAGATCTATGAATACGTCCTCAGCCAGATCATCCGCGTGCAGATGGTCCCCGGCGAGCGCATCAACGTCGCGAAGATCGCGGGCGAGCTCGGCGTGAGCCGCACGCCGATCCGCACCGCGCTCGAACAGCTCGCGGACGACGGCCACGTCATCCGCACGAGCGACCGCGGCTATCAGGTGACGCCCGTGAGCATGCAGGACTGCTTCAACCTCTGCGACGCACGCCGTATGCTGGAGGGCACGGCGGCATATATGGCGGCGAACAACATCCGCACCCCGGAGCTCGAAACGCTGGAGCGCAGCATCGCGGGCGCGAAGGACTGTCTGGACCGGCGCGACTATGACGAGTTTGCCGAATACGACAAGCTCTTCCACGAAACGCTGCTGCGTGCAGCGAACAACCACTATCTCCAGATGGTCTACGACACGATGGATATCCGCATCCAGCGCTACCGCTACATCATCTCCGGCTACTGCCGCTCCACCGCGGAGACGGACACCGGACACGCGCTGGAAAAACACCGCTGCATCTATCTCGCGGTCAAAAACCGCTACAGCTCCGTTGCGCGCAACGAGATGGAGGAGCACATCACCTATACCTACCGCACCATCTTCCACCTAAGCCGCATCATCGGCGCCGATTCCGGCGCGGCGATCAAAAAGTAAAGAACGAGTTTGAAAAAAGAGCGTTCCGCAGGGAACGCTCTTTTTTTTAGAAGAGGGCCTTGGTTTCCTTGGTCAGCTTTAAGTAAGCCGAGAGCAGCAGATTGATATCCAGCGCGGTGGCGACGCCCTGATAGCCGAGGTCGAGGAAGCGCTGGGTCATCTCCAGCGAGGGGGAGTAGGCGAGGCAGAACTTGCCCGCGGCGCGGCAGGCGGCGGAGATGCGGGCGAAGGCGGCGAGCACCTCCGGCGCGCCGAACTCGCCGGGACGGTCCAGCGCGATGGAGAGGTCGCAGGGGCCGACAAAAATGCCGTCCACGCCCTCCAGCGCCGTCACCGCCTCGATCTCGTCGAGGCAGCCGCGCGTTTCGCACATGGGGATGAGCAGCGTCTCGCGGTTATGATACGCCCAGTGCTCGCGGATGGGCAGCGCGCCGAGACCGAAGTCCGAGCCGCGGCCCATCGCCATGCCGCGGTTGCCGACGGAGGGGTATTTCGCCCACTCCACGAGCTGCTTGGCGTCCGCGAGCCCGCCGACCTGCGGCACGATGAGACCCTTTGCGCCGAGGTCCAGCGGCTTCAGAATGGAGGAGCGGGAGATCTCCTTCACGCGCACGAAGGCGGTGAGGTCGTGCGCCTCCGCCGCGCGGATCATGTCTCCCGCGGTCTCGATGGCGATGGGGGAGTGCTCCCCGTCAATGATGACATAGTCCATGCCGGACAGTCCGATGGCGTCCATGGCAAGGCCGCTGCCCGTGTGGAAGAAGGTGCCGACGACCTTTTCGCCGCGGTCCAGCTTTTCCCGAACGTGATTTTTGATCATAGTGTTTTGTTCCTTTCTGCCGGCTGCCGCCGGCGCCCCATATTGACGGGTCTATTCTAAAGGAACGCGCGCGAAAGTGTCAATTTCTGCGCATCTTCCGGCGATTTCGCGGAAAGTGGTTTTCCGCGCGGCGCGATGGGGCGGCTTTGCCGCCGAAGGGCGGGGGCGGGAAGTTCATTTTTTCGCCTCCGCCGCCCCGGATTGCGCTGAAAAAAACCAAAAACCCCGTCGAAGCGCAAAAAGCGCACACTTTTTGACATGAGGCGGCGCGAAAATTTATAATGTTCGCATAAAACTGATACTCTGCCCCCACCGGCAGAGGGAAAGGAAGAGAGAACACTATGGCGCCTACCGAACGGGTCAGCCGCCTGCGCGAGCGGATGCTGGTAACACCCGCCATCTGCGTGGAGCGGGCTTATTACATGACGAAGTCTTATCAGAAAACGGAGAATCTCCCGGTCATCCTGCGCCGCGCGCGGGCGCTTGCGGAGATTTTGGACAATATGACCGTCCGCATCGAGGAAGGCGAGCTGCTCGCCGGCTGGCAGACGAGCAAGGAACGCGGCGGCGCGCTGCTCATCGAAATGCGCAGCGACTGGATCGCCGAGGAGCTGGACACCGTGCAGGACCGCGAGTGGGACAAATATCAGCCGCTCAGCGAGGAGGAGAAGGACAAGATCCGCGAGATACTCCCCTACTGGCACGGCAAGACCCTCTCCGATTACTGGATCGGCGCGGTGCCGCCTTGGGCGGCGAAGCTGGAGAACATCCTCCAGACCGGCGGCTTCTGCCGCAACGGGCACCATCAGGCGCACTCCGTCGCGGACTATGAGTCCGTGCTGAAATATGGTCTGCGCGCGTCCATCGACGAGGCGCGCCGCCGCCTTGCGCAGCTCGACCCCTTCACGCCGGAGGATCTGGACCGCAGCCACTTTTATGAGAGCGTCATCATCGCGCAGGAGGCGGTCGTGCGCCACGCGAACCGCTATGCCGACCTCGCCGCGGCGCAGGCGCAGGCGGAGACGGACATAGCCCGCCGCGCAGAGCTGGAGCGGATGGCGGAGATCTGCCGCCGCGTTCCGGAGCAGCCGGCGCGCTCGTTCCGCGAGGCGGTGCAGAGCATCTGGCTCGTGTTCGTACCGCTGATGATCGAGTGCTGGGGCGCGGGCATGAGCCTCGGCCGCGTGGACCAGTATCTGCTGCCCTATTACGAAGCCGATCTCGCCTCCGGCGCGATCACGCGCGAGGAGGCGCTGGAGCTGGCGTCGCTGCTGCTCATCAAGCTCAACGCCGCCATCAATTTGCAGGAGAATTTCCTCAGCGTGGCGTTTTCCGGCTATCCGGTCATGCAGGGTCTCACCATCGGCGGCATCACGCCGGACGGCCGCGACGCGGTCAACGCGCTGACTTATCTCTTCCTCGACGCGGAGGCGGACGTCGGGCTCACGGCGGAGGACGTCGTCGTGCGCATCAGCCGCTATAACCCGGAGGAGTTCGTCATCCGTGCCTGCGAGGTCGCGCGCGACCTCCACGGCAAGCTGAAGTTCGTCTCCGACGACACGACGATAGAGTCCCTGCTCCAGATGGGCACCCCGCTCGAAGATGCGCGCGACTATGTTTCCGTCGGCTGCCACAACCCCTCCATCCCTTACCGCGCCCACGACCCGAACGGCAACGTTGTCAACTGCGGCTTCATTTTAGAGCTCGCGCTCAACGACGGCGTGTTCCGCAAGACCGGCGAGCGCCTCGGTCTGCCGACCGGCGACCCCCGCTCGTTCACGAGCTTTGAGCAGGTCCGCGAGGCGTTTATGCGCCAGTTCCGCTATATGATGCGCGCCACCTTCGCCTTCAAAAACGCGGATATGGAGATGTTCGGCACCCACTCGGCCTGCCCGCTGCTCTCCTCGCTCTATCCCGTCTGCTTCGACCGCGGCATCGACATTTATCAGGGCGGCACCTATCCCCAGCTCAGCCACACGACCGGCCTCGGCTGCCTCGCCAACGTCGGCGACAGCCTCGCGGCGATCAAAAAGGTCGTGTTCGACGACAAGAAGATCACGATGCAGCGCCTCTGCGACGCGCTCGATGCGAATTATGTCGGCTATGAGGACGTGCTCCACTTCGTCACGAAAGCGCCGAAGTTCGGCAACGACGACGACTATGTGGACCTGCTGCTCCGCGGCATCCTGACGGATATGTGCCACTTTATCAAGCAGTTTAAAATCTACAAAAACGCGCGCAACTCCTGCTCGGCGATCACGATGACGGCGAACATCCCCTACGGCGCCGTTCTCGGCGCAACGCCGGACGGACGCCGCGCCGGAGAGCCGCTCGCGGAGGGCGGGATCTCGCCTCATCAGGGCAGGAACGTCTCCGGCGTCACGAGCACCTTCCGCTCCGTGGCGAAGCTCGATCAGGTCCTGCTCGCAAACGGCAGCATCCTGAATGTCCGCGTCAGTCCGGAGCTCGTGAAAAACGCCGCCGGCGTCCGCTCCTTCGCCCGCATGCTGCGCACCTTCTTTGAATACGGCGGCAACCTCGTCCAGTTCAACTTCACGAGCAACGCCACGCTGCGCGAGGCGCAGCGCTTCCCGGAGAAGTATAAGGACCTGCTCGTCCGCGTGGCGACTTACAGTGCTTACTTCACGGAGCTCAGCCCGGAGCTTCAGAACAATATCATCGAGCGCAGCGAGTGCGAGAGCTGAGGAGGAAGACCGAAATGAGCGAAAAGGCGCTGGTGTTCCACATTATCCACGGCTCGTTCGTGGACGGCTACGGCATCCGCACGACCGTGTTTTTGAAGGGCTGCCCGCTCAAGTGCATCTGGTGCTGCAACCCGGAGGGGCAGTCTTACCGGCAGGAGCTGAAATACACCGCCGAGCACTGCGCCGGCTGCGGCAAATGCGTGCCGGTCTGTCCGCAGGGTGCGGTCACGATGGCGGAGGGCAAGGCGGTCATCGACCGCAGCCGCTGCGACGGCTGCATGCAGTGCGCCGAGGTCTGTTATTTCGACGCGATGGAGCCCTTCGCCAAGTGGATGACGGCGGAGGAGGTCTTCGAGATCATCCGCGCGGACGAGGCGTTTTACCGCAGCAGCGGCGGCGGCGCGACCATCGGCGGCGGCGAGAGCTCAAGCTTCCCGGCGTTTATGATGGAGCTCATCGGGCTCTGCCACGGCGCGGGCATCTCCGTGAACGTCGATACCTGCGGCTACACACGCACAGACGCGGCGGTGGAGGTGCTGAAGGCGGCGGATATGCTGCTTTTTGACCTGAAGGACATCGACCCGGAGAACCACCGGAAAAACACCGGATGCAGCAACGACGTCATACTGCGCAACCTGCGCGCGATGAGCGAGCTGCGCAAGCCGATGATCATCCGCGTGCCCATTATCCCCGGCTACAACGATTCCGACGAGACCCTCGCGGCGGAGGCGGACCTGCTCGCCTCGCTCAAAAGCATCGAGCGCGTGGACATCCTGCCGGAGCATGAATACGGAAAGATCAAATACGCCCAGCTCGGCAAGCCCTATACCCTGAAGGCGCAGAGCGTTCCCCCGGAGCGGATCGAGCAGATCATCGAGCTGTTCCGCTCCCGCGGCCTGAAGGTCCAGAACGGTGGCTGAGCAAGAGAAAGGAGTCAATGATAAAAAGATGAAGGTTGCAGTTTACTACGGTCCTATGGACATGCGCATCGAGGAGCGCCCCGTTCCCGTGCCGGGTCCGGGACAGATGCTGGTCAAGATCGAATACTGCGGGATCTGCGGCACGGACGTGGAGTCCTTCCGCCGCGCCGGGATGATCCCGCCGGGAATGGTGTTCGGCCATGAAAACGTCGGCACCATCGCCGCGCTCGGCGAGGGCGTGGAGGGTTTCACGGTCGGCGAGCGCATCCTCTGCGGACCTCCCGCCCACTGCGCGGAGGACTGCACGCCCTGCCGCCACGGGCAGACGAACATCTGCACCCACGGCTTTATGCGCACCGCGGGCATCCGCACCTATGACGGCGGCTACGCGGAGTATATGATCATCCACGACGCGGCGCACACGATGCTCATCCCCGTCGCGGAGGGCACGGACCCGAAGGAGGCGGTGCTCTTCGACGTGGTATGCGTGGCGTTCCACGCCATCCGCCGCTCGCGCTTCCGCCTCGGCGACGATGTCGTCGTCAGCGGCGCGGGTCCCATCGGGCTTTCTGCCATGCGCCTGCTGCGCGCCGCGGGCGCGGGGCGCATCATCGCGCTCGTTACGGGTCCCGCCAAGGCGGAGCTCGTCCGCTCCTTCGGCGCGGACGAGGTCATCGACCTCAGCGCCACGGAGGACCTGAAGTCGCGCGTTCTGGAGATCTTGGGGCGCGACGTCGGCGCGGACGTCGTGTTCGAGTGCGCCGGGAGCCCGGCGTCGCTCGAAAACTGCGCTTACTACTGCGTCAAGCCCGGCGGACAGGTCATGCTCGTCGGCACGAACGGCCAGCCGATGGGCATTGCGCCGAACCGCATCATCCCGCGCGAGATCGACCTCACGCCCTCGTTCGTCTACACGGCGGAGGAGGTGGAGGCGTATCTGCGCATGCTCGCCGCGGGCAAGCTCCGCTTCCGCGACCTCGTGACCGCCACGGTGCCGCTCTCCCGCTGCGTGGACCTCGGTCTGGACCGCCCGGACCGCCGGAACCATCTGAAAATTCTGATCGACCCCTCGCTGGGCTGAAAACCGAAAGGAGATAATCGCTTATGGAGACCCCCTTCCCGCATCTGCTTTCCCCCATCCGCATCGGCGGCGTCACGTTCCGCAACCGCCTTTTTGCCGCGCCGACCGGACTTCAGGCATGTCAGGACGGCGGCATCGCCCCGACCGAGGAGGCGATCGCCCACTTTGAGTCCCGCGCCAAGGCGGGCGCCGCCTGCGTCACCTGCGTGGGCGCGAGCATTTTCCCCGTCGACCCCAGCCAGCGCAAGGCGTTCTGGGATATCTACGACCCCATGGCGCGCAACCGTATGGCTTATCTCGCCCGCCGCATCCATCTCCACGGCGCGAAGGCGTCCATGGAGCTCGGCGTCGCCGGTGTCGTGGCGCGCAATATGGTCGTCAGCGAGGGCGCGCCGACGCTCTGGGCGGTCCCCGGCAAGGAGATGACCCACGAGGACATTCAGGAGACGGTGCGCGGCTATGCCGATGCCGCCGCCGCGATGGTCGAGTGCGGCTTCGACATGGTGCTGCTCCACTTCGGCCACGGGCTTCAGGTGGGTCAGTTCCTCTCCCCGCTTCATAACCGCCGCACGGACGAATACGGCGGAAGCTTTGAAAACCGCTGCCGCTTCGCGATCGAGATCCTCGACGCCATCCGCGCGCGCGTCGGCCGCCGTCTGCTCATCGAGGTGCGCATCAGCGGCACGGAGTATGAGCCGGGCGGCATCGAGATCGAGGAGGCGATCGCCTTCACGCGGCTCATTGAGGGCAAGGCGGACCTTGTCCAGTTCTCCGCCGGTATCCACGGACCGCGCTGGATGACCACGACCCACCCCTGCGGCTTTCTGCCGAGCATCCCGAACGTCTGGCTCGCCGAGCGCGCGAAAAAGGCGGGGCTGAACGTCCCCATCGCCGCCATCGGCGGCATTTCCGACCTCGCCGAGGCGGAGGGCATTCTCGCCGAGGGGCGCGCCGACGTGCTCTACTGCGTGCGCGGGCTCATCGCGGACCCGCAGCTGATGGTCAAGGCGTATGAAAACCGCCCGGACGACGTCGTCCCCTGCGTCAAGTGCATGCACTGCCACGACAGCGTCGTGATGGGCCGTCAGTTCCACTGCACGGTCAACCCGCGCGTCGGGCTCGAAAACGTCCTGCCGGAGATCGGCGAAAAGGCGAAAAAGCCGCTGCGCATCGCCGTCATCGGCGGCGGTCCGGCGGGCATGCAGGCGGCGCTCACCGCCTACGAGCGCGGACATGCCGTCACGCTCTATGAGCAGAGCGGCGCCCTCGGCGGCGCGCTGAAGTTCTCCGACTTCGTCCCCTTCAAATACCCGCTGCATAACTTCAAGGATTACCTCGTGCGTCAGGTGGAGAAGAGCGCCGTGCGCGTCCTCCTGAACACGCGCGCCACGGCGGAGACGCTCGCCGGCGGCGGCTACGACGTCGTTATTCCCGCGCTCGGCGCGGTGCCGGTCGTGCCGCCCATCCCCGGTCTGGAGCGCGCCTGCCATGCCACGGAAATTTACGGCTGCGAGGAGCGCGTCACGGGTAAGACCGTGCTCATCGGCGGCGGACAGGTCGGCTGCGAGACCGCGCTGCACCTCGCGCGGCTCGGCAAGGACGTGACCATTATCGAGATGCGCCCGGAGCTCGCGCCGGACGCCACGCCGACCCACCGCAACGAGCTGCTCTTTGAGATGCGCTCCACGCCGACGCTCCACCTTGTCACCGGCGTGCGCTGCACCGCCGTCACCGCCGCCGCCGTCGAGGGCGTCGACGCGGAGGGCAGGGCGGTGTCCTTCCCGGCGGAGACCGTGCTCCACGCCGCCGGTCTGCGCGCCCGCAGCGCGGACGCGGACGGCTTCTTCGGCAGCGCCCTGCGCGTGCTGCCCATCGGCGACTGCACCGGCCCCGCCACGGTGGAGCAGGCGGTCGAGAGCGCTTACTATGCCGTTATGAGTCTTTGAAAAAATTCTGAGAGGAGAAACAAAAATATGAGCGAGAAACCCATTCTGTTCGATACCCACGAGACCCAGCCGGACACCAGCCGTCCCGGCGGACGCAGCTGGATCTTTCAGGGCTCGGAGAAGCTGACCATCCAGTATTCCGAGATCTTTTCCAACCCGGAGAGCATGACCCACACCCACACGGACTATGAGCAGATCATCATGATCACGGCGGGCAAAGCCAACTTCTGGTGCGGCGACGAGTATTACGAGCTCTCCGCCGGCTGCATGATGGTCGTGCCGCCCAACGTCCCCCACGGCATCCAGTCCCGCACGGACTCCAGCGAGGATCTGAAGGTCATCGAGATCTTCTGCCCCAAGGCGACCGAGCGCCCCCAGAGCCCCCGCGTCACGGACGCCGGGCACCTCAACTGGGAAAAGCTGTAAGAATAAAGCAAAAAACATCCGGACCGGAGCCATTTGGCTCCGGTCCGGATCAGTCTGTCAAAAAAGTCTTATCATCGCGGCGAAACCGCACGATTTAAAGGCCTCCCTGTGCAAGGGAGGCTGTCAGCCGAAGGCTGACTGGAGGGT
>CAVJGI010000024.1:0-23620 GCA_963649145.1 Ruminococcus bicirculans (ex Wegman et al. 2014) | reverse complement strand
AAGACCCTCTTGGTCGTTCAGGAAAGGGATTGTTAAGGGAAAACCCATTCGAAAGGGTTTTCCCTTAACCGCGCCTTTGCTTACTTTCCCCGCGAGGGGAAAGTAAGTCGCGTCCCAAAGGACGCGAAACAAATTTAATTTTAGCGCCGCAAGGCGCGTTCAACACTCAAAAACGCAAAAACCGCAAAAGCCGCGGGAGAACCCCCGCGGCTTTTAGTTTTTCACTTTTTCCTCTTCGCCTGCACAAAGCTCTCCGCAACATACACCGCAACAAGCAGCGCAACAGCCCCCGCCATAACCGCGTACATCGCGCCGATGGAGACGCTTTTTCCGAAGAAATAAAGATTGCAGTCCACACTGTCGCGGATGAGCTCCACGACCTCGGCGGGGAAGCCGATGCTGCGCATCTCGGCGAAAACGCCGCGCAGGGTGTGGTTATGGAGCAGGCTGGTGCCGTAAGTTCCCGGCAGGAAGCCGAGCACCTTCCGCAGCCCCTCGGAGAAGCTGGACAGCGGCATATACGCGCCGCAGAGGAAGCCGTAGCCCGCGCTGACGATCGTGCCGACGGCGCTCGCCTGCCCGTCCGTCGATAGCAGACAGTTCACGACGGAGGAGAGCGCCGTGCCGAACATCGTGAGCAGAAACACGTCCAGCAGAAGCATCGCCGCGTCCGCCGCGGAGAGATACCAGCCGACGAGCGCGAGATAGCCGAGGCAGACCGCCGCCGCCGCCGCGAGCGTCACGATCAGGGTGGAGCAGAGCGTCGCGAGGTAATAGCCGAGCCCGATCACGCCGGGGCGCACCGGCGACACGGTCAGGTCGCGGCGCGCGCCGCTCGTCTTGTCCCGGATCATCAGCAGATTGGAGCAGAACGCCACCGTCACGCAGCTCACCGCGAGCAGCGAGGACACGAGCTGGTCGCCGACGCAGCCGTTCAGCAGCTTGTCCGGCACGCTCGCCCCCGCCGCCGCAAGCGCGGAGCGGAAGGAATCGGTATAGACGTTTTTCAGAAACGTTGCGTAAAGCGCAAGCAGGACCAGCGGCGTGATGAGCGAGGAGAAAAAGAGCCCCTTGTCCTTGAAATAAAGCTTGATATCGCGCCGGATGAGCGCGGAAAGTCCGGTCATTTTCCCTCACCTCCTGCCAGTTTCTTGCCCGTGACGGCGAGGAACGCGTCGTCCATTTTGCCCTTCGTGATCTCGTAGTCGCGGAAAATTTCCGGGTGCGCCAGAATGAGCGCCGTCGCCGCAGCCGTGTCCGGCACCGCGACGCGGTAAGCGTCCCGCAGCGGCTCATAGGGCGCGCCGAGGCTGCGCGCGGTGTCCTCGCTGACGCCGTAGAGCGTGATAAAGTCGCCGGTCCACTTGTTTTCCAGCTGGAGCGGCGTGCCCTCGGCAGAAATTTTTCCGTGGTCCAAAATGACGACATAGTCGGCGTCCGCCGCCTCCTCCATGTAGTGCGTCGTGAGAAACACCGTCATGCCCTCGGTCCGCCGCAGCTCCGCGGTGAAGCGCCAGAGCGTCGCCCGCGTCTGGGGGTCGAGACCCGTGGTCGGCTCGTCGAGCACAAGGATGCTCGGCTCATGCACCAGCGCGCGGGCGACGTCGATGCGCCGCCGCTGGCCGCCGGAGAGCTTCGATAAGGGGCGGTTTAAAAATTCCGTGAACTCCAGCCGCTCCGCAAGCCGCGCGACCCGCCGCCGCGCCTCCGCGCCATGGATGCCGTAAAGCGCCGCGCGGCTCAGCAGGTTTTCGCGCGCGGAGAGGTCCTTATCGAGCGCGCTGCTCTGGAACACGACGCCGAGGCGCCGCTTCACCGCGTCCGGCTCCGCGTCGATGTCGAGCCCGCAGATGCTGACGCTGCCGCCGTCCTTCGCGAGCTGGCCGCAGAGAATGTTGATGGTCGTGCTCTTGCCCGCGCCGTTCACGCCGAGAAAGGCGAACAGCTCGCCCTCCCGCACGGAGAAGCTCAGGTCCTGCACGGCGTGTACGTCCCCGAAGGACTTTTCCAGATGTTGGATGTCGATGACTTTTTCCAAAATGTCTCCCCTCCTTCTCAGACCTGCAGACGCCGCGGCGGTGCGCCGTGGACGGCGGCGAGCGCGGCAAATTCGCGGCGGAACGCCTCGCGCAGCGCGCCCTCGTCCAGACCGAGATTCCCTGTATTTGCAAGGATCGCGAGCCCGTAGGAGTAGTATGTCATGTCCCGGTGGAGCGCCTGTGCCCGCGCGCGGTCATAGCCGTAATCCTCCTCGATGGTGTCCAGAATCTCCGGCAGCAGAACATCGTCCGCGCGCGGACCTGCCTGTCCGTCCTCCAGATACAGCCAGCGGAAAAGCTGGGGCTCCTGCGCCGCGAAGCGGACGAAGCCGAGTCCGTAGCTGCTATAGCGCGTGTCCTGTCCGCTGCGCTCGCGCAGCAGCTCGCGCACGCGGCGGATATGCTCCGCGGCGGCGAATTCGGTTAGCGCCGCGCGCAGCTCGTCCATATTGCGGAAGCAGAGATAGATCGGCTGGGTCGAGCAGCCGAGCCGCCGCGCCACGCTCCGCGCGTTCACCGCGCGGAAGCCGCCGGAGCGCAGCACGTCCGCCGCCGCAGCCACGATATCCTCCCGCGTCACCTTTCTGGGAGCCGCCATGGACATCCCTCCTTTTCATTAAATAACATAGCGTTATTATACGCACGCCCGCGTCCCCTGTCAAGCGCGCGGCGGAAAAATTCCTGTAAAATTCTCTTGACAAGCGGAATACTTCGCGTTATGACGTATTCCACTGAAGGAGGTATTCCAGTTGAAGCGCGGCGTGCTGGACGTCTGCGTGCTGTCGGCAATCCGGGAGCGGGACTCTTACGGGTATCAGATCATCAAGGACCTCTCCCCCTGCGTCCGCCTCTCGGAATCCACGCTCTATACGATCTTAAAGCGGCTGGAGACCGCCGGACTGCTGACGGTCCGGAGCGCGGAGCACAACGGCAGACTGCGCAAATATTACCGCATCACCGCCGCGGGCGAGGAACGCATCCGCACATTTTTGGACGAGTGGGAGGAGCTTATGGCGATCTACCGCTTCGTTTCCGGAGAGGAGAAGAAGACCCAAGATGAATAGAGAAGAATTTTTCGCATCGCTCCGGCAGCGGCTCGCCGGGATGCCGCCGGAGGAGCTCGCCGACCGCTGCGCCTTCCTCGGCGAGATGATCGACGACCGCATGGAGGAGGGCGCGAGCGAGTCCGACGCCGTCGCGAGCCTCGGCTCGGTCGAGGACGCCGCGGCGCAGATCTTGGCGGAGACGCCGCTTACCCATCTGGTGAAGGAGCGGGTGCGCCCGCGGCGCGCGCTGCGCGCTTGGGAGATCGTGCTGCTGGTGCTCGGCTCCCCGATCTGGCTGTCGCTGCTGCTCGCTGCGGCGGCGGTCGTGCTCGCGGTCTATGTGACGGTCTGGGCGGTCATCGTCTCGCTTTACGCGGCGGACCTCGCGCTCGCCGCGGGCTGTCTCGGCGCGCTCGTCGGAATGGTCTGGTATCTGACGCGCGGCTCCGCGGCGGCTGCGGGCTGCGCGCTCGGCGCATCCGCCGTCTGCGCCGGGGCTGCCATCGCGCTCTTTATCGGCAGCGGCGCGGCGGCGATGGCGCTCCTGCGGCTGACCCGCCGCTTCGCCCTCTGGCTGAAGGGCTGTCTCGTGAGAAAGGAGGAGACCGTATGAATAAAACAAAAAAGCGCTGGCTCCTCGCCGCGCTGATCCTTGTAGTCGCCGGCGGCGCGGTCTTTGCCGGGTCGTCCGCCGCGCTGGGCTTTGAGTACGGCGCGCTCAGCACCGCGCGCTGCGAAACCGTGACGCATGAAATAAGGCAGAGCTTCGACCGCATCGATGTCTCCACCGCGGTCGGGGACGTGATCCTCGCCCCGGCGGAGGACGGCGTCTGCCGCGTCGTCTGCCGCGAGGTGCCGGAAAAGCCCCACACCGTCGCCGTCGAGGACGGGACGCTCACGGTCCGCTCCGCGGAGTCGGGCACGTGGTTCGGGATCTTTCTCGACCGCGTGAGCGTGACGGTCCACCTACCGCAGAGCGAGTATGCCGCGCTCACCGTCCGCGCCGACACCGGCGATGTTGAGGTCCCCGGAGATTTCCGCTTCGGCAGCGTGGAGCTCACCGGCAGCACGGCGGACATCCGCTGCGCCGCCTCCGCCGAAGGGACCATGCGCGTCCGGACCGCGACCGGCAGCGTCCGGCTCAGCGACCTCAGCGCCGGGGCGCTCACGGTCAGCGTCGGCACCGGAGAGAGCACGCTCTCCGCCGTCCGCTGCCGCAGCCTCCGCGCCGAAGCCACGACCGGCGACCTGAACCTGCGCGACGTCGTTGCCGAGGGAGAGCTTGACCTGCACACCACGACCGGCGACATCCGTCTCGACCGCTGCGACGCCGCCTCGCTCTCCATCGCCGCCAAGACCGGCGACATCAGCGGCACGCTCTGCTCCGGAAAGCAGTTCACCGCCCGAAGCAGCACCGGCGACGTCTCCCTCCCCGCCTCCGCCGCCGGCGGAGCCGGCGATGTTGAGACCACGACGGGGGATATCTGTATAGAGACCGCGTGAAAAAAACGGACGCCCGGTCGGGCGTCCGTTTTTTTGTTGGGAAGCGCGCTCACCGCTCCTTGGCTCTCCCTCTGGGAGAGCTGTCAGCGAAGCTGACTGAGAGGGCAGCAAGCTTCCGCCAACCGCCAAGCATCCGGTGATATTTCGCGGGGTGCCGTCCTCTACGCGCGAGCCATCCGAGCCCGGCGATTTCGCAAGTGAAACCCTCTCAGTCAGCGCTTCGCGCTGCCAGCTCCCCCAGAGGGGGAGCCAAGGGCGTGTGCGCACCGGGGGTGTCCTTGCACTTTGGGAGCCTTTAAAGCGCTTCACGCCCGCTTGACGGTCAGATAGAACGCGCTGCCTTTTCCCGGCTCGCTTTCTGCCCAGAGGCGCTCGCGGAGGGTGTCGGCGGCTTCGCGGGCGATGGCGAGACCGAGACCGCTTCCGCCGCGGCTTCCGGCGCAGCGGTAGAAGCGCTCAAAAACGTGGGGCAGGTCCTCCGCGGCGATGCCGCAGCCGTCGTCGCGGACACAGAAGGTGAGCTGGGCGCGCCCTGCCTCCGCCTCCAGCCGGATCGTCCCGCCGGGGCTGACATATTTCAGCGCGTTGTCGAGCAGGCACTCCAGGATCTGGCGCACCGACGCCGCATTTGTCCAGAGCATCGGCATCGCCTCCGGCTCCGGCGGCGGCAGGAACGTGATCCCGGCGCAGTCGCAGAGCATGGCGTATTTCTCCTCGACGGGCGCGAGCACCTCCGCGGCGGGAACGGCGGTCTTCTTCACGCGCTCCCGGCTTTGCAGGCGGCTCAGCTCCAAAATCTCCTGCACCATATGGCTCTGCTGGTTCATCTCCTGCAAGATCATGCCGTAATACACCCGCTGGCGCGTGGTGTCCAGATCCTCCACGTCGCAGAGCGTCTCCGTCAGCGTCTTGACCGCCGCGATGGGCGATTTCAGCGCGTGGGTGACATTCGCGATATAGTTGCGCTGCACCTGCTCCAGCTTTTCGCGCTTGCGCAGATAAAGCAGGATGATATAGGCGCTCAGCCAGTAAAAGAGCGTGGAATAGCCGACGTAGCCGAAGATCGCCTCCGGAAGGTCCATCAGATTCTTGATGATGAACGCGCCGCCGCTGACGGCGCCGTTTTCATAGATCGGCGCGCCGGCGATGACGAGAATGTCGTTGAAATCGCGCGAGGTCTCCTTGCCGAAGGCGGGGCAGAAAAAGCTCTTTCCGCTTTGCAGACGCTCCATATATTTCCCGGCGTCGATCTCCGCGCCGACGGACCGGCGCGAATTGGTCGGCTTGATGTGGAGCAGCAGCCTGCCGTCCGCATCGCAGACGAGGATTCGCGTGTTCGGTCCCGCCATGGCGCGGAGCGTGTCCGTCTCGCCGAGGACATATTCCGCCGCGATCGCCTCGGCGCGCCCGCGGAAATAGCCGCGCTGCTTATAGATCGGCCAGAGGCTGACCGCAAAGCCGCCGACGGCGAGCCCGGCGAGGTAGAGCAGCACCAGCACGGCGGCGCGCCAGCCCCGCTTTCTCATCAGCCGCTTCATCCGCGCACCTCCAGCCGGTAGCCGACGCCGTAGATCGTCGCGATGGCGAAATGGACGTCCGGGTGCGCTAACTTCTGGCGCAGGGAGCGGATCATGGTGTCGATCACGCGCGTGTCACCGAAATAGTTATAGTCCCACACGGCGTTTAAGATCATCTCCCGCGTCAGCACGCGCCCGACATTCGCCGCCATATACGCCAGCACCTCCAGCTCCTTGGGCGAGAGGCGCACCTCTTCGCCGCCGATGAAGACCTGATAGGAGTCCGGCAGCACGGTCAGCTCCGCGACGCGGAGCGTTTTCGGCTCCTCCCGCGGGTTTAAGCGCCGCAGGGCGCGCTTGATGCGGATCGTCACCTCCCGCGGGGAGAAGGGCTTTACCACATAGTCGTCCGCGCCCGTCTCCAGCCCGCGGACGCGGTCGTCCTCCTCGCCGCGCGCGGAGAGCATGATGATATAAACGTCGCTGCGGCGGCGGATCTCGCGGCAGACCTCGAAGCCGTCCATGCCGGGGAGCATCACGTCCAGCAGCACGACGTCCACGGGAAATCTCCGCAGCCGCTCCAGCGCCGTCTCGCCGTCGTAAGCGGAGACGACGAGGAAGCCCTGCTCGCTCAGGTAGCTCGCGAGCCCGTCGTGCAGCGCTTTGCTGTCGTCGCAGAGGAGTACGGTCGGTTTTTCCATAGCCTTTCCCTCGCTTTCTTTCCGCACCCATTATACCACCCCGCCCGCCGCGCGGCAAGGAGGGTGCCTGCCGTCCTCACATTTTTCTCAGAATCCCTTCACATTTCCCACACAATTTCCTGCTAAACATGGGCTCAAGGTTGGCAAGAACGACGAAAATCAGCCCTCGCCGCACCGGGATTTTAAGTCAAATCGGAAAGAAAAGGAGAAACTTTGTATGAAAAAGCTTCGCAAGATCCTGCTGCTCGTACTGGTCGCGGCGCTTCTGAGCGTCTCGGTACTGGCGGCGACCGGCGTCGTGGACGCCAAGCTCACCTACCGCGACATCAAGCTCACGCTCGACGGCGAGACCGTTGAACCCAAGGACGCGAACGGAAACAGCACCGAGCCGTTCATCCTGAACGACAGCACCTACCTCCCCGTCCGCGCCCTCGCCGAAGCCCTCGGCTGCACGGTGCTGTGGGACGATGCGGCGAGCACGGTGCGCATTTATAAGGACACCGTTCCCGCGGACACGGCGATTCGCAGCGTCAAGGCGCTCGGCTTCGTGGACGTCGACGGACCGAAGGTGAAGGCGATCGCCGTGGAGTATGCCTATGATCTCAGCGGCGTAAAGGTCGACAAGAACACCTTCGCCGTCGAGCTGAACGACACCTCCGTCGCGGTGAACGCCCAGAGCCGCAACTTCGGCGACGGCGAGATCGGCGACATCACCCGCGTTTACGTCAACGACAAGCCGGAGGTGAGCGCCGACGGCGGCAGCGGCAAGGGCAATTACGTCATCCTTGAGGTCTACACCGACTATCAGCACGCCAGCGAGCAGACCTTCACGACCAGCATGTGCGTCGGCGTGAAGCAGCTCACCGAGCTGACCGCCGCGGGGACGAAGATCGCTCCCCGCATGGAAATGACGAAAAACTACGCGATGGTCGAAAGCTACAACGAGTGGAAGAAGCAGTGGCAGACCGTGAAGGAGGTCAACGACGGCGCTTACGCCATCGAGGGCATCGAGGGCTTCCGGTACTTCTACACCGGCGCGAAGGCGGAGAAATATCCGACGGACGGCGCGGCGTTCCACGTGGACCACTGCTTCAGCGAGCAGACCGGGCTTTACGAGGACATCGACCTCGCCTACGCGCTCTACGTCCCCGCCGACTGGCATGCGGACGGACGCTACGCTATGGTAACGCTGGAAAACCCCGCCGCGAACGCCGGGACCCACCCGATGGAGTCCGTGCTCCAGACCCGCGGTCCCTCCGTTTACAGCTCTGACTGGGCGCAGGAGCTTGTGAAGAAGACCCACGGTCTGGACGGCCTCATCGTCGTCGTGCCGACCATCACCCAGCGCGTGAACGACAACGGCGGCACGCCCGCGGAGTATGAGGCGGTCGTGCAGCTCTGGGATACGCTGATCGAAAGGTACAGCGTGGACCCGAACTATGTCTACGGCACCGGCCAGTCCGTCGGCGGTATGATCCTTGCCGAGACGAACCGCAACCGCGACAACTTCTTCGCCGGTATCTGGATGTTCGAGAACCAGTGGGCGCAGAACTACAACAAGGACGGCGTGTTCGCCCGCGGCATGATGGCGTCCACCTACAACGAGACCGCCCAGAACACCACGCGCCACTATTACCGCATCAACGACACCATCACTTGGAACTACCACTACGACAATGACGGGAACAAGTCCTATGACGACCACGACCCGTATAACTACTATTACCTCATCTCCGACGACAATATCCTCATCACGAACCGCTCCGCCAACAACCTTTCCGTCAACACTTGGACGGAGCTGAGCTATCTCTACAGCGACCTCACCGGTTACTCCATCCCGCGCTGCACCGTGGATGCCAACGCCGATCTGGAGGAGCAGGACGCGCAGATGCGCGCCTTCCTGAAGGACACCGAAAATCAGCAGGGCATCTACTGGGTGATGTTCCAAGACGGCTCCAACGGCTATTCTCCGCGCCGCCTCACCGCCGGTTATGAGTGGCTGCTGACCCAGAGCCGCAAGACCGAGATGGAGCGCGCAAAGCTCGATCTCAACAAGCCCTTCGAGCTCGCCGAGACCCAAATTCAGGACGAAAGCCGCCTCGTGAACGCCTTCGTCGCCCCCGGCACGGAGCAGCCGTTTTACTACCTGACCGGCAAAGCCGGCGCGGGCACGCAGTTTTATAACACCTCGTGGCTGAATCTCAGCAAGGTCTGCGACGCCGTCGGCGGCTGGCTGCCGGAGGGCATGAGCTGGCAGACCGGCGTCAGCGCCGCGAAGATCACCGGCGGGACGCCCATCGTCGAAAACGGAAAGCTGACCGCCGTCGCCGTCGGCTATGACCGGAACATGGCGGGCGCGAAGATCTTCCTCGCGGGCGACGCCGTTGAAAACAGCCGCGGCGTGGCTTACACCGACTATTTCGTGAACCGCAGCAGCTATGCGCTCTTTGACGGCACGACCGAGCTCGGCGCCAAGCTTACGAACGCCTATATCTCCGCTGCCCCGGCGCGCACCGGTGCAGCCCGCGGGACCGGCTCCGGCAATTATGTCATTCTGGAGCTTGAGCCCATCGCTGCCCCCGCCGCCCTCGGCGTCCGCCAGCTCTCCTCCGTCTGGACGGCGACCGCCATCGCGACCCCCGGCACGACGATCTACCGCTGATTTTCCTCATTCCTTCATATCACCCCAGCGCGATCCCCCGGTCCGAACGGACCGGGGGATCATTGCGATCAACCGAGACCCGCTAACGACGCGCCGAAGGCGCTAGTCCTTTAGGGCGCTGGGCTCTCGGTTGAGAAGGGGAACGCTCCGCTCAGCGCACGCCCCTTCGGTGCGCACGTTCCCTCCGCGCAGAGTATTTTTCGGCACGCACGGGTCGCGCCGAAAAATGGATTAGACTTTATTCGCGGCGTGCGCGCCGCGAACTCTGCGAGGCTTTTTCACGTTTATTTTCTGTAAAGCCTTTGTAAAATCATCGCGCGGGTACTTTTCTTTGGGGGCGGGCGGTGGTAGAATGGCGCAAATGCTGATCGGAGGGGCTTTTATGGCTTATCAGAGAATTTTGACGGTGCAGGACATTTCCTGCGTGGGGCAGTGCTCGCTGACGGTGGCGCTGCCGATCCTGTCCGCCTGCGGGCTGGAGACGGCGGTGCTGCCGAGTGCGGTGCTCTCCACCCACACGGGCGGATTTTCCGGCTGGACCTTCCGTGATCTGACGGAGGACATGCCCGCCGTCCGCGCCCACTGGGAGCGCGAGGGGCTGCGCTTTTCCGCGGTTTACACTGGCTATCTCGGCTCCGCGGCGCAGATCGGCTATGTGCTGGATATCGCGGAAACGCTCTGCCGCCCGGAGGGGCTGCTCATCGCGGACCCCGCGATGGCGGATAACGGGAAGCTCTATCCCGGCTTTGACGACGATTTCGTCGCGGCGATGCGCCCGCTCGCGGCGGCGGCGGACTTCCTGCTGCCGAACGTGACGGAGGCGTGCCTGCTCTCCGGGGTGCCTTACCGCGAGACCTATGACGAGGCGTATATCGACGCGCTGCTGCGCGCCGTCGCCGCGCCGGGGCAGACAGTGGTGCTCACGGGCGTCAGCTTCGACGCGGAGACGACCGGCGTTACAGTCTATCGCGGCGGTGCGGCGGAGCATTACCGCCACAAAAAGCTCACGACCGGCTGCCACGGCACGGGCGACGTGTTCGCCTCCGCCTTCACCGGCGCGCTGCTGGGCGGCAGAAGCCCGATCGACGCCGCGCGCATCGCGGCGGACTTCGTCGTAGCATGCATCGAGCGCACCGTGCAGGACCCGGAGCACTGGTACGGCGTAGAGTTCGAGCCGGAGCTCCCGGGTCTGCTCCGTGCGCTGGGGAAGGTGTAAGGCGATCAAAAAAGCCTTATTAAAGCGCAAGACGCCCCGGTGCGCTCACGCCCCTTGGCTCTCCCTCTGGGAGAGCTGTCAGCGAAGCTGACTGAGAGGGCTGCAAGCTTCCGCCAACAGCCAAGCTTCCAATGATGTTTTGCCGGGACGCCATCCCCTACGCGCCAACCATCCAAACACAGCAATTTCGCAAGCGAAGCCCTCTCAGTCAGCGCTTCGCGCTGCCAGCTCCCCCAGAGGGGGAGCCAAGGGCGCTTCGCGGCGACTTTTTGAAACGCGCGCAAAAAAAGCACCCCACGCGGGGGTGCTTTTTTCATAATCTCTTCTTTTTCTTCGCCTTGACGCCGTCGCTGCTGCCGGTGGACTCTCCGAACTGGCGGAGGAGCTCTTTTTGCTCCTTGGTGAGGTTTTTCGGCGTTTCGATGAAGACGGTGACGAACTGGTCGCCGCGGCCGGAGCCGTTTAAGTAGGGGATTCCCTTGCCGCGCAGACGGAAGGTGGTTCCGGTCTCCGTGCCTTCGGGGATGGTGTACTTCACGCGGCCGTCGAGCGTCGGGACCTCGACCTCCGCGCCGAGCGCCGCCTGCACGAAGGAGATGGGCAGCTCAAGCAGCACGCTGCTGCCGTCGCGCTCGAAGAGCGGGTGCGCCTTCACCGCGACGGTGATGAGCAGGTCGCCCGCGGGACCGCCGTTCATCCCGGCGTGGCCCTGACCGCGCAGGGAAATGGTCTGCCCGTCGTCGATGCCGGCGGGGATGTTGGCGGAGATGGTGCGCTGGCGGCGGACCTTGCCCTTGCCATTGCATTTCGGGCAGGGGTCCTTCACGAGCTTGCCGGTGCCGCCGCAGCGACGGCAGGGGTTCGTGGCGCTCATCACGCCGAAGGGCGTGCGCTGCTGGGTGCGGACCGTGCCGGTGCCGTTGCAGTCCGGGCAGGTCTCCGGGCTCGTGCCGGGCTTGCAGCCCGTGCCGTGGCACTCCTCGCAGTCCTCGATGCGCGGGACCGTGACCTCGCGCTTGCAGCCGAACGCCGCCTCCTCAAAGCTGACGGAGACGCGCACGCGGATATTCTCGCCCTTCTGGGGCGCGTTGCGCCGCTGGGCACTGCTCCCGCCGCCGAAGCCGCCGCCGAAGATGTTGCCCAGAATATCGCCGAGATCGCCGAAGTCTCCGAAGCCGCCGAAGCCGCCGCCGTAAGCGCCGCCCCCGCCGTAGCCGGCGCTGGGGTCGAACGCGGCGTGGCCGAACTGGTCGTATTTCGCCTTCTTGTCCGGGTCGGAGAGGACCTCGTACGCCTCGCCGATCTCCTTGAACTTCTCCTCGCACGCCTTATCGCCGGGGTGGAGGTCCGGGTGATACTCCTTCGCGAGCTTGCGGTAAGCCTTCTTGATCTCGTCGTCGGAGGCGCCCTTGCTCAGTCCGAGCACCTCGTAATAATCACGTTTATCAGCCATAGCTTGCTTCCTTACAAAAAACGCGGATTTCGCCGAAGGCGGGTAAGAACACCCGCCTTCGGCGATTGCTGGTTTTCCCAGATACTCAGGATCTTACTTCTTGTCCTTATCGTCGTCCACGACGGTGTAGTCCGCGTCGTAGTACTGCTGGCCGCCGTTGCCCTGATCGCCGCAGCTGCTGCAGTCGCCGCCGCAATTGGCTGCGTTCGGGTCGCCCTGCGGGGCGGCGTTCTGGTAAAGCTTCTCGCTGACCTTATAGAACACCTGCGTGAGCGCCTCGGTCTTGGCCTTGATCGCCGCCGTGTCGCTGCCGGAGAGGGCGGTCTTCAGCTCGGCGAGCGCGGCTTCGATCTCGCTCTTGTCGCCGGCTTCGATCTTGTCCTTCATCTCTTCGAGGGTCTTCTCGGTCTGGTAGACCATCTGGTCGCCCTGATTGCGGACATCGACCTCTTCCTTCTTCTTGGCGTCCTCGGCGGCATACTGCTCCGCCTCGCGGACCGCCTTGTCGATGTCGTCCTTGCTCATGTTGGAGGAGGACGTGATGGTGATGTGCTGCTCCTTGCCGGTGCCGAGGTCCTTGGCGGAGACATTCACGATGCCGTTGGCGTCGATGTCGAACGTGACCTCGATCTGGGGGACGCCGCGGCGCGCCGGGGCGATGCCGTCCAGATGGAAGCGGCCGAGGGACTTATTATACTGCGCCATCTCGCGCTCGCCCTGAAGGACATTGACCTCCACGCTGGTCTGGAAGTCCGCCGCGGTGGAGAACACCTGACTCTTCTTGGTCGGGATGGTGGTGTTGCGCTCAATAAGCTTGGTGCAGACGCCGCCGAGGGTCTCGATGCCGAGGCTCAGCGGGGTGACGTCCAGCAGGAGGATGCCCTCGACGTCGCCGCCGAGAACGCCGCCTTGGATCGCCGCGCCGATGGCGACGCACTCATCGGGGTTGATGCCCTTGAAGCCCTCCTTACCGGTGAGGCTCTTGACCATATCCTGAACCGCCGGGATGCGGCTGGAGCCGCCGACGAGCAGGACCTTGCTGAGATCACTCGCCTTCAGACCGGAGTCGGAGAGCGCCTGCTTGACGGGACCCGCGGTCTTCTCGACCAGAGAGGCGGTCAGCTCGTTGAACTTTGCGCGGGTGAGCGTGACGTCCAGATGCTTCGGACCGTTCGCGTCCGCGGTGATATAAGGCAGGTTGATGTTGCTGCTGGTGACGCCGGAGAGCTCGATCTTGGCTTTCTCGGCGGCTTCCTTCAGACGCTGCATCGCCATCTTGTCGCCGCGCAGGTCGATGCCGTCGGTCTTCTTGAACTCGCTCAGCAGATACTCCACGATCGCCGCGTCGAAATCGTCACCGCCGAGACGGTTGTTGCCCGCGGTGGCAAGGACCTCGATAACGCCGTCGCCGATCTCCAGAATGGAGACATCGAAGGTGCCGCCGCCGAGGTCATAGACCATGATCTTCTGGTCCTGCTCCTTGTCGATGCCGTAAGCCAGCGCAGCGGCGGTCGGCTCGTTGATGATGCGCTTGACGTCGAGACCCGCGATCTTGCCGGCGTCCTTGGTCGCCTGACGCTGGGAGTCCGTGAAGTAAGCCGGGACGGTGATGACCGCCTCGGTGACGCTCTGGCCCAGATAAGCCTCGGCGTCCGCCTTCAGCTTCTGGAGGATCATCGCGGAGATCTCCTGCGGGGTGTAGTTCTTGCCGTCGATGCTGACTTTATAGCTGCTGCCCATCTCGCGCTTGATGGAGGAGATGGTGCGGTCCGGATTCGTGACCGCCTGACGCTTTGCGACCTGACCGACCATGCGCTCGCCGGTCTTGGAGAACGCCACGACGGACGGAGTAGTGCGGTTGCCCTCCGCGTTCGCGATGACGACAGCCTCGCCGCCTTCCATCACGGCGACGCAGGAGTTGGTGGTTCCGAGGTCGATACCGATAATTTTGCCCATAATAAAATTCCTCCTGATAAAAAGATGAATGTTTTTACTTAGATTTATTTAGTTGGCCACTTTGACCATAGAGAATCGAATGACTTTGTCGCCGATCTTGAATCCCTTCTGGAACTCCTCGACGATCTCGTTTTCGCCGCGGTCGGGGTCCTCCACGTGCATCACGGCGTTGTGGAGATTCGGGTCGAAGGGCTTGCCGACGCTCTCGATGGGCTCGACGCCGAGCTTTCCGAACACGTCCATCAGCTGGTTGAAGGTCATCTCGACGCCCTTCTTATACGCCTCGTCCGCCGTCTCCGCGCGCAGGGCGCGTTCCAGATTGTCGTAAACCGGCAGGAAGCGGCTCACCGTGTCCACGCGGACGTCGGTATAGATGCTCTCGCGCTCCTTGACGCTGCGCTTTTTGTAGTTGTCGAATTCCGCCATCAGCCGGAGATAGCGCTCGCTCTCGGCGGGCTGCTTTTCCGTCTCCGCGGCGGGGACGGTCTCCTCCGCGGCGGGCTGCTGGTCCTTCGTCTCGTCCCCGGCGGGGGACTCGCTCTTTTTCTTAGCTGCCATTGCTTCCTCCTTGTTTCTTATCCGTCTGCTCCGGGATCATCAGCTTGCCGAAGCCGGGCAGTGCGTCCGCGCCGCTCTCGGCGAGGACCTTGCTGAGCCCGCTGGCGAGGTAGCTGAGCTTTGCTGCCACCCGCGAGTAATCCATTCTGGTGGGACCCACGACGCCGATGACGCCCTGCATCCCGTCCCCCGCGTCATATTTCGCGAGGATGACGCTCGAATCGCGGAGCTCCTCGGCGATATTTTCCGGTCCGATGAGCACCTTGACTCCGTCGCCGAAGTCCTGCCCCGGCAGGGCGGAGAGATGCTCCGCGTCGGAGAGGTAGCTCATCAGCTCGTGCGCCTTGTCCGGGTCGCGGAACTCCGGCAGCTGGAGCAGCTTGCTCTCGCCGGAGATGACCGCCTGCCCGCCCTTGGTCTCGCTGAGCGCCTCCATCGCGAAGGCGGCGACCGCCGCGACGAGACCCATCGTGTCTCCCACGGCGCGCTCCGCGCTCGAAATGAGCACCGGCGTGATCTGGTCCTCCGTCACGTTCGTGAAGCTCGCGTTGCAGACGGTGGAGAGCTTCGTGATCATCGCCTGCTCGACGGAGAAGGGCAGGTGGACGAGCTTGTTTCTGACCTTGTTGCTGCCCAGCAGGGCGACAATGATAAAGGTGTTCGCGTCCACATAGATGAGGTCGAAGCGGCGGATGGTGTCCGGCGTCTGCGCCGCGAGCGCCAGCGCGGGATAGTTCGTCATCTCCGCGGCGATGCGTCCGACGTCGCCCATCATCTTGTCGAGCTGCTTGACCTTGAGGTTCAGGCTCCGGTTGAGCTCCTCCGTCTCCTCGATGGAGAGCTTGTGGCGCTCCATCAGCTCGTTGACATAGAGCCGGTAGCCCTGCGCGGTCGGCACGCGGCCGGCGCTCGTGTGCGGCTGGTCGAGATAGCCCATCTCGGTCAGGTCCGCGAGCTCGTTTCGCACGGTCGCTGAGCTGACGTTCAGCCCCGCTTTTTCGGCGATGTGCTTGCTGCCGACGGGCTCGGCGGTGGCGATGTATTCCTCGACGACCGCGGTCAGTATTTTCTTTTTCCGCTCGCTGAGCTCCGCCATCGCGCCTTGCGCCTCCCTTGCTTCGCAGTCGGGCGCGGCGTCTGCTGGCACTCTCGCCCTTCGAGTGCTAATCTACTACACTCCGCCGCGTTTGTCAAGCCCATCGGCGCAAGATTTTACGCTTTATTCATTAAAAAAGAGTAAAAGATGTGGCCCGCCCGCCGATCGGGGCGAACGGGCCATAGGGAGAAAAGAGAAAGGGAGAGAAAACATTTCGGGAAAAAGCCTCGCAGAGTTCGCGCCCGCAGGCGCGAATAGAGTTCAATTCATTTTTCGGCGCGACACGTGCGTGCCGAAAAATACTCTGCGCGGAGGGAACGTGCGCCCCGAAGGGGCGTGCGCTGAGCGGAGTGAATCCTTTTCATCCGGGAGCCCAGCGAAGCGGGTCCCGGATGATTTTTTACTGGATTTCCAGCTTCTTAGCTGCCGGCTTGGTCTCGACCAGCTTCGGCATTTTCAGCGTCAGGACGCCATCGGCGAAGGTGGCGGACAGACCCTCGGTGTCGATGCCGGTGAGGTCGAAGCTGCGGGAGAAGTTGCCGTAGGAGCGCTCGCAGCGGATATAGTTGCCCTTCTTGTCCTTCTTTTCATACTCGCTGTGGCGGGCGGCGGTGATGGTCAGATAGTTGTCCTCGATGTCGATGCTGATGTCTTCCTTCTTGAAGCCGGGCAGGTCCGCCTCAAGGATGAACTCCTTGCCGTCGTCGCGGATGTCGGTCTTGAACGAACCGGTGCTGCTCTCGCCGAAGAACTGGCGCTCCATTTCCTCCATCGCTTGGAAGGGGTTGAAGGAGCTGATCTCGTGATGTCTGCTATAAGGGGTAAGGAACATAATAATTGCCTCCGTTCGTATATCGTATATTCTTTAATCAAGCTTTCCGTTCCTCCGGGGCTCACATCTCTCTGTCCCCCTCGGAACAATTCTTATGATACCCACTGTCTGTGAACAAATATACGCATTTTTGTGAACAGACTGTGAATTTTAGCACTCGCCGGTTAAGAGTGCTAAAATCGCAAAAAACGCGGACTTTTCAAAAGTTTTCAAAAAAATAAAGGGAAATCCGCCGCGGGCGGCGAATATAGTGGTGAAGAAATTTGCAGTGAAATAAAGGAGGTGCGGAAAATGCCCTGTCTAAGAGAGGAGCGCGAGGCGCTGGAGCGGGTTTTGGTGGGTCCGAACGGGGTTCTTGCCGCGGAGAGCGCGGGGCGGCTGCGTCCGGAGCCGGAGTGTCCGATCCGCACCTGCTTCCAGCGGGACGTGGACCGCATCACCCACGCCAAGGCGTTCCGGCGCTTAAAGCACAAAACGCAGGTTTTTTTGCAGCCGGAGGGCGACCATTACCGCACCCGCCTGACCCACACGCTGGAGGTCACGCGCCTAGCGCGCACGGCGGCGCGGGCACTGCGCCTGAACGAAGACCTCGCGGAAGCCATCGGTCTCGGTCATGACCTTGGCCACACGCCCTTCGGACACGCGGGCGAGCGCGCGCTGCGCGAGCTGATGCCCGGCGGCTTCCACCACTACGAGCAGAGCCTGCGCGTCGTGGACCGGCTGGAGAAGGACGGGCAGGGTCTGAACCTCTGCTATGAGACGCGGATGGGCATTTTAAACCACACCTACGGCGCGCCGGACGACACGATGGAGGCGACCGTCGTCCGCTTTGCCGACCGCATCGCCTACATAAACCACGACTTGGACGACGCCGAGCGCGCCGGGATATTGACGGAGGAGGACCTCCCCCGCTCCATCCGGGAGGCGACCGGCAGCCGCACGAGCGAGCGCATCAACACCATCCTGACCGACCTCATCGAAAGCAGCGCCGGCGGCAGGGTACAGCTGAGCGCGCCGATGGCGGATATTTACGATGAGTTTCATAACTTCATGTTCGACGCCGTTTACCGCAACCCGACGGCGAAGGGCGAGGAGAGCAAGGTCAAGGGCATTTTAAGCGGCATTTTCGAACACTATCTGGACCGCCCGGACCAGCTCCCGGCGGAATTTCAGGCGATCGCCCGCACCGACGGGCTGGAGCGCGCCGTCTGCGACTATATCGCCGGCATGACGGACACCTTTGCCCTCGCGGAGTTCAGCCGCATCTTCCTCCCCGCGAGCTGGAGCGTCAAGTAAACTTTTTTCGGGAAAGGAGGCACACATGGCGTTTTCCGAGCAATTTTTACAGGAGCTTGCCGACCGCAACGACATTGTGGACGTTGTCGGCAGCTATGTGCGCCTCACGAAGCGCAGCGGCTCCAACCTCTTCGGGCTCTGCCCCTTCCACAGCGAAAAAACGCCGTCATTCTCCGTCTCGCCGGACCGCCAGATCTACCACTGCTTCGGCTGCGGCAAGGGCGGCAGCGTCATCAACTTCATCATGGAGATCGAAAACCTCTCCTTCCCGGACGCGGTGGCGTTTCTCGCGCGCCGCGCGGGGATGGAGCTTCCCGCGGAGAGCGAGGACGCCCAGCGCTCCCGCCGCCGGCGGGAACGGCTGCTCTCGCTCAACCGCGCCGCCGCGCGGTTTTTCCACGAGGCGCTGCGCGCCCCCGGCGGCGCGCCGGGCAGGGCGTATATCGAAAAGCGCGGCATCAGCGGAAAGATGGTGACTGCCTTCGGGCTCGGCTTCGCCGCGGATGCGTGGTATGAGCTCACGGACGCGATGCACGCGCTCGGCTACGAGGACTTCGAGCTCGTGGACGCCGGGCTCGCGAATCCGAACAAGACCGGCAAGGGCGTCCACGACATTTTCCGCAACCGCCTCATGTTCCCCGTCATCGACATCCGGGGCGATGTCATCGGCTTTTCCGGCAGAATTTTAGGCGACGGGGAGCCGAAATATCTCAACACGCGCGAAACGCCGGTTTTCAGCAAGTCCCACAATCTTTTCGCGCTGAATCTGGCAAAAAAGTCCAAAAGCGGATATATTTTGCTCGTTGAGGGCAACATAGACGTGGTCTCCCTGCACCAAGCGGGCTTCGACAGCGCCGTCGCCTCGCTCGGCACGAGCCTGACGCCGGAGCAGGCGCGGCTCATCTCGCGCTATGTCAAGGAGGTCGTCATCGCCTACGACAACGACGGCGCGGGCCAGAAGGCGAGCCAGCGCGCCATCGGCATTCTCGAAAATCTGGACCTCAAGGTCCGCGTGCTGCAAATGCAGGGTGCGAAGGACCCGGACGAATTTATCCGCGCGCGGGGCCCGGACGCCTTCAAGAATCTCATCGAGGGCTCGGCGAACCACATCGAATACCGCCTCGGCGCGATCGAGCCGAAATATGATCTCACGAGCGACGAGGGCCGCGTGGCTTACCTGAAGGAGGCTGCCGGCGTCATCGCGGAGCTGCCCTCCCCGGTCGAGCGCGAGGTCTATACCATGCGTTCGGCGGAGAAGGCGGGCGTCGCCAAGACCGTCCTTGCCGACGAGGTCGAGCGCGCGCGCAAAAAGAAGCTCTCCGGCGCGCGGCGGCAGGCGGAGCGGGACGCTGTGCGCGCCGTCACCGCGGCGGCGCAGCCCCAGAGCCGCGCCCTGCGCTACGAGAACCCCCGCTCGGCGCTCGCCGAGGAGGGCGTCATCCGCCTCGCGGTGCTCGAACCCGCGCTGCTTGACGGCGTGGACCTCGCGCCGGAGGAATTTTCCAGTCCGATGCTCGCGCGGCTTTACACGATACTGCGCGAAAAGGCGGCGGCGCACGCCCCGCTCTCCCTCGCGGCGCTGAGCGCGAGCTTTACGCCGGAGGAGATCGACCACATCACCGCCATGCTGCAAAAGCCGGAGGTGCTCGCAAGCGGCAGGAAGGCGATGGCGGATTACATCGGCGTGATCAGAACAGAGCGCGAGAGCGCGGCGTCCGCCGAGGACCTGCGCGTCTTCGCGGAGAAACTCAGAAATAAAAAAGGATATGGTGGGTAAAAATGGCTGAAAAGAAAAAGAACGACATGATGACTGACAAAGACGCGGATCTGGAGGCGCAGGCGGACGCTCTGCTCGCCGCCGCGGACGGAGGGGACACCGTGCCCTTCACGCTCATCGAGATACCGCCGGAGAACACCGAAAAGAAAAAGACCGCCCGCAAGAGCGCGAAGACCGCCAAGGAGCCCGCCGCCCCCGCCCAGCCGGAGAAAGTGCCGGAGGAAGTCTTAAACGAGCTGCTCGAAAAGGGCAAAAAGCAGGGCCAGCTCACGAACAAGGAGCTTGAGGTCCTCGAAACGCTGAATCTGGACGCCGAGGCGACCGAAAAATTCTACGAGTCGCTCGAAGCGAACGGCATCGAGGCCATCATCGAGGACGACGATTTTCTCCCGCCCGTAGACGATCTGGATATCCTGCCGGAGCTGGAGGAGCTTCAGGAGCTTGAGGAGGTCACGGAGGAGGAAATTCTGGACACCGACTCCATGGCGGACAGCTTTTCCACCGACGACCCGGTGCGCATGTACCTCAAGGAGATCGGCAAGGTCGCGCTGCTGACCCCGGAGGAGGAGATCGACCTCGCCAAGCGCATGGCGGAGGGCGACGAGGAGGCCAAGCGCCGCATGGCGGAGGCAAACCTGCGCCTTGTCGTGTCCATCGCGAAGCGCTATGTCGGCCGCGGCATGCTCTTCCTCGACCTCATTCAGGAGGGCAACCTCGGTCTTATCAAGGCGGTCGAAAAGTTCGATTACACCAAAGGCTACAAGTTCTCCACCTACGCCACTTGGTGGATCCGGCAGGCGATCACCCGCGCCATCGCCGATCAGGCGCGCACCATCCGCATCCCGGTCCACATGGTGGAGACCATCAACAAGGTCATCCGCGTCTCCCGCCAGCTGCTTCAGGAGCTGGGCCACGACCCCAGCGCCGAGGAGATCGCCGCGGAGATGAACATGCCCGTCGACAAGGTGCGCGACATCCTCAAGATCGCGCAGGAGCCCGTCTCGCTTGAGACCCCGATCGGCGAGGAGGAGGACAGCCACCTCGCGGACTTCATCCCCGACGAGGACGCCAGCGAGCCGGCGGAGGCGGCGTCCTTCACGCTGCTGAAGGAGCAGCTCATGGACGTGCTCAGCACGCTCACCCCGCGCGAGGAGAAGGTCCTGCGCCTGCGCTTCGGTCTCGAAGACGGCAGGACCCGCACGCTCGAAGAGGTCGGCAAGGAGTTCAACGTTACCCGCGAGCGCATCCGCCAGATCGAAGCCAAAGCCCTCCGCAAGCTCCGCCACCCCAGCCGCAGCAAGAAGCTGAGAGACTTTTTGAATTAAAAACATTGCCCCGCCGGGAACCCGGCGGGGCAATGTTTTTGGCGAAAAAAGGTTTATCCACGCGGCGAAGCCGCGTGGATACGTCTTTTTTATTCCGTTTTCACGCACCTTACCGTGACGCGGCTGGCGCCGCCGGGGGGTGCAGGTGAAGAGGGTGAGGTCCCATGCGCTGTCGCGCATTTCGTCGACGGCGGTCGGGCGGAGGGTCGCGACCTCGGCGACGGCGTAGGTGTGCGTCTCCCCGGCGGCGTCCGTGAAGATCACGGCGTCTCCGGCTTCGAGCGCGCCGATCGCACCGAAGTGGCGGCGGAAATTATGCGCCGCGATGCAGAGCCCGCCCTCCGCCGCGGTCCCGGCGTAGCGGCAGGGCGACTCCTGAAGCGCGGGGTAGCTCCACTCCGCGCGGACGGGCAGCTCCAGCGCGAGCGCCGGGATCGAGAAATAGCCGATATAGCACACGCCGTCGATCTCCACGGTCGGCTCCTCCGCCGGTGTCTCCTCCGGCTCCGGCGGCTCCGCCGCGCGCGGCGACCGCCTCCGCCAGCACGGGGAGCACCGCGTCCGACGCTGCGGCGGCTGCCCGCGCCTCGGCATCGTTATGGAGCAGCAGCGCGAGCGACGCCGCGACGCAGAGCGCGCCGAGCGCGATCAGGATGTTTCCGAGGCGCTTACTCATCCCGCCGCCTCCTGCACCCTATCCCCGCGGCGGCGAGCGCGAGCACCAGCACCGCGAGCACCGGGACGGGCCAGCGGAGCTGCCCCGTCTGGGGCAGCGTTTCGTCCGTGCCGGAGGGCTCTCCGGTCGGCGCGGGCGTCGGGGTCGGGGACGCGGAGGGCTCCGGCGTCGGGACCGGGGTCTCCGTCGGCTCCGGGGTCGGCTGCGGCGCGTCCGTGGGCGCGGGCGTCGGCTCCGGAGTCGGCTCCGGCGGGTCGGGGAGGGCGCTGCGCGCCAATTTCGGCAGCGCCGCGGCGTCATAGTCCCAGCTCTCCCCGTCGCTGCCGAGCGCCGGGAGCGCGAGCAGAGCCGGTGCGCAGCGATATTTCCAGCCGCCGGACGCGGCGGCGTCCGCCGTCACGAGATAGAGCCCCGGTGCAAGTCCCGAAAATGCCGCCGCGCCCTGCGCGTCCGTCGTCTCCGCGGCGCTGGGAGTGAGGCGCTCCGCCGACGCAAAGCGCGCGAGGGCGTCCGCCGCCGCAGCGAGGTCCTGCGCCGCGCTGAGCGCGCCGAGGTCCGCGCCGCTCGGCGCAAATTCCGCCGTCAGCGCCCAGTGTCCGAGCGCATCGAGCGACGCGGCGCGGTAAAGCGCGAAGCGCATCCCCGGAACGGCGGCGCCGTCAAGCTTCGCCGTCAGCGTCAGACTGCACGGCGTCTCCGGGTCCGGGCGCGCGAGCGCCGCCGCCCGGAGCGGGAGGAGGAGCAGCGCCGCCAGCAGCGCCGCGAGAAGCGTGATCCGATTTTTCAGGCGGCGTGTCATGGTCCGGCTTTCCTCCTTTCCGCTTTTTTCTTCTGATAACGCCCACCAGCACCCACGCGAGGGCGAGCGCCGCGGCAGCCGCGAGCACCCAGAGCGCATAAGCCAGCTTTCCCTTCCAGCCGAAGCTGCGGACGATCTGCTGCGCCGTGCTGACCTGCTCCGCGGTCTCCTCCGGCTCATCGGCGCAGCGCGCGCCGCGGACGAGCAGCCGGTGGGTGTTGACGCCGTAAGGCGTGCAGGTGACGAGCGTCACATAGTCGCCGTCCCCGGCGGGCAGCAGGTCGTCCACCTGGTCAGGCTCCACAACGGCGATGCGGTCGACGGCGTAAGTCAGCCGCTCGCCGAGAATATACAAACAGAATTTGTCCCCGACTTCGAGCCGGTCGAGGTCCGTAAACAGCAGCGCGCTCGGCAGCCCGCGGTGGCCCGACAGCACGCTGTGGGTCCCCGCGCCGCCGACGGGCAGGCTCGTGCCCGCGAGGTGGCCCACGCCCTGCTGGAGCACGGTCTCGTCCGTGCCGTGATAGACCGGCAGGCGGACGGCGATCTTCGGGATCTCCAGATAGCCCATCACGCCGCTGCCGTCCGGGTCGAGCAGGGACCAGTACAGGTCCGTCTCCGGCGGCTGCTCGCCGGTGAAGGCGTCATGGAAATCCGGGCGGAGCGCGGCGTTATATTCCCGCGCAGCGGCGAGCTCTGCGGCGTGGTCCGCCGGGCTGAGGCTCTCGGCGCGCTCCAAGTAGCTGCCGATGAGCTTCTCCTGCCGCCGCTGGTTCCAGAGATCGCTGAACGCGGGATAGAGTAGCACGCCGAGCCCGACGAGGAAAATAAGCGCGATCGCGACCGACGCGAGCGGGCTTCGTTTTTTCTTCTTTTTCAAGCGCGTGCCTCCCTTCCTGCGCGCGATGTGGAGCTTTCGCAAAGCGGCGTCTTTTAAAGGCCTCCCTGTGCAAGGGAGGCTGTCAGCCGAAGGCTGACTGGAGGGTTGTAAGCTGCCGTCAACCTCCAAGCTTCCGGCGATACTTCGTAGGGGTCGGCGTCCTCGACGCCCCGTTTGCAGGAAGCTTGGATATTCCGGAAGCTGCGGGACGTCGAGGACTGTATAGACCGGTCTGATTGTTTACAGAATGTCCGGGGAGATTGTTTACAGTTTGGAGTAAAATAAACG
>CAVJGI010000023.1:0-24124 GCA_963649145.1 Ruminococcus bicirculans (ex Wegman et al. 2014) | reverse complement strand
AGTCTATTCACCATTTTATCCGCTTCTTGCCGCTTGACTTTGCATAGTTGGTCTCAGTCGCGCTTCGCGCGCCAGCTCCCCTTGCACTTCGGGAGCCTTTAAATCCGCGGCTCGCAGGAGTTCTTTGACACGCTCAGGCGCGGTCCGCCCGGACCGCGCCGCTTTTTTCATTTTTTTGCAAAGGGTCGATACTCGATCTTCTCGTGCGCCGCATGGTCCCCCGCGCGCTCTAAGGCTACGTTCAGTGCGTTGCCGGTGAGGAGTATGACGCCGCAGATGTAAAACCAGAACATCATTAGAATGATGCTGGCGAGCGAGCCGTAGACCAGCGGATATTTCACGCTCAGTCCGATAAAATAAGAGAAGATCGGGCTGACGACAAGCAGCGCGAGAGCGCTCGCGAGCGCGCCGGGGAGGACGTACACCTTCCCGTCCCGCGGGGCGGTGAAGCGGAAGAGGATGCTGAGCACGACGAAGAGCAGCCCCGCCATCAGCAGAAAGCGCGCCCAGTTCCACGCCGAGGAGATGTTCAGAAAGTCGATATGGCTGTCCACAAACTCCAGAAACCACTTGCCCGTGATGATGACCGCCATGCAGACGAGGATGGTCAGCAGGAAGATGACCGAGAACAAAAAGCTGAACACCAGCGCAAACACGCCGCCGTAGCGCCGTCTGCCGCGCATTTCGCCCGTAACATTGTCGATAAGGCGGAAGGCGGCGGAGGAGCTCGTCAGCATGACGAGGAGCGCGGCGACGAACATGGTCCGGCTGAGGTTATTGGAGACATAGCTGAGGTAGTCCATGATCGTGTCGACCGTCTCGTAGGGCAGCATCATGTTCAGAAACTCCCGGATGTTGCCCATCGCGGGGAACAGGCTGCCGACGAGGGTATATATGCAGATGAGCAGCGGGAAGACCGCCATCGTCAGCGAATAGGAAAGGCCCGCCGCGGCGCGGGGAATATGGTTTTTGATGTAAATATCCACGACGCCGAAGACGACGCGCTTTGTTTTATCGGGCTTCAGGTCCCGTCCCCTCCTCTCCGCAAAAAATTTATGCACGCTGCAAGCCAAAACTTCCCCGGCGCCGGTCAGCCGGAGCCGGGGAAGCAAAAATTTTAGGGTGCTTGGCGCAAAAGAACGCTTACTTGCTGTTGAAGATCTTGAAGATGCTGTCGAAGGGGTCCTCCTCCGTGTCCGCGCCGCGCTCTTCCGCCTTCGGCGCCTCGGCGGGCTTGGCTGCCTCGGCAGCCATGCCTGCGGCGGCGGAGAAGAGCTCCTCTGCCTTGGCTTCCACGCCGGCGGGCTTCGCGGCGGTCTTGCTGTCCTCAAAGCCGGTGGCGATGACGGTCACGCGGATCTGGTCCTCCATCGCGTCGTCGAAGGTCGCGCCGAAGATGATGTTCGCGTCCGGATGCGCAGCCTCCTGCACGAGACTCGCGGCGGCTTCGACGTCCTCAAGCCCCATATCGGCGGAGCCGGTGATATTGATGAGCACGCCGTGCGCGCCGTTGATGCTGGTCTCCAGCAGCGGGCTCTCGATGGCGGCGCGGGCGGCCTGCTCCGCCTTGTCCTTGCCGTCGGCAACGCCGACGCCCATGTGGGCGTAGCCCGCGTCCTTCATGATGCAGGTGACGTCCGCAAAGTCGAGGTTGATGAAGCCGGTGTTCTTGATGAGGTCGGAGATGGAGACCACAGCCTGACGCAGCACGTCGTCCGCGATCTCGAAGGCGTTCGCAAACGTGACCTTCTGGTCGGTGGCGAACTTCAGGCGGTCGTTGGGGATGATGATGAGGCTGTCGACCTTGCCGAGCAGCTCCTCGACACCGCGCTTGGCCTGCTCCGCGCGGCGCTTGCCCTCGAAGGTGAACGGGCGGGTGACGACGCCGACGGTCAGGATGCCGGCTTCCTTGGCGATCTCCGCCACGACGGGAGCCGCGCCGGTGCCCGTGCCGCCGCCCATGCCGGCGGTGATGAAGACCATGTCCGCGTCCTCAAAGCACTTGGCGATATTATTGCGGTTTTCCTCCGCGCTGCGCTTGCCGACGTCCGGGTCGGAGCCCGCGCCCTGCCCATGCGTCAGCTTTTCGCCGATCTGGATCTTCTGGTCCGCGTTGGAGATCGCGAGCGCCTGCTTGTCCGTGTTGACGGCGATAAATTCCACACCCTTGGTGCCGGAGCTGACCATGCGGTTGACAACGTTGTTGCCCGCGCCGCCGACGCCGACGACCTTCAGCGTCACAACATTTTCCGGACCGGTTTCAGGTACGAATGCCATATCTATTTCCTCCCAATAATTTATCCGATTGCGGCGCTTCGCCGCTTAGTATTCTGGAATCCGGGGCTGCAAAATCTGAATATTCAATTTATTTTAATCCATTTTTCCGTCAAGGTCAATGTTTTTTTGGCGGATGGAGAGATTTTTCACGGTTTAGTCATAAGTGAGGTGGGCGCGGCGGTCAATGCTGAGGTCCAGCGTGCCGCGGTCGCCCTCCGCGAGCGCATCCACGGCGCTCAGGAACACCTGGAATTTATACTCCAGATCGTCGTTCGTGCCGAGCTTCACGGTAAAGCGACCGAGATAGTCGAAGCTGGGGCTCGCGACATTGGAGATGTCGATATAGGTGACGTCGCCCTGCATGCCGAGGTCGGAGATCTGGCGCAGGATGGCGGCGAGATAGTTCACCTTCGGCTTTTCCGCGTCGCCCGCGGCGATGATCTCGCCGACGTCCGGCGCGATGGGCGTGATGCCCTCCACGCGGATGAGCCCCGCGAGGTCGCCGCTCTGCGCCTCCGCGAGGAGCTTGCAGGTGCGGTCGATGACCCAGACACCCGTCTCCGTCGTGACGCAGGCGATGGCGCTGCTCTCCGTGACCGTGATGACCACGGTGCCGGGCCAGACGCGGTCGACCGAGGCGGTCTCCACGTAGGGCAGACGCGAGAAGATGCGGCTGTTCGCGGTGAATCGGTTTAAGAAAAAGAGGTTATCCCCCGTCTCGATGCCGCTCGCCTCGATGACCTCCTCGCTCGTATAAAACGAGTTGCCGCGCACCTCGATCGTCGAGACGCGGAAGAAGACGGAGAGCGCGAGCGCGAGCGCCGCGCAGATGATGAGGAACGACACCGGCGCAAAGAGCGCGCTGCGTTTTTTCTTTTTTCTTGCGCTTTGGTTCATAGTATCAGTCCGATGCCTCCTGCTTTGCTTTAGTTTGCATCCCGCCCGGCGGGATTATTCCCGGCGCACGTCCGCGCCGAGGGCGCGGAGCGTTTCGGCAAGGCGGTCGTAGCCGCGCTCGATATGTCCGCTGTCGCGCACGGTGCTCTCCCCTTCCGCGGCGAGCGCGGCGATGACCATCGCAGCCCCGCCGCGCAGGTCGCACGCCGTGAGCGGCGCGCCGGTGAGACGGCGGACGCCCGTCACCATCGCGACGCGCCCCTCCGTGCGGATGTCCGCACCGAGGCGGCGGAGCTCCGATACGTGGCGAAAGCGATTTTCAAAGATATTCTCCACAAAAACGCTCGTGCCGTCTGCGTGCAGGCTCGCCGCCATGAGCAGCGCCTGTGCGTCCGTCGGGAAGCCGGGATAGGGCTTCGTGACGACCGGGCGGCAGGCGCGCATCGCACCGCTGCGGCGCAGCCGGACAGTGTTCGTTCCCGCGACGACGGCGCAGCCCATCTGCCGCAGCGCGGCGCAGACGGTCTCGATGTGCGCCGGGACCGCGTCCGTCAGCAGCACGTCGCCGCCCGCGGCGGCAGCGGCGCAGAGATAAGTCGCGGCGGCGATGCGGTCCGGCATGACGCGGTGCTCCGTCACGGCGCGGGGAACGAAACCCGCGACGGCGATCTCCGGCGTTCCCGCGCCGGAAATTTTCGCGCCCGCGGCGCAGAGAAAGCGCTGGAGGTCCTCGATCTCCGGCTCGCGCGCGGCGTTTGTGATGACGGTCTCGCCCTCTGCCGCGCATGCGGCAAGCATGGCGTTTTCCGTCGCGCCGACGCTGGGGAAATCGAGATTGAGGTGCGTTCCGCGCAGACCGCGCCCGGCGCGGCAGACGACCTCCCCGCCGGTCTCCTCCACCTCCGCGCCGAGGGCGCGGAGCGCGGCGAGATGCAGGTCGATCGGGCGGCTGCCGAGCTCGCAGCCGCCGGGCGTGGAGAGCCGCACCTCCCCGCAGCGCGCAAGAATAGCGCCCATATACATCACGGACGAGCGCATCTTCAGCATGAGCTCATGGGGAATGTGGTTTTCGCTCATTCCGGAGGAGTCTACCAGAATTTCCCCTCCGTTTTGCATCACGCGGCAGCCGAGGTGACGCAGAATTTCCGCCGAGGCGTCCACATCCAGAAGATGCGGGCAGTTTGTGAGACGGGTCTCCCCGCCGCTCAGCAGGCTCGCCGCCAAAATCGGCAGCACCGCATTCTTGCTCCCCTGCACCGCCGCGCTCCCGCGCAGCTCGTTTCCGCCGCAGACGCTCCAGACCGGCATGATCGCACCCTCCGCTTACACTTGGATTTTTCAAGTCATCCTATGCAGAGGGGCAAAAAGCGTGCGTTTATTTTACAAATCCGAGGATCAGCGACGCGATGCGCTCCGCCGCGTCGGGAACGCCGCCGTCGCGCATGTCGAGCGCCATTTTTTCGAGCGTCCCCCGGTCGCGCAGCAGCGCGGCGGCGGCTTCATAGAGCCCCGCGGCGTCGAATTCGCCCTCGCGCAGCAGCTTTGCCGCGCCGGAGGCGGCGAGCGCCTCGGCGTTTCGCTCCTGCTGGTGGTTCGTGACGTTCGGGCTCGGCACGAGCAGCGCGGGCTTGCCGAGCAGCTGAAGCTCGCTGAGCGTCGCCGCGCCGGACCGGCACATCACGAGGTCCGCCGCGGTCATCGCCGTGCCCATATCGTAAATATACTCGCATATCTCCGCGCCGCGGTCCGCGGCGTCGGCGAGACCGCGCTCCGCCATGCGCTCCGTGAGCTGGGCATAGCCGCGGCGTCCCGCGGAATGGAGCAGGGTGAACTCCCCTCTCTCGCAGCAGAGCGCGGCGAAAGACGGCATCATCGCGTTGATATGTCCGCTGCCGAGGCTGCCCCAGACGGAGAGCAGCAGCGGCTTATCCGCCGGAACGCCGAGCTTTTCCTTGGCTTCCGCCTGCGTAAGCGCGGAAAATTCCGTCCGCACGGGCGTCCCGGTGTATTCCACGCGGGCGCGCTTCGGGTAATTGCCCGCGACGTGGGCAAAGCCGACCATCACGCAGTCGACCATACCGGCGAGCATCTTCGTCGTGAGCCCCGGCACGGCGTTGGATTCGTGGACCAGCGTCGGGATGCCGAGCTCGTGGGCGGCGCGGAGCGCGGGGTAGCAGACGTAGCCGCCCGTGCCGATAACGGCGTCGGGGGCAAAGTCGCGGATGATCGCCTTCGCCGCCCTCGTCGCGGTCAGGACGGTCTTCGCCGTGTGGAGGTTGTGCTTCAGCCCCGCGAGCGAGAGACTGCGGCTTAGGTTGCTGATCTCCACGGTGCGGATCGGGTAGCCCTCCCGCGGGACGAGCTCCGTCTCCATCATCCCCTGCGCGCCGATGAACAAAAATTCCGCGTCCGGCACGGCTTCGCGCAGACGGCTCGCCACGGCGAGCGCCGGGTTGATATGGCCCGCGGTGCCTCCGCAGGCAAAGATGAATTTCATTTCACTGCGCCTCCCTACTCCTGCGGCGTGCGCGAAATTTTGCGCTTCGGGCGGATGAATTTTTTCTCCGGAATGTCGCGCGAGATGGATAGGATGACCCCCATTTCGGCGAGCTGGATGAGCAGCGCGGTGCCGCCGTAAGAGAAAAACGGCAGCGAAATGCCCGTGCAGGGGATGAGATTTGTGACGACGGCGACGTTCAGGATCTCCTGAAACGCCAGCAGCGCCGTGATCCCCGCGCAGACGAGCGCGCTGTAGCGGTCGCGGCAGTGCATCGCGAGATAAAAACCGCGGCAGATGAGCAGCGCGAAGAGCGCCAGAATGAGCGCCGCGCCGATGAAGCCGAGCTCCTCGCAGACGACGGCGAAGATGAAGTCGTTGTGCTCCTCCGGCAGATAAAGGTACTTCTGGCGGCTGTTGCCGAGACCGAGCCCGCTGAAGCCGCCGCTGCCGACGGCGTAAAGGCTCTGGACGATCTGGTAGCCCGTGTCGCTCGTGTCCGCGAAGGGGTCGAGCCACGCGGTGATGCGGTCGGAGGTGTAGTCCGTGGCGGTGAGGACGATCGCACCCAGCAGCCCGACCGCGCCGAGCCCCGCGCCGAACCAAATAAGCCGCGTTCCGCCGAGGAACATCATCGTCGCAGTGATGAGCACGATGATGATGGAGGCGGAAAAGTGGGGCTCTAAAACCAGCAGTCCGATGATGACGGCGGCGACCGCCGCGAAGGGCAGGACGCCGTACTTAAAGGTGCCCATTTTGTTCTTGAAGCGGCAGATGAGCTGCGCGTCGAACAAAATGACGGCGATCTTCGCGATCTCGGAGGGCTGGAACTTGACGCCCGCGACCTCGAACCAGCGGCGCGCGCCGTTGACGCGCTTGCCGCCGACGAGCACGAGCAGCAGCATGACGCCCGCAAAGAGCAGGATAACGCCGGAAAAGCGGCGGTAAAAGCCGATGGGAAAGCGCGAGGCGATGATCATGATGGCGACGCCGACCGCCGCGAAGAGCAGCTGGCGCGTGAAGAAATAAGTCGCCGTGTGCTTCGTGAAGCTCGAATAATAAGCGCGCGCAAAGCTCGCGGAGAGCACCATCACGACGCCGATGGTCAGCAGCAGCAGCGTCAGCAGCAGGAAAGGCACGTCGATGCTGCCGCGGCCGATGCCGGAATCGTCCGTATAGTCCGCAAGGCGGTTTTCGTTATAATCCATAGCAGTCCCCTCCAAGGGAAAAAGCGGTGTTAAAAGCGGTCAAAGATCCCCCAGAAGCTCAGCACCGCGAACACGGCGGAGACGAAGGTGAAGAGCGCGAAAAGCTCCTTCTCCTTCCACTTCTTGCCCGTCCAGCCGCCCATTTCGAGGTGGTGGTGGAACGGCGCCATCTTGAAAACGCGCTTGCCGTGGCTGAGCTTGAAATAGGTCACCTGAATAATGTCCGAGAGCGTCTCCCAGAGATAGACGATGCCGAGGGTGATGAGGATGAGCGGCATATCGTAAGCAAACGCCATTGCAACGACCGCGCCGCCTAAAAACAGGCTCCCCGTGTCGCCCATAAACACCTTGGCGGGGTTGAAGTTATAGAGCAGGAAGCCCATCAGCGCGCCGGTCATGCCGCTCGCGAAAATGCCGAGTCCGAGGTATTTCTGCCCCCAGAAGAAGCAGAGCGCGGTGTAGAAAATGAAGACCGGCAGGCTCGTGCCCGTCGCGAGCCCGTCCACGCCGTCCGTGATGTTCACGGCGTTGACCGTGCCGACGATGACAAAGGCGGCGAAGATGACGTAAAGCACCTCGTTCAAGGCGAAGGTGACGTTGAAAAACGGGACGTAAACGTCGATGCAGTGGGGCGTTTCGCTGACCTTGAGCAGTCCGAAGAGCTTCAGCAGGTAGATGAACGCGACGGCGACGGCGAGCTGGAGCAGGAATTTCTGCCGCGCCGTGAGTCCGAGGTTCTGCTTGTGCTTGAGCTTTTCAAAATCGTCCAGAAAGCCGATCGCGCCGTAGATCAGGGCGAAGATGAGCACGAAAATATGGCTGTAATCGCCCTTCGCCATACTGGGCCAGCCGACGGTCAGGCAGACCGCCGTCACCGCGGCGATGAACATCAGCCCGCCCATCGTCGGCGTGCCCTCCTTGCTGCGGTGCCATGTCGGGCCGATCTCCTTGATGGACTGCCCCGCCTTGATGCGGCGCAGGAACGGCACGAGCCACGCGCCCACAAGCGCGCTCACGGCAAAGCCGATGACGAACGACAGGATCAGTTTCAGCGTCATTTTTGTTTCCTTCTTCTCTCCAGTATTTCCGCGACGACCTCGCGCTCGTCGAGGTGGTGCTTGACATGATTTATCTCCTGATAGGTCTCATGTCCCTTGCCCGCGAGGACGATCACGTCGCCGGGGCGGTGGTTTTCGATGGCGTATTTGATCGCCTTCACGCGGTCCGTGATGGCGATAAAGTGCTTTTTGCCGCCGGTGCAGCCGGCGACGATCTCGCGGATGATCTCGTCCGGGTCCTCCGTGCGGGGGTTATCGGAGGTGACGATGGTGAAATCGGCAAGCTCCGTCGCGATTCTCCCCATGACAGGGCGCTTCGTGCGGTCGCGGTCCCCGCCGCAGCCGAAAAGCGCCACGACGCGGCCCGGCGAGGTCTCGCGCACGGTGCGGAGCACGTTTTCGAGCGCGTCCGGCTTGTGGGAGTAGTCGATCAGGATCGTATAGTCCCCGTCCGTCGGAACGGTCTCCACGCGGCCTTTTACGCCGTGGGCAGAGCCCAGCGCGGCGGCGGCGCGCTCCAGCGGAATGCCGAGCGACATCGCGCACGCGAGCACGTCCAGCGCGTTATAAACGGAAAAGCGTCCGGGAATTTTGAGCTCGACGCGCTGGATGTCCCCGATCGTGACGGCGCAGAACTTCACGCGGTCCGGCAGGAGCTTTACGTCCTTTGCGACGAGGTCCGCCTCGTTGCGGTCGATGGAATAGGTCAGCACCGGGCAGTCGGCGTGCTCTATCATATAGCCGCCCCATTTGTCGTCCAGATTGATGACCGCGCGGGAGCAGCGGGAGAAAAGGCGCGACTTTGCCTCGACATACGCTTCCATTGTACCATGGAAGTCAAGATGGTCCTGCGAGAGGTTCGTATAGACCGCCGCGGCAAAGTGGATGCCCGCGACGCGGTCCAGCACGAGGGCGTGGGAGGAGACCTCCATCACGACGTGGGTGCAGCCGGCGTCCGCCATGCGGCGGAAGAGCTCCTGAAGCTCATAGCTCTCCGGCGTCGTGCGCTCGGCGGGTTCCTCCGCCGCGCCGATCATGTTCGCATTCGTGCCGATGAGCCCGACCTTTGCGCCGAGGGCTTCCTCTAAAACATGCTTGATGAGCAGCGTGGAGGTCGTTTTGCCGCTCGTTCCGGTGACGCCGATGATCTGCATCTCCTTCGCCGGATGACCGAACCACGCGGCGGAGACGAGCGCGAGCGCGGCGCGGCTATTTTCCACCTGCACGTAAGGCACGTCGCCCTCCGGCGGCGTCTGGCAGAGCACCGCAGCGGCTCCGGCGGCGACGGCGGCGGGGATAAAGCGGTGGCCGTCGCTCTCATAGCCCACGACGGCGGCGAAAAGGTCGCCGGACTGCGTTTTGCGGGAATCGTAGCTGACGCCGCCGATCTCCGTCTCCGGGTCCGCCGTCATCGCGGTGACGGCGACGTCCTGCAAAAGGTCCTTCAGTTTCATAGTCTTGTTCCTCCCTTCGCTTGGGAAAAATTGAAGTCTGAAATTAGTTACGAGCCGAGGCGTTGTAGTCCGTATCCACAAGCCCCACTTCGATGACCGTGCCGTAAGGCACCTTGGTGCCGGGCTCGACGCTCTGGCGGGAGACGACGACGCTCTGGGAGTCCGTCACGGAGTGGCTGGACGTGTTGATGAAGAGCGCTTCATAGCCGAGGCGCTGGCGCGCGATGTCGTAGGTCAGACCCGTGAGGTCCGGGACCTCCGTCATCTCGTCGGGCGGCGTCGCGTCGGCGTAGAGCACGATCTGGCTCTGGGCGGCGACGACGGAGTTTGCCGCCGGGAGCTGCATCGTGACGGTCGTGCCCGCGCCGTAGGTGCGGAAGCTGAGGCCCATCGCGGCGAGCTGCTCCTTCGCCTCCTCGACCGTGAGACCCGTGAGGTCCGGAACGCTGCGGTCGAGGTTCGCGAGCTCCGCCTCCGTGTACTCGGCGTCCACGCCGAGGTAAGGCAGGATATCCGCCATCATGTTGCCGACGGTCGGCGCGCCCATGGCGCCGCCGGAGACCGCCGTGCCGCAGCTCTCGTCCGGGTTATCGAGCAGGACGAGGATGCAGATCTGGGGATCGTCCATCGGCGCGACGCCGATGAAGGAGACGATGTATTTTTTCTGTCCGCCGACCTCAAGGACCGTGTCCGTCGAGGTTCCGGTCTTGCCGCCGATGCGGTAGCCGGCGACGTAGGCGTTTTTGCCGGTGCCCTCCACCTTGTCGCAGACGACCTGCTCTAAAATGGAGCACATGGTCTTGCTCGTCTCCTCGCTGATGACCTGCCGCAGCACGGTCGGCTCCGTCTTGGAGACGGTGTTGCCCTCGCTGTCGATGACCGCCTTCACGAGATAAGGCTGCATCAGATAGCCGCCGTTCACGACGGCGCTCATCGCGCGCACGAGCTGGAGCGGGGTGATGTTGAAGGTCTGACCGAAACTCGCCGCGGCGAGCTGGGTCTGGTTATAGGGGTCTTCAAACACGGCGTCGCTCCACCAGATGCTGCTTGCCTCGCCGCTCAGCTCAATGCCGGTCGTCTCGCGCAGCCCGAAGGCGTCCACGTAGTCATAGAATTTGCTCGCGCCGATCTTCTGGGCGATCTGGATCATCGCAACGTTGCAGGAGTGCTGTAAGCTCTGGGTCAGGGTCTGGCTGCCGTGGCCCTCGCGCTTCCAGCAGTGACGTCCGTCCTCGCCCTGATCGCCGACGACCTGAATGAAGCCGCCGCAGTAAAAGCTGCTGCTCTCCGCGTCGACGACGCCCTCTTCGAGCGCCATGGCGACAGTCAGCGGCTTGAACGTGGAGCCCGGCTCATAGCTGTCCTCGACCGCCTTGTTGCGCCACTGCGCCTTCTGCGCCTGATTGAAAATGGTCTCGCGCACGGTCTCGTCGGCGCTCTCCGCCATCTTTTCCTTGACGCGGTCGCTGACCTCCTGATAGTTGTTGCAGTCGAAGTTATCGAGCGAGACCATGCCGAGGATCTCGCCGGTGTTGACGTCCATCGCGATGGCAGCCGCGCCGTTCTGTACGCCGTAATCGGCGACCGCCTGCGTCAGATGCTTTTCGAGGTAATACTGGATGGTCGTGTCGATCGTCGTGACAACGCTGTAGCCGTCCTCGGCGTCGTAATAGTCCTCATACTTCGTGTAGAGCATATCGGTGCCGTAAGCGTTTTTCGCGCGGACGATGCGGCCGGCGGAGCCGGTCAACACGCTGTCGAGCTGGAGCTCCAGCCCGGCAAGACCGCTGTTTTCGTAGCCAACGAAGCCGATGACGTGGCTCGCGAGCGAGCCGTAGGGGTAATAGCGCTTGGAGTCGGTCTCGATCTTGACGCCCTTGAGGTCATATTCGTTCTTAAATTCGCGCACCTTGTCGGAGACATCCTGCTCCACCTTGCGCGCCACGGTCTTATACCAGCTCTTGGTGTCCTGCGTCATCTCCATGATCTTGCCGTAATCGACGTCGAGGATCGCGGAGAGCTCGCGCGCGATGAGCACGGGGTCCTCGTTATACATCACGATCTCCGCCGGGGAGATATAGATCGTGTCCGCCGTCGCGCTTTTCGCGAGGATCATCATGTTGCGGTCATAGATCGTGCCGCGCCCGGAGTCCACCGTCGTTTCGCGCACCTGCTGGGAAATGGCGGCGGATTCATAGCGCTCGTGGTCCACGATCTGCAATTTAAAGAGCCGCGCGCCGAGGACTAAAAATGCAGCAATGCCGCACACTCCAAGAAGGACGAGTGTGCGGCGGAGCATTCTTTGATTGGGCGCGGAATTTGTCCGCTTTTCGCTGCGTTTATCTGCCATAAGATTCAAAGCTCCTGTTATTCGCTGAAGGGGTTAAGTCGGACCTGCTGTTTTTCTCATGATACGCCGGGGCTTATCCGAAATATGCGCCGAGTCCGGAGAGGAAGTCCGCCGCGCGGTCGATGAGGCTCTCGCCTTCGCTCTGGGCGACGACGACCGCCTTGTCCGGCGAGGAGGTGTCGATATAATAAACCTGATCCGCCTTCGGCTTCTGCATGCCGAGGGAGGACACGGCGTAATCCTCGATCTCCGCAAGGTTGAAGGCGCTCTCGTAGGCGATCTTGAGCTTCGCCTGCTGCTGCTCCAGCTCCGCGAGCTGCTGTTCGAGCTCCACGGCGCTGTCCGCGACGCTGAAGAGCTGGACCTGCGCCAGAATGCCCGTGATGAGCAGGAATGCCGCTACGAGTCCGCCTAAAATGGCGGTCGGGGCGATGCCCTGCTTCGTGCGCGCCGCGGTCTTTGCGCGGGTGCGGACGCGGGTCTGCGTCTGGGTCTGGGGGCGCGCCGCCGGGGTCTGGGGGCGGCTATATTCCTCCGGATAGAGCTCCGGATTGTTGAAATCATACGCGAGGGAGCCGTAAACCACGCCCTGTCCGTATTTTGCCGATGCAGCCGCTGCCATTTTTTATCTTCCTTTCTCCGAATTTATCGAAAACATGTGGTTTGTCTTTCTTTATACCCGCTCCGCGACGCGCAGCTTGGCGCTGCGGGAGCGCGGGTTCTCCTCCAGCTCCTGCGGCGAAGGCAGGATGGGCTTGCGCGTTACGCTCCGGAGCGTCTGCACGAAGCCGCATGTGCAGACCGGGAACTCCCGCGGGCAGGTGCAGCCGTGCTCGCGCGAGGCGATGGCGTTTTTCACGATGCGGTCCTCCAGCGAGTGGAAGGAGATGACCGCGAGCCGTCCGCCGGGGTTCAGCAGGTCCACCGCGTGGTCGAGCAGCTCGCTGACGGAGCCGAGCTCATCGTTCACGGCGATGCGGATCGCCTGAAAGCTCCGCTTTGCCGGGTGCTGCTTTTCGCGCAGCGCGGCGGCGGGCATGGCGGAGCGGATGACGTCCACGAGCTCCAGCGTCGTGTCGATCGGCGCGGTCTCGCGCCGCCTGACGATCGCCTGTGCGATGCGGGGGGCATAGCGTTCCTCGCCGAAATCGTAGAGGATGCGCTTGAGCTTCTCCTCCGGCCATTTGTTCACGATGAACCACGCCGTGATCCCCTCGCTGCGGTCCATGCGCATATCGAGCGGGGCGTCCGCCATATAGGAAAAGCCGCGTTCGGGGTTGTCGAGCTGGGGCGAGGAGACGCCAAGGTCAAAGAGCATGCCGTCCGCGCCGGCAACGCCGGCGTCGGCGAGCAGCTGGGGCAGGTCGCGGAAGTTTCCGTGGACAAAGGTGATGCGATCAGCGTAGGGCGCAAGGCGCTCCTGTGCGCGGCCAAGCGCCATCTCGTCGCGGTCGATCGCGATGAGCCGCCCGGTGGTCAGGCGCTTTGCGATCTGCTCGGAGTGGCCTCCCATGCCGAGCGTGCCGTCCACGTAAATGCCATCGGGACGGATGTTCAGCGCCTCGATGCACTCATTGAGCAGCACGGAATAATGCTTCAATTCCATATCAGAACTCCAGCTCCTCCATCACGGCGGCGATGTTCTCCGGCGTTGTCTCGATCGCGTTCAGCTCCGCCCAAGCGTCGCTGTCCCAGAGCTCCGCGTGGTTATTGCAGCCGACGACCGTCACGTTTTTGGTCAGTCCGGCGAAGTCGCGCAGATTCTGCGGAATGAGGATGCGACCCTGCGCATCGAGCTCGCAGCGCGCGGCGTAAGCGAAAAGCGGGCGCATCTTGCGCTGCTTGACGTAAGGCATGGCGTTGACCTTGTCGGAGAAGGTCTGCCAGCTCTCGGAATTATAGGCGGAGAGGCAGCGGTCCATGCTGAGCGTGACGTAAAACACGTTGCCGAGCTCCTCGCGCAGTCTTGCGGGGATGAAAAGACGGCCCTTGGCGTCCAGATTGTGCTGATATTCGCCGGTCATGCCTGTCCTGTCTCCCCTTTCGCGCAAATTTTGGGCTTCGCTTCCACGTTCGTGGGAAAACGATGCACTTTACACCACTTTGCCCCACGGCGTGGTTTTATTATAAGCGGTAGACATAAAAAATGCAAGCACATTTTTCCGGAATTTTTCGCTTTTTTGCTTCCAGTTTTTTCCAGCCCCCGCTCCCCCGCCAACTTCTTGTGTTCCGGCGGGGAAAATCAAAAAATCCCCACAAAACCTTGTGGGGAGACAAAAATCGCAGCGCCGGCGGAGTCTCAGCGCGCCGGCGCTGCGTTTACATAATGTATTCGGTATGTATTCGGTTTTATGTCCTGCTCAGTCCGCGAAGTCCTGCTCGCTCACGTGCTCCACCTGTGCCGTAGTGGGGGCGGCGCTCTTCATATTGCCCGCCGCGGAGCGGAAGTTGGCGCGGGACTGCTTCACCTCGCTGAGCGCGGAGTTGATCGCCTCCTCCGTGCGGCGCAGGGCGTCGTCCACGTAGCTGTTCGCGACGCGGTAAAGCTCGCGCGTGCGGCTTTCGGCGGCGGTCAGGATCTCGTTGCTGCGCAGTTTGCTAGCGCGGACGATCTCCTGCTCCTCCACGAGCTCCTTCGCGCGGTCCTCCGCGGTCTTGCGGATGGTGTCCGCGTTGGCGCGGGCGGAGTTGATAAATTCGTCGCGGGCGCTGACGAGGCGCTTTGCCTCCGCCAGCTCGGTCGGGAGCTGCGCCTTGATCTCGTCGAGCAGGTTGAGCACCTTGTCGCGCTCGACGATGCACTTTTCGTTCCCAAGGGGAACGCCCCATGCCTCCGTGACCATGGTGTAAAGCATTTCGATCAGTTCCAGAACATCGTTTTCCACGGGTCGATCTTACTCCTCTCTCTTTTTCGCTCTCTCGATCACGTCGTCCAAGATCTCCATCGGAACGAACTTGCGCAGGTCGCAGCCGTAGCGCGCCATTTCTTTCACGACGGAGGAGCTGATATAAGTGTATTTCTCGCAGCTCGTCAGGAAAACAGTGTCCAGATTGGGGACCAGTTTTTTGTTCACAAGCGCCATCTGGGTCTCGGACTCAAAGTCCGACACAGCGCGCAGGCCGCGCAGGAGCACGGCGTTATCATACTGCTTCGCGTATTCCGCGAGCAGCTTGTCCGAGGTGTCCACCTGCACGTTGTGGAAGCGCTTCACGACGCGGCGGACCTGATCCACGCGCTCTTCGCGCGTGAACATCGGGACCTTCGCGCTGTTGACCATCACGCAGACGACGACGGTGTCGAAGATTCTTGCCGCGCGGCGGATGATGTTCAGATGCCCCAGCGTGATGGGGTCGAAGCTGCCGGCGTAAATTGCAGTAGCCATATTTCAGGTTTCCTTTATAAAGGTCGTCAGTTTCACCTTGCCGTAGCGGTATTCGCGGCGCTTTTTGTAGGGCGCGCCGGGCTCCGGCAGCGTGGTGTCCGCGCGGGTCTCACAGATGATTATACCACCTTCTGCGAGGATGTCAAACTCTTTCATCGTTTTTACGGCGATTTCCGCAAGAGAGCTGTCATAGGGCGGATCGACGAAAACGAGGTCATACTGCCCGCAGCAGCGCAGAAAGGCGATGGCGTCGCACTGCTGCACACGGATGTCGAGCCCCGTGGAGGCGACGTTTTCGCGGATGAGCTTCACGCTCTCCCGCGCATTGTCGAGGATGTCCACGCTCGCCGCGCCGCGGCTTTTCGCCTCGATGCCGAGCTGTCCCGTGCCGCCGAATAAGTCCAGCACGCGTCTGCCCTCCACGTCGAACTGGCAGATATTGAAGATCGCCTCCTTCACCTGATCGGTGGTGGGGCGGATGTCAAAGCCCGCCGGGGTCTTCAGCTTCCGCCCGCGGGCGGAGCCCGTGATTACTCGCATGTCTCGCTTTCCTCGCTTTCTTCGGGATGGAAATAATCGTAGACCGCCTGCGCGGTGCTTTTCGGAACAACGGCGGCGAGCTGCTCCGCGCTTGCCGCGCGGACCGCGCCGACGCTGCGGAAATGCTTCAGCAGCGCCTGCCGGCGCTTTTCGCCGACGCCGGGGATCTTGTCGAGCGTGGAGCCGATCGTCGCGGAGCGCAGCGAGCGGTGGTACTCGATGGTGAAGCGGTGGGTCTCCTCCTGAATGGTGCCGATGAAGGAAAACACCGCCTGATTGCCGACGATGCCGATCTCGTGGCCGTCGGAGGTGATGAGCGCGCGGGTGCGGTGATGGTCGTCCTTGACCATGCCGCAGACCGGGAGCGTGAGCCCCAGCTCCGCGAGCGCGCGCTCGGCGGTCGCCGCGTGGACGTCGCCGCCGTCGATGAGCAGCAGGTCCGGGACCTCGGCGAACTTTTCGTCGCCCTCCACGCAGCGGGCAAAGCGGCGGAGCACCGCCTCGTGCATGGAGCCGTAATCGTCCTGCCCGTCGACGGTCTTCATCTTAAACTTCCGGTAATCGCGCTTGAGCGGCTTTCCGTCGACAAACACGGTCATCGCGGCGACGACGCCGAAGGAGCCCGTATTGGAGATGTCGAAGGCTTCGATGCGCCGCGGGAGCGTCGGCAAGCTGAGCGCCTTTTGCAGCCATTCGAGCGTCTTGCTGCGCCGCTGGGCGGCGGTCAGCGCGCGCTGGACCTCCTCGCGGGCGTTCAGGCACGCCGTCTCCGTCAGGGCGGCGCGGTCGCCGCGCTGGGGCGTTGAGACGCGGACGCGGCGTCCCGCCATTTCGCTGAGCAGCTTTTCGAGCGCCTCGGCGTCCTCCACCTCCACGGGCAGCAGCACCGTTTTCGCCGCGCTGCCGCGGCGGGCGTAATACTGGCAGAGGAAGCGCTCGACCGCCTCGCCGTCCGTCTCCAGCGGCTCGTCCACGATCGTGAAGTCCTTGCCCGCGAGACTGCCCTCGCTGTAGTGCAGCACGGCGAAGCAGGTCTTCGCGCCGCGGAAAAAGCCGACGGCGTCCGTGTCCGCAAAGGCGGTGGCGATGACCTTCTGGCGGTTGCCGAGATTCTCGACCGCGCGGAGGCGGTCGCGGTAAAGCGCCGCCTGCTCGAAGCGCAGCTCCTCCGCCGCCTGCTCCATCTGCTCCGTCAGCGCCTGCTTCAGCTCCGCGCTGCGGCCGGAGAGGACCATCGCCGCCTGCTCCATGCTCCGGCGGTATTCTGCCGGGTCCGTCTCCGGGCGGCAGTAGCCCGCACAGAGCCCCATCTGGAAGTTCAGGCAGGGGCGCTCGCGCCCGATATCGCGCGGAAAGCGGCGCGAGCAGGTCGGCAGCGAGAGCGCCTTTTGCAGCGTCGCGAGGATGTCAAAGGTCGTGCCGCGCCCGCCGAAGGGTCCGAAATACTTCGCCCCGTCGTCCTTTGGGGCCTTCACGACCGAAAAGCGCGGGTATTCCTCCCGCATATCGAGCCGCACGAAGGGATAGCCCTTATCGTCCCGCAGGAGGATGTTGTAGTGCGGCATGTGGCGCTTGATGAGCGAGTTTTCGAGCATCAGCGCCTCAAACTCCGAGTTCACGACCACGACCTCAAAGTCCGCCACGTGGTCGACCATGGCGGCGACCTTGGGCAAGTGCTCGCCGTGGAAATAGCTGCTGACGCGGTTTTTCAGCTTTTTGGCTTTGCCGACATAGATGACAGTGCCCTCCGCGTCGCGCATAAGATAGACTCCCGGCAGCAGCGGGAGGCGGTTTGCCTTTTCGCGCAGCTCGTCTAAGATCATACCGGCTCCTTCTTCCCCTTCCCGCCGCGGACGCACCAGACCGTGATCGTCACGATGACGACCGCCGCGCCTGCAAGCGCGAGTGGACCGGGCGTTTCGCCGTCAAAGATCGCGACCCAGACGGGGTTCAGCAGCGGTTCGAGCGCGCCGAGCAGCGAGCAGACGAGCGGCGGGCAATACCCGGACGCGCGCGCGAGCAGCACATAAGGTACGCCGAGCTGCACGACGCCAAGCAGCAAGATGAGCCCCACGGACTGCGCCGTGAACACCGGCTGCGTGGTAAACAGGAACGGCACGCCGACCAGAAAGGTCAGCGCGTTGCCGATGACGACGGAGCTGGAGCGCTCCGCGTCGCCGCCCTCGCTGAGGCAGATATAGTAGCAGCCGAAGGCGAGTCCGGCTAAGAGCGCGACGCAGTTGCCCGCCGTCCGCCCCGCGGCGAGACCGTCGGCAAAAAAGAGCGCGATGCCGAAAAACGTCAGCACCGCGGCGGCGATATCCGCGCGGGTGAAGCGCTTATGCAGAAATGCCGCGGAGAGCAGCATCAGCCAGATCGGGCTCGTGAACTGGAGCACGATGGCGTTCGCCGCGGTGGTGAGCTTGTTCGCGACGGAAAAGCAGGTCAGCACGACGGCGAGCATCACGCCGCCGAGCACGCTGCGCTTGGAAAAAGTAAGCTTCTGGCGGCGGGCAAGCATATAAACGCCCATCACCGCGCCCGCCACGGCGCTGCGCAGCCCGGCGATGACGAAGCCGGACCACGGGATAAGCTTCATAAAGATCCCCGCGATGCTCCAAAGCGCGGCGCAGAGAAGAATTTCAAAAATGGCTCTTGTTCTGGACATAATGGCTGCTGACTTCTTTCCGCTCATAAAAATTCAGGGCGTGTAAACCTTGGCTCGGTTACACGCCCTTTTCGGTGTTGGAGTAAAAAAGCGCTGCGGCGGTCTTACTCCTCGAACTTGGAGTTGACAAGCTCCGCCAGCGTGTCCGCCGCGAGCTCCTCGTCCGGACCGTCGGCGATGATGTTGATGGTGGTGCCGCAGACGATGCCGAGGGACAGAACACCCAGCAGACTCTTGGCATTCACCTTGCGGTCATCCTTCTCGACCCAGATGCTGCAACGAAACTCGTTGGCCTTCTGAATGAAAAACGTTGCGGGTCTTGCGTGCAGACCGACCTGATTCGTGATGGTAACGGCTTTAACGACCATGGTTCCCTCGCTCCTTCTTTGTTTGGAAAAATAAAGTCCCCGTGCTTACTTCTTATTTTATCAAATGTTTGCGTGAGCGTCAATATTTTTTCACGCTTTTGTCGCTTTCCACAGTTTTTTCGCGTTTCCTGCTCTGCCGATTTAGCGCAGTTCCACGATGGTGACGCCCATTTCGCCCTCGCCGAAGGTCCCGTTGCGGAAGCTCTTGACAAGGCGGTTGCTCCGCAGGGCGGTCTGGACCGCCTGACGCAGCGCGCCGGTGCCCTTTCCGTGGATGATCGTGACGGTCTGGAGCTTCGCCATCACCGCGCTGTCCAGATAGCGGTCGAGCGCCAAAAGCGCCTCGTCGCGCATCTGTCCGCGCAGGTCCAGCTCCTTCGGCACGCTCATCGTGCGCAGCGCCGCCGTCGCCTTTTCCGCCACGGGCCTGAAGTCCACCTTCGCGCCCTCGATGAGCAGCACCTCGTCCTCCTTCGCGCTGACCTTCAGAACGCCCGCCTGAAGCTGAAGCGTCCGGTCCGGCGTGATGGAGAGCACCGTGGCTTTGATGCCCATGGACTTGATCTCCACCGTGTCGCCGACACGCAGGGGCCGCGCGCTCTTTTTCTCCGGCTCCGCCGCGTCGAACTTCGCCGCGAGGCGGTCGTCCGCCTCGTTCATCTCGCGGCGCAGTGCGGCGCGCGCTTCGTTCACCTCGCGGTGGTCCTGATTTTTGTCCTCCAGCCGCCGGATACGGTCGAGCTCGTCGAACACCGCTTCCGCCTGCCGCCGCGCGTCGTCCAATATCTGCTGCGCCTCGCGCCGCGCCTTCTGGTCCGCCTTTTCGAGCCGGACGGAGAGCTCGGCTTTGAGCTGGGCGGACTTTTTCACGTTTTCCTCCGCGGCGCGGAGCTTTATGTCGATCTCGGTCTTCTCCTTCTCCAGCTCCTGCCGCTGGCGTTCGAGCTGTTCGAGGACCTCCTCCATGCTCGCGCTGTCCGCGTTGACGCGGCTGCGCGCGTCGTCGATGACATCCTCCGGCAGACCGAGGCGGCGGGAGATGGCAAAGGCGTTGCTCTTGCCGGGAATGCCGATGAGCAGCCGGTAAGTCGGGCGCAGGGTCTCCACGTCGAACTCGCAGCTCGCGTTCTGGACGCCGGCGGAGGTCGTGGCGTAGACCTTCAGCTCCGCGTAGTGGGTCGTCGCGGCGATGAGCGCGCCGCTTTGCCGCGCGCGTTCGATGACGGAGATGGCGAGCGCCGCGCCCTCGACCGGGTCCGTGCCCGCGCCGAGCTCGTCGAAGAGGATGAGCGAGCCCTCGCCGCACTCATCCAAGATGTCGACGATGTTTTTCATATGCGCCGAGAAGGTCGAGAGGCTCTGCTCGATGCTCTGCTCGTCGCCGATATCCGCGAGGACGCGGGAGAAAAGCGGCACGCAGCTCCCGTCCGCCGCGGGAATATGGAGCCCGCAGAGCGCCATGACGGAGAGTAAGCCCATCGTCTTGATGGAGACGGTCTTGCCGCCGGTGTTGGGTCCGGTGATGACCAGCGTGTCAAATTCGCCGCCGAGCGTCACGTCGATGGGCACCGCCGTGCCCTTGGGCAGCAGCGGGTGCCGCGCGCGGCGCAGCGTGAGCGTGCGGTCGGAGAGCTTCGGCTCGTCGGCGTCCATCGCGTAACTGAGCTTCGCCTTCGCGAAAATGACGTCCAGCTCCACGAGCAGGCGGAACGAACAGTCGATGTCCTCCCGGAAGGAGGCGCACTCGGCGCTGAGCAGACCGAGGATGCGCTCGATCTCCAGCTTTTCCTTGGCTTTGAGCTCGCGGATCTCGTTATTCGCCTTGACCGCCGCCATCGGCTCGACGAACACCGTCGCGCCGGAGGCGGACACGTCGTGGACCAGTCCGGGGATCTCCGCCTTGTGGTCTGCCTTGACGGGCACGACGTAGCGGTCCGAGCGCGTCGTGATGAGCGAATCCTGAAGCGCCTTGGAGTAAGCCGGGGAGGAGATGATCTTCTGAAGCGCCTCGCGCACCTTGGCGTTCGCGACGCGCAGCTTTCTCCGCAGGTCGGCGAGCTCCGGGCTCGCGGCGTCCGCGATCTCGTCCTCGCCTAAAATGGCGGTCGTGATGCGCTCCTCCAGATATTTGTTGCTCGCGAGCGAGCGGAACAGCCCGCCGAGCTCCGTGCGGCCGCTCTCGTCGCCCTCGCCGTAAGCGCGCACGGTGCGCGCGCAGTGGAGCAGCGCGGCGACGTCCAGCAGCTCACGCGTGTTCAGAACGCCGCCCATATCCGCGCGGGAGAGCGCGCTGCGCACGTCCTTGACGCCGGAAAAGCCCGGCGCGCCGCGCAGCACCATCATCGCCTTGGCAGCGCTCGTCTCACCCAGACGGCGGCGCACCTCCCCGGCGTGGTCCGCCGGACGCAGCGCACGGCAGAGCGCCTTCGCCGCGTCGCTGCTCGCCTCCGCCGCGAGCAGCTCCAGCACCGCGGGCAGCTCCAGCGTCAGAAGTGATTTTTCATACATATCCATATTCGCGATTATCCTCTGTTATTTCTTAGGGGGGTCAAAGCTTGAGACTCTTATAGTAATCCAGCGTCCGGAAACCGCGCTCAAGCTGCGCGTCCAGATACGCCTCGCACGCTGCGCCGAGGCTCCGCTCCGCCGATTCCGGGATGCGGAAGGCGAAGATGCGCTTCGGCTCCGCCGCAACGATATAGCGCATAGCGTCCAGCGCCTCGCGTTCAAGCGGCAGCGAGAGCCCCGGCGCGCCGGGCGGACAGCTTCGGCAGTAGACCGAGCCGCCGCGCAGCGAGAGCATCGGTTCGAGCGGCTCCCCGCCGCAGGCGGGGCAGTCGGCAAGCTGGGGCTCGAAGCCGGAGAGACAGAGCACCTTCAGCTCGAACACCGCCTTGATATGCTCCGGCGGGTAAAGCTCGCGGCTGAGCGCATAGAGGCTGTTCAGTCCGAGCTGGAGCAGCTCCGGGTTCGGGCTCTCCTCGTCGCTGACGGCTTCGAGCACCTCGGCGAAATAGCTCGCGAGCGCGAGCCGTCCGATGTCGGCGCGCAGGGGGAGAAACTGCTCGATCGTCTCCGCTTCGTTGATGCTCCATTTTCCGGCGGAGCCGAAGAGCGTCATCTCCGAATAGCAAAGCGCCTCCGCCGCCGCGCCGAATTTGCATCCCTTGCGCAGCGCGCCGCGCGCTTTGACCGTGCGCTTGCCGTCCCGCTCCGTCAGCACGGTCAGGATCTTGTCGGCTTCCTTGTATTTCACCTCGCGCAGAACGAGGGCTTTTGTGGTCTGATACATATTATGTAAACCTCGTTACGCCGGAACGGGACCCGCGGTCTGCCGCGCCTCCCGCTCCCGCTCCGCGCAGAGCAGGAGGTAGCCCATCGGGTCCCCCGTCTCGCAGAACAGCTCCCAAAGCCGGTCCTCCATCGCGCCGCGCCTCCTTAACACTGATTTATGTGCTTAGTATGCGCGCACGCGGCGGAAAAACCGCTGGAAAAAATTTTTTAAGGGATCCTCTTTTCGATCTCCGCGAAGATCTGCTCTGTGATCTCCGGGCTCTCCGCGTTGAAGACGAGCACCTCGCCCGCCGCCGTTTTTGCGACGATATAGGGCTCGACGCCGAGGTTCACATGGAGCCGGTAGCGCCCGAACTCGTCGTTTTCAAATTCGCCGGAGCAGCAGTTGGAGCGCTCCTCGCCGCCGAGGAGCGTGCCGCGATCGAGCGCCGAGGTCGGCTCGCGCAGTTCCAGCGCCGCGACGTCGGCATAGGCGAGCGTGACCTCCGTGTCGTCGAGCGCCGTGACGCCGAAGCGCTCCTCGTCGATCACCGCGGTGACGGCGCTGCGCCCGCCGACCAGACTGTAGATCGCCACGCCCGCGAAGAGCACGACGAACAAGATGAGATTGATCCGGCGGCTGCGCTTATTTTTGCGGAAAACCTCCTCCATCGGGTCCTCGGTCTCCCGCGCGGTCTCGTCCTTGAAATACTCCATAATCTGTGCATCCTGTCCTTTTTTTAGTCGCCCATATCCTACCATTTCCCGGCAAAAATGTCAACGCGCGCGAAAAAAATCATTTGACAGGTGCCCGCTCTATATTATAAAATATCCCATGTACATGAAAGAAGAGAGGTAATTTCAAAATGGACCAGACCAACACCCGCTCCCGCGCGAAGATCGTCTGGGCGGTCATCCTGATTGCCTGCTGTCTCCGCTCCCCCATCACGGGCGTCGGCCCGCTCGTCAGCACCATTCAGGGCGACCTCGGTCTCGGCAGCGCCGCCGCCGGGCTGCTCACAACGATCCCGCTGCTCGCGTTTGCGGTCGCCTCCGCCGTCGTCGGACCGCTCAGCGCCCGGCTCGGCGCGGGCAGAACGATGACGCTCTCGCTCGCGCTGCTCGTGGTCGGCATTCTCTGCCGCTCTTGGTGCGGCACGGCGGGGCTTTTCATCGGCACCGTCGCCGTCGGCGCGGGCATCGGCGTCAACAACGTGCTGCTCCCCGGCGTTGTCAAGTCCGAGTTCCCGGACCGCATCGGACCGATGACCGGGCTTTACTCCACGTTTATGGCGGGCTTCGCGACCATCTCCGGCGGTGTCAGCGTTCCCATCTCGCTTGCCGGCGGCTGGCGCGTCAGCCTCTGCGTCTGGGTGCTCATCGCGCTCGCGGCGCTGCTCGTCTGGCTGCCGAGCCGTTCCCTGCGCTTCGCAGCCCCGGCAGCGGACGGCGCGCCGCGCCGCAGCGTTGCGCGGGATAAGCTCACATGGTTCATCGCCGTGTTCACCGGGCTTCAGGCGATGATGTTTTACTGCCTCGTCGCGTGGTTTTCCAGCATTTTGCAGTCCAAGGGCTACGGCGTGCAGACCGCGGGCTTTTATAACGGCGCGCTGATGCTCGTCGGCGTGCCCTGCTCCTTTGCCATCCCGGTCATCGCGGCGCGCTCGAAGCGCCTGCCGTTCTGGGGCGTGGCGCTCAGCCTGCTCTACGCCGTCTGCATGGTCGGCACGATCTTCGCCGAGCACCCCGCCGGGCTCTGGACCGCGATCATCAGCGGCGGTCTCGCCTCCGGCACGGGCATCGCCTTCGCGATGACGCTCTTCCCGCTCCACACGCGCGACGCGCAGGACGCCGCCTCCCTCTCCGGTCTCGCGCAGGCGGTGGGCTATCTCCTCGCCGCCGTCGGTCCCATCGCAATGGGCAAGCTCTTCGACGCCGCCGGCTGGACCCTCCCCCTCGCCATCCTCGCAGCTCTCTCCGTCGTCATGGCGGTTTTCGGTTATCTTGTGGGGAGACCGCATATCATAAACGAGTAAAAAAGACTATCAAAAAAACGCAAATGAGAGACCGCCTCTGGCGGTCTCTCATTTGCGTTTCAGCTTGTCAAAGAACTTCCAAACCGCCCCGGTTTCTGGTATAATGGAAGAAACG
>CAVJGI010000022.1:0-27766 GCA_963649145.1 Ruminococcus bicirculans (ex Wegman et al. 2014) | reverse complement strand
TACAACCCCTCAGTCGCGCTTCGCGCGCCAGCTCCCCTTGCACTTCGGGAGCCTTTAAAATCGCAGCTCGCAGAGTTCTTTGACACGCTCAAGCCTCCCTCGAACGAGGGAGGCTTAACGCTTATATCTCACTTCAGCAGCGTGCCCTCGGCTTCCAGCGCTACGCTGGAGTCGCGGAAGGCGAAGTAGTAGTCGAGGATGCTGCGGGCGATGACGGCGAGGGAGGCGCCGGCGCTGCCCTTTTCCACGGCGACCGCGACGGCGATCTCCGGGTCCTCGTAGGGCGCGTAGCAGATGAACATGGCGTCGTCGGTGTTCTTGCCGGTCTGGGCGGTGCCGGTCTTGGCGGCGCAGGAGTAGGGCGCGTCGGCAAAGACAAAGTAGACCGAGCCCGCCATCGGGTCCGTCACGACGCCGCGCATGCCGGCGTGGACCGCGTCGAAGTATTCCTGCTCCGTCTCCACGCTGCTGAGTACCTCCGGCGTGCGCTCAAAGAGCGTGCGGGAGAAATCGTAGGACAGCACGCTTTTCAGGATCGAGGCGCTGTGGCGCGTGCCGTTATTCGCGATGGCGGCGCAGTATTCGGCGAGCTGGAGCGGGGTGAAGTGGCTCTCCGCCTGTCCGATCGCCGCCTGAATTGCTTCTCCGGCGTAAACGTCGCGGCCGTATTTCTCCTGAAAATAAGCGTCCGTGGTCATAACGCCGGTGTCCTCGCCCAGCTCAATGCCCGTGCTCTCGCCGAGTCCGAAGGCGGCGGCGTATTTCGCCATGAGGCTGATCTGGAGATAGTCGCCGAGGGTGTAGAAGAAGATGTTGCAGGAGTTCGTGATCGCGCCGACGACGTCGAGGTCGCCGTGGAGACCCTTGCCGTAGATCCAGCAGCGCGGCGCGTAGCCGATGTCGGCGTATTTGTCGTAAACGCCCTCGCACTTGATGATGGTGCTCGTGTCGATCTTGTGCTCGGCGAGTCCGGCGATGGCGGTGCAGGGCTTGAAGGTGGAGCCCGGCGCGTAGGACGCCTGAAGCGCGCGGTTATAGAGCGGGTCGTTTTCCGCCGCGGCGATCTCGCTGTAATCGGCGAGGAAGTTGCTGAGGTCATAGGTCGGCCAGCTCGCAATGGCGAGGGGCTCGCCGGTTTTGACGTCCACGGCGACGGCTGCGCCGCCGGTGATGAGCTGCTTGATGTCGCTCTCGTCGCCGCCGTATTGCTCGATCTCCTCGCGCTCGGCGGTGCGCTCGGCGTTCTGGCTCGTGATATAGGAGCTGAGGGCGTTCTCCGCCGCCTCCTGCAAGCCGATGTCGATCGTGAGATAAACGTGGTTGCCGGGCTCGGTCGCCGTGGTCTCCACCGCGTCGGTGACGACGCCGGTCGCCGTGCTCGTCACGCGCAGCTCGCCGTCGCTGCCGTGGAGATAGCTTTCAAACGCGAGCTCCACGCCGGACTGTCCGACCTTCGCGTCGTTGGAGTAGCCCTCCTTGCTGTACTGCTCCAGCTGGCTCTCGCTCATCTGGCCCACATAGCCGAGCAGGTGGGCGGCGTAGCTCGTGTTGTATTCGCGGACGAAGCCGCTCTCGACCTTGAAGCCGGGGATGTCGCTCTCCATCAGCGTCGTGATGAGGTCCATGCTGACGTCCTCGGCGAAGATATAGTCCGAGGTCGCGAAGCCGTAGCTGTAGCGGCCGTTGATCTCGTAGCGGACGCCGGCGATGATGCGCGTCTCCTCCGCGGTATAGCTGTTGTCGATGCCGTAGCGCTCGCGCATATACGCCAGCAGCTCCACGGCGGTGGTGGACTCGTCGAGCTTTTTGTCGCGCAGGTAAGCGCGCAGGAAAACGCGCTGGGCGCTCGTCATCTCCGTGTATTCAAACGGCGGCGACTTCGTAATGGGCAGCGTGTCGGTATAGCTGTCGCCGTAAGCCGTGATGGTGTTCACGAGCTCCAAGATCGTGGCGTTCGCGGCGGCGATCGTCTCGTCCAAGCCGTCCGGAAAGAGGGCGGATTCGTCGAGGATGAGGTTATTGCAGACGCGGTTTTCCACGAGCACGCGGCCGTAGCGGTCCAGGATGCTGCCGCGCGCGGCGTTGACGCGCTGGGTCGAGATCTGGTTGTTGCGGCTTTCCTCGTAATAGGCGCGGCCCTCCACGACCTGAAGCTTATAGAGCGTGATGACCGCGACGACGACGAGCGCCGCCGTGACGATCCCCATCACCGCAAGGCGGACGGGGCGGATGAGTTTTTCCATAGGAAGTCTCCTTTAAAGGCTCCCGAAGTGCAATGGGAGCTGTCAGCGCAAAGCGCTGACTGAAGGGTTGTAAGCTTTTCTTACCGCTTCGAGATCCCCTTCGCGGCGAAATAGACCGGCACCGTCAGCGGCAGGGACCAGAGTGTCTGCTTCGCGCCGGTGGCGAGCAGGGGACCGAGCTGGGCGTCGTGGAAAAGCCACATCGGGACGATCTGGCAGAGCGCGGTGACGACGAGCGCGGCGGCGGAGAGGATAAAAAAGCTCAGAAACCGGCGGTTCAACAGATATTCCGCCAGCACGCCGGCGAAGAAGCCGAAGGCGGCGAAAAGCACGAGATAAAGCGCCGCGGAGCCGGTGCAGCAGCGGTCATAGAGCAGCCCCGCGACGATGCCGAGCGAGCCGCCCCAGACGCCGCCGAGCCAGAAGCCGAAGGCGACGGCGAGTCCCGACAGGATCATCGGCTTCGCGCCCGCGATGTCCAGCCGCGCGAGCAGCATGATCTGGATCCAGAGCGCGGCGATGATGCAGAGCACGCAGACGATGGCGCGCCGGATCTTTTTCAGGTTGATGAGGTCCAGAAAGATCATATTCCGCGCCTCACTCCACGATCTCGAAATCCCGGATGATGAACACCTGCGAGAGCTGCGTCACGTCGCACGCCGGGTCGATGATGCCGTAAGTCGTCTGACCGCCGGATTCGCTCATGACGGCGCTGACCGTCCCGACATAGAGCCCCGCGGGGAACGAGCCGCCCTTGCCGCTCGTCAAAACCTCGTCGCCGTCGAAGATCTGGGCGCCGGAGGCGAGATAGGTCAGGCGCGTTTTGCCCTGCTTCATGAGGGAGAACTCGCCCGTGACGACGCAGGCATAGCTGTCGCGCCCGACGAGCGCGCCGAGGTCCATGTCCACGTCGATGACGGTGCGCACCGTCGCCCACTCGCCGCCGAGCTCCGTGATCTGACCGACGAGTGCGCCGTATTCGGTGATGACGCAGTCGCCCACCTCCAGCCCGGCGTCGCTGCCCTTGCTGATGGTGAACGCGGAGGTATAGCTGCTCGAATCCCAGCCGATGATGCGCGCGGGCTCCAAGTCAAAGTCGCTGTGCTTTTCCTGAAAGTCCAGCAGCTCGCGGAAGCGGGCGTTTTCCGCCTCCAGCTCCTCATAATTGCGGGCTTCCTCGCGCAGCGAGGCGTTTTCCGCCTTCAGCGCGTTGTTCTCCTCCACGATGCGGTCGTATTCGTAGATATAGCCGTAAATGCCCTCCACCCAGTCGAGGACGGACGCCACCGCCTTCTGCACCGGGGCGCGGAGCGAAGCGCCGCTGTCCTGCACGAGACCGGCGCGCCCGCCGCGGACGCTCGTCACCGCGACGGCGATGAGCGCCAGAATGACCACGACCGCCGCGATGCGGACGCCGTATTTGGAAAGATAATGTTTCAGCTTCAAAGCAAACTCACATCCAGCTCTTTCAAAAGTTTTCCGAGCGCGCAGAGCGGCAGACCCATGACGTTGAAAAAGTCGCCGTCCAGATGCTCGACAAATAAGCTCGCATAGCCCTGCGCGCCGTAAGCGCCCGCTTTGTCCATCGGCTCGCCGGTGGCGATATACGCCGCGATCTCCGCGTCCGTGAGGGCGCGGAAGCGCACGTCCGTGCGCTCGGCGTGCAGCCGCCGCTTCCCGCCGCGCTCTACGGCGACGCCGGTATAGACCGTGTGCGTCCGCCCGCTCAGCGCGCGGAGCATCGCCGCGGCGTCCGCCTCGTTTTTCGGCTTTCCGAGCACCCGCCCGTCCAGCACGACGACGGTGTCCGCCCCGATCACGATGTCCTCCGGGCTCGCCCACGCCGCCGCGACCTCCGCCGCCTTGCAGGAAGCGAGCTCCTTGACGAGCGCGTCCGGCGTCAGCTCCGGGTGGGGCTTTTCCTCCCCCTTCGCGGGGTGGATCTCCAGATTTTCAACATGCAGCATCTCCAGCAGCTCCCTGCGGCGCGGGGAGGCGGAGGCAAGGATCAGCTTCATTCCACACCTCGGTAATATAGCCCGCGGGTCAGCCCGTTCGGGCGGTATTCGTTCTGGCCCAGATAGCTGTTCGCGACCTCGACGCATTCGCGCGGGCTCTCCGTCGTGAACAGCAGCCGTCCCGCCCAGAGGCGGCAGGCGGCGATGTCCTCCGGCTTGTCCGCCAGAAAGAGCTTATGGGCATTCAATATCACATTTCTGCATCCAAATTCCCTCACGACCGGGAAAACGGAGCCCATCCGGTCGGAGAGCGTCGCCGGTCCCGTGCAGGGGCAGGCTCCGCCCGCTTCCTTCAGGACGCACTGGTCCGTTACCATCGCGGGCAGACGCCCGTAGACGATGAGCTCGGTGTCGAGCGCGCGGACCAAGTCGCGCACCTGCGCGATGCGCAGCTCGAACGACGCCGTGACGCTCCGGAGCCCCGCCGCGGCGAGGACCTGCATCGTCTGGGAGTTGAAAACGTTCAGTCCGAAGTCGCCCCGGACGGCGAAGCCGAGATTTTTCGCGAGCGCGATCTCGCCTAAATTGCCGCAGAGGACCTCCTCCACGCCCTGCTCGCGCACCTCGCGCAGCAGCGCGAGGACCCTCTCCGCCTCCGTGTCCGTCACGACGCGGGGCATGACGGCGGAGACGGGGATGCCCGCGTCCCGGAAGGGCGTCACACATTCCGGCTTCTGCGCCAGAAGCTCCAGCGGGACATAGACGAGCCCCGGACGCAGCGCGGCGAGCTCCGGCGTCAGCTGTTCGGCGGAGAGGACCTGCACATTGAGCTGCGCCGTCTGCGGCTCCGGGATCACGCGCGTCAGCGGCGGGATCGCCCCGGCACGGCGCAGCGGCGGCTGACCGCGCTTTGCCGTCAGCTCCGCGAGCGCGGCGCGGCGCAGCTCGTTGACCGCGGCGGCGGGGAGGAAAAGCCCCCCGTCCACGACAGCCTTGACCCGGCGGCAGCGGTAGGGCGTGCCGCCCGTTTTATAAAGCTGGGCGGAGAGCGCGCTCTCCGTCAGCGCGGCGGACTGTGCCGGCTGCGGCACGGGACCCGTGACCGCGGCCTCGTTCCCGTCGTCGTCGCGCACGGCGACCCGTGCGGGCATCCCGGCGCGGACGATGGCGGCAAAGTCCACGTCCACGCGGCGCATCTCCCCGGCGGCGTAGGCGCGGCGCGCGGCGGTGAAGAGCTTGTTCGCGTCCTTGTCCGGCTCGCCGCGGACGCCGTGCATGTCCTGCTTTTTTCCGGTGTAATACCCGTCCGTGAAGCCGCCGCGCGAAAAGGCGAGGCGGAGCGTTTCGAGCTCCTTCTCCGTCGGCGGCGTGTGCTCATGGATGGCGCGGTGATAAATTTTCGTGACGATCGCGCCGTATTCCGGGCGCTTCATGCGCCCCTCGATCTTCACGCAGGCGACGCCCATATCCTCCAGCTCGCCGAGGTAGTCCGCGAGGCAGTTATCCTTCAGCGAGAGGGGATACGCCTCGCTGCTGCGCCCGGCGCTGTACTGCATGCGGCAGGGCTGGGCGCACATGCCGCGGTTGCCGCTGCGTCTGCCGATGAGCGCGGACATATAGCACTGCCCGCTGTGGCAGAAGCAGAGCGCGCCGTGGACAAAGACCTCCACCTCGATGGGGCTGCGCGCGGCGATGAAGCGGATCTGCTCGGCGGAAAGCTCCCGTGCGAGGACGACCCGGCGCATGCCGAGCTGCGCCGCGGCGTGGACCCCGGCGAGATTATGGACGGACATCTGGGTGCTGGCGTGCAGCGGAAGATCGGGGCAGACGCCGCGCAGCACGCGCGCGAGTCCGAGGTCCTGCACCAGCACGGCGTCCGCCCCCGCGTCGGACATGAAGCGTCCAAGCTCCGCCGCCTGCTCCATCTCGCGGTCGCCCACGAGGGTGTTCATCGTGACATAAACGCGGCAGCCGCGCTCGTGGCAGTAGCGCAGCGCGTCTAAAAATTCCTGCTCGGAAAAATTTTTCGCGCCCCGGCGGGCGTTGAAGCCGCCGAGCCCCAGATAAACGGCGTCCGCCCCGTTCTGAACGGCGGCGACAACAGCCTCCGGGCTTCCGGCAGGGGATAAAAGCTCCAGCATGGCTCGTTCTCCTGTAAATGGATAAAATCCGGCATAGTAACTATTAAGCACACCATTATACCACAGAAGAAGGGCTTGATTCAAGCGCTAATTCTATGGTATAATAAAACACCATCGGTTAACAAGGACACACACGGTTTTGACGATCCCGACGGCGCTCATGCTGCGTCATCAGCCTTGGAAATACACAAAGTATTCCCTGCGGCTGATTCCTTGCCTGAACGCCGCCGGAAACGCCAAAACTGCTTCGCACCTGACAGCGCTGCGCGCTGACAGGCGTGCGTGCCCTTGTCAACCGATGGTGCCTACAAGAGATAGATTCGGAGATCGCACACCATGAACGAGGAAAACCGCATTTTGTCGTCCGCGGACGCGGACCGGCTGCTCGCCGCGAAGGACGGCGCGGCGGCGCTGCTTTATCTGCAAATCCTGCGCCGCGGCGGGTTTTCCCTGACGGACGCGGCGGCGGACCTCCGCTTATCCGAGGCGGAGACCATGCGCGCGGCGGAGACGCTGCGGCGGCTCGGTCTGCTGCATCGCGAGCAGCCGCTGCCGGAGAAGGCGATGCCGGAATACACCGCCGAGGACATCGGCACGCGGGCGCGGACGGATCCCGGCTTTGAGGACGTCGTCGCCGAGGCGCAGCGCGCGCTCGGCAGGGTGCTCTCCACTGCGGACTTGAAGCTGCTTTTCGGCATTTACGACTACCTCGCCCTGCCGCCGGACGTCATCATGCTGCTGCTGCACCACTGCATCGAGGACTATCAGCGGCGCAGCGGCGCCGGGCGCATGCCCTCCATGCGCGCCGTGGAGAAGGAGGCGTGGTTCTGGGCGGAGAACGAGATCACAACGCTCGACGCCGCGGAGGAGCACATCCGCCGCGACCGCGAGCGCCAGCAGCTCGGCGAGCAGGTGAAGGAGGTCCTCCAGATCCGCGGCCGCGCGCTGACGGCGAGCGAGGCGAAATACGTCCAGTCGTGGCTGGACCTCGGCTTTTCGCCGGACGCCATCGCCGTCGCCTATGACCGCACGGTGCTCTCCACCGGGCGGCTCGTCTGGAAATATATGGACCGCATCTTGCAGAGCTGGAGCGAGAAAAAGCTCTTCACCCCGGCGGAGATCGAAGCGGGCGACGCGCGCCGCGTCAGCCCCGCCCGCCCCGCGGCGGAGACCCCGCCGGAGGACGAGCAGAAGCGGCGCAATCAGGAGATACTGCGAAAAATGTATGAGCAGATGAACGGAGGAACGGGACATGGCGACTGACGGAAAGCTGCTCGCCCGCGCGCGGGACACCCTTGCGCGCCGGCGCGAGGCGCACGAGGCGGAGCGCGACGCGCGCGAGGCGCGGCTCTGGCAGGAAAACCCGGCGCTGCGCGATACGGACGCGGCGCTCCGCGCCCTGATGGGCGAGGTCGTTTCCCTCGCCGTGAGCCACGCGGGACCGGAGGCGTTCGCCGACCTTGAGCGCCGCAGCGCCGAGCTCTGCGCGCGCCACAGGGAGATCCTCGCCGCTGCGGGCTATCCGGAAAATTATCTCGACGGCGACATCGACTGCCCGGACTGCCGCGACAGCGGCTATCTGCCGAGCGGGGAGATGTGTCACTGCCTCCGCGCGCTCTATGAGTCCGAGCGCGCGAAGGAGCTCGCCGCGGCGCTCGCCCTCGGCGAGGAGAGCTTTGCGGACTTCTCCCTCGACTATTATACCGGCGCGGACCGCGAGCAGATGGAGCTCGTGCTGAACGCCTGCCGCAGCTATGCGGTGAAGTTCGGTCCCGACTCGCCGAACCTGCTGTTCCGCGGCGGAACGGGGCTCGGCAAGACCTTCCTCTCCGGCTGCATCGCAAAAACGGTGTCCGGGCGCGGCTTCGCCGTCGTCTACGAAACGGCGCTGGACGCCTTCGACGCCTTCGAGTCCCAGAAATTCTCCCGCGACGCGGAAAATTACGCCGCGGCGAGCGAGCGCGTGAAGCGCATTCTCGACTGCGACCTGCTCATTTTAGACGACCTCGGCACGGAGCTGACCACGAGCTTCACCCAGAGCGCGATTTATAACATCGTGAACTCCCGCCTGACCGCGGGGCGCAAGACCATCATCAGCACGAATCTCAGCGAGGAGGAGACGGCGCGGCGCTACCTGCCGCAGACCGTGTCCCGCCTCGGCGGGGAATACGTCGTGCTGGACTTCGCCGGACGCGACGTGCGCCGCCAGCGGCTGGAGCGGAAATATCAGTGATAAAGGAGATGCGGCAAATGCAGCACGAGATCACGCGGATTATCCCCCTTCTGAACGAGCAGGGCGAGCTCACGGAGCCCGGCTGGGCGCGGCGCATGCTGCCCATTTACCACCGCGCCGACGTGCGCGCCGGCGCGCTGCGCATCAAGGAGTGGGACTATTATCTCGTCACGAACGGCCATATCGGGCTCGCGCTCACCGTTGCGGACAACAGCTATATGGGGCTTGACAGCATCTCCCTGCTGAACTTCGACGAGGGCTGGGAGATCACGACGAGCCCGATGCGCCTGCTCCCGCGCGGGACGACCGGGCTTCCGGAGCACTCCGCCGCCGGGGACACGGACATCACCGGGCGCGACTACGGCATCCACTTCCGCCATGTCGACGGCAAGCGCGTGCTGCTCGCCCAGATGCGCCGCTTCGGTCCGGAGGGCAGTCTCACGGCGCGCATCGAGCTGACGGACGAGCCGGAGGACAGCATCGTCATCGCGACGCCCTTTGAAAAGCCCGGCTATTTTTACTTCAACCAGAAGATCAACTGCCTGCGCGCTGCCGGGACCGTTACTTACGGCTACGGCAACCGGACCTACACTTTCGACCCGGCGGACTCCTTCGCCGTGCTGGACTGGGGGCGCGGTGTGTGGACTTACAAAAACACTTGGTACTGGGGCAGCGCCTCCGGCGCGGTCGGCGGCGTCCCCTTCGGCTGGAACATCGGCTACGGCTTCGGCGACACCTCCGCCGCGAGCGAAAACGCGCTGTTTTATAACGGCAGGCTGCACAAGCTGGAGCAGGTGGAATTTCACATTCCGACGAAAAGAGGACGCGACGACTACATGTCCCCGTGGCGCTTCACGAGCAGTGACGGGCGCTTCGAGATGGACTTCACCCCCGTGCTCGACCGCAAAAGCCGCACCAGCGCCCTCGTCATCGAAAGCGACCAGCATCAGGTCTTCGGACGCTACACCGGAAAAGCCGTGCTCGACGATGGGACGGAGATCAAGGTGAAGGACTTCTTCGGGTTTGCAGAGAAAGTCAAAAACCGCTGGTAAGCGGCAGGTTTTAAAGGCCTCCCTGTGCAAGGGAGGCAGTCAGCGCGCAGCGCTGACTGGAGGGTTGTAAGCTGCCGAGATTTCCAAGCTTGGCGTTTGCGCAGGCTCGGTAACAACCCCTCAGTCGCGGCTGCGCCGCGCCAGATCCCCTTGCACAGGGGAGCCTTTAAATCGCAGCGCTTTGGTGCGACCCCAACAATTTCCAAAAGAAAGAGAACCACCCAACATGTCCAAAACACACGCGCGGACGCTTACGAGCGGTCCGGAATGGAAGTGCATACTGCTTTTTGCGCTGCCGATCATGCTCGGTCAGTTTTTGCAGCAGCTTTACTCCACGGTGGACGGCATCGTCGTCGGGAACTATGTTTCCTCCGGCGCGCTCGCCGCGGTGGGAAACTGCGGCATTATGGCGAACCTGTTCCTCGCCGTCAGCCTTGGCATGTCCAACGGCAGCGCCGTGCTCGTCAGCCAGCTCTTCGGTGCGGGCAGGCGGGAGGACATGCGCCGCGCCGCGGCGACCTCGCTGACGCTTTTGGCGGCGCTCGGCGCGGCGGCGATGATCGTCGTCTTCTGCGCGGCGGAATTCTGCGTCGTCCATGTCCTCGGCATCCATGAGGCAGCCATTCAGACGGACGCCGCGGCGTATCTGCGCATTTACGCGCTGGGCTTTATTTTCACCTTTGTCTATAACGCCGTCGCCGCCGTGCTCCGCGCGGTGGGGGACAGCCGCGCCGTGCTGCTGTTTTTGCTGGTGTCCACGCTTGTGAACACGGGGCTGGACCTGCTCTTCGTCGCCGTGTTCGACTGGGGCGTGGCGGGCGCTGCGTGGGCGACGGTCATCTCCCAGCTCGCCTGCGTCGCCGTCAGCGTCTGGTACATGGCGCGCAATTACCCCGAATTCCGCTTCCGCCCCGCGGAGCTGCGCCCGGAGCGGGATAAGCTGCGCCTGTGCCTGAAAATGGGACTGCCCACGACGCTCCAGCAGCTCGTCGTCACGAGCGGCCACCTCTTTTTCCAGCGGCTCATCAACGGCTTCGGCGAGGTCACGATGGCGGCATGGACCGTCGGCCACCGCTATGATCTTTATTGCTCCGTGCCCGTGATGGGCATGATGCAGGCGATGGCGAGCTTTGCTGGCCAGAACGTCGGCGCGAACCGCTATGACCGCGTGAAGCGCGGGCTGCGCGCCGCCGTCGTGCTCGACCTTGCCATCGTGCTGATCCTCGGCGTGGTGCTGCGCGCCTTCGCCGCGCCGCTCTCGGCGCTCTTCGGCGTGGAGGGCGAGGCGCAGGCACAGGCGGTGGAGTGCCTCCGCTTCCTCTCGTGGTGCTATCCGATCTTCGCCGTTTATCTGCCGTTCAACGGCATGTTTCAGGGCGTGGGCGACCCCGCCGCCTCCGCCGCCGGCAGTCTGACCGCGCTTTCCGTGCGCGTCGCGGGCTCTTATCTGCTCGTCTACTGCTTTCACTGGGACTATCACGCGATCTGGACGCCTTATATCCCCGGCTGGTCCGCCGCGCTGATCTTTGTCCTGATCCATTATTTCCGCGGCGGCTGGAAAAAGCACAGCCTCGTCCGCGGCGCGCCGAAGGAGGGGCAGGAATAAGCTTATGCAGGACTTTTTCGCTTTTATTTCCCGGATGAAATATATCCCGCGCTGGAGCCTGATGCGCTCCACCGTGCAGGAAAACGTGCAGGAGCACAGCCACATGACCGCCGTCCTCGCCCACGCGCTGGGACTCATCCGGCGGGACGTGTTCGGCGTCCCCTGCGACCCGGAGCACCTCGCCGCCGTCGCGCTTTACCACGACGCGCCGGAGATCCTGACCGGCGACCTGCCGACGCCCGTGAAGTATCACGGCGCGGGGATCAAGGCGGCTTACGACGAGGTGGAGGCGCTCGCGGTGGAAAAGCTGCTGGGCGAGCTGCCGGAGGCGCTGCGCCCGGCTTACCGCGCGCTGCTGACCGCCGAGCGCGACCCGGCGGAATATGAGCTCGTCCGCGCCGCGGATAAGCTCAGCGCGCTCATCAAATGCGTGGAGGAGCGCAAGGCGGGCAGCCGGGAGTTCCTCTCCGCCGAGGCCGCGACGCGGAAAAAGCTCGCGGAGCTGCACCTGCCGGAGGCGGACTATTTTATGGAGCATTTTCTGCCCGGCTTTGAAAAAAATCTGGACGAACTGGGGGCTTTGGAATGATTCAGGAAAAACTCGACCGCATCAACGAGCTCGCCCGCATAAAGCGCGAGCGCGAGCTGACCGCGGAGGAGGCGGAGGAGCAGTCCGCCCTGCGCCGCGAATACATCGCCGAGTGGCGCGAGGGCGCGCTTCAGGTATTGGAGAACACCTATATCGTCGATGAGAACGGGAATAAGCGCAAGTTAGAGCGAAAAAAATAAATTTTTTCGGAAAACCGGGAACTTTTTTCGCGCCGCGCCGTCTAAAGAAGCAGAAAAACTGCCGGAACGGAAGGAGCGTGGCTTTGAAAATGGAGGAAAAATACATCGTGTGGGTGGTCCATCCCGGAAAGCTCGCCTCGTTCCACCGCGTCTCCGGCGGCGAGCAGCACGATTTTTCACTGCACGACGAGTTCATGCAGTACCTGAAGGAGCTAATGGAGCGCGGGTACCGGTTTCAGTGAGCGGGCGCGGCGGGATGTAAAATCCATTTGACATTTTGAGGATCCCCGCGTATAATGAAGTAGGGTAAGAGTTATACTCTTTTTAGACCGGCAAGGTCGAAAAACCCAATTTGATTTAGGTCGGCAAGACCACCCAAGTCTTACTTGGTGAAAGGCCATAGGTTTCTCTATGGCCTTTTTATTCTATCCGAGGGCGGGCTGTTATGGAGAAATATATCAAATCGATCACAGCACTCAATGAACTGACGCTGCAAAACCCGAACAGGAACGAGATCGACCGTTATGCCGAGTCGGACATTTTTTGGTCCGCCAACAAGAGCAAGCCCTCCAAACGGCAGGTGTCGAAGGGCAGCATCTACCAGTTCGAGTTCGGCAAGAACTACGTCCCGGAAATGTCATACGAGCACAGAGGGCTTGTCATCGGCGTGTCCGGAAAGCTTCTCTACGTCCTACCGATCTGCTCCTACAACGCAAAGTATGCCGACCACCAGAATGCCTACCATCCCGTGGATAATCCCACCGGGAAAAGCAACTATTATCTGCTCAAAAGCAGCGAGTTCGCGTTTTTGACGCACGACTCGGTCCTCAAGCTGAACGATATCCGGACGGTCAGCTTTTCCCGCATCAAATATAAGCAGCAAAACGGGCTCATTGACCCGAACTCGGCTACATATCGGGCGATCGAGCGGCTCGTTTTCGCCAAATATTTCTTTGACTACTCGTTTCAATATGACAGGCTTCAGGAAGAGAACCAGCGCCTGACGCAGGAGCTTGGCGAGGCGCGCAGTGCGCAGCAGGCGCTGGAGACGACGCTTCAGGACATCCGGAAGCTGGTCGCTTCTTCCGAAAAAAGCAGCGAAGCTATCCTCGAAGAGCTCCGGGCGATGCTTTGCGCGGAGTAAATTTTTCCGTAAAAAAATCCCTATCCGACCCGGATAGGGATATTTTTTTATTCCCGCGCTTTTGCCTTCGGGAGGCTCCAGCGCCAGTGGGCGGCGCAGAGGCGGAGGACTACTACTGCGGCGGCGCCGAGGAGCATGGCGGCGTCCGCGCCCAGAAGATTCCAGAGCAGGGCGGTCAGCAGCGCGCCGATGATCGAGGCGCAGGCGTAAAAATGCTTGACAAAGACATAGGGCATATTCCCCGCGAGCACGTCGCGCAGGACGCCGCCGCCGACGCCGGTGATGACGCCGACGAACACGAGCAGGAACACGCCGTAATTCTCCGAACGCGCATAGGCGCACTGGACGCCGACGGCGGTGAACACGCCGAGCCCTACGGCGTCCATCGTGCCGAGCAGCTTTTCGCCCAGCGGCGGGTGGCGCTCCATCGCGCGCTGGACGCCGGGCAGAAAGAGCAGGATGGACACGGCGATGGCGGTCAGCGCGTAGACCGGGTCCTGAAACGTCAGCGGCGGGGTGTTGCCCAGCACGAGATCGCGCAGGACGCCGCCGCCCACGGCGGTGCAGAGCCCCAGCATGGAAACGCCGAAGATGTCCATGCCCTTTTTGATCCCGACCGCCGCGCCGGACGCGGCGAAGGCGACGGTGCCGAGAATTTCCAGAATGAAAACGACTGTGGTGTACATGGCGAAGCCTTTCGCGCCCTTCCTTTTTTTACTCAGCCAGCAGCCGGCGCAGCTCGCGTTCCGCCGTTTCGTAAATGCGCTCCGGCGCTTCGCCGACGAAAAACTCGCCGCGCTCATAGAGCACGCGCCCGGCGACCATCGTGAGCTCCACGACGTCCTTGCTGCCGCTGTAGACCAGATTTTTGGGGATGTTGATGACGGGCCGCATGCTGGGGCGGTCCAAGTCAATGACGACGAGGTCCGCCTGCTTGCCCGGCGCGATGCCGTCGCAGTCGGTAAGCCCCATCGCCCGCGCGCCGCCGGTGCAGGCGGCGGAGAGCACCGCGCCCGCGTCGCAGGCGGCGGCGTCCATGGTGCGCAGCTTCTGCAAAATGCAGGCGGTGTACATCTCGCGGAACATGTCGAGCGCGTTGTTGCTGCTCGGTCCGTCCGTGCCGAGGGCGAGGTTCAGCCCCTCATCGAGATAGCGCGTCAGCGGGGCGACGCCGCCGGCGAGCTTCGCGTTGCTCGCGGGGCAGCTCACGACCCAGAGCCCGCGCTTTTTGAAGATCTCCACGTCGCGGTCGGAGAGATACACGCAGTGATATCCGCCGCCGCCGTAATCATAGAGTCCGAGAGAGTCGAAAAGCTCCGTCGGGGTCATCCCGTGGCGCTCGATGCAACCTTCCACCTCGCTTTTTGTCTCCGAGCTGTGGACAAAAAACGGGGCCTTATGGCGCTGCACGGTCTCGGCGACGATCTTCATATCGTCCACGCTCGTGGTGTACTCCGCGTGGATGCCGGGGATCATGGAGATGAGCGGGTCGAGACTGTTGAAGCGCAGATACTCGCCCTCCACCTGCTCCGGCGTGCCGTTCTGCCCGCAGAGGACGCAGCGGAAGCCACTGTCGATGCAGCTCCGGGCGATGGCGTCGCGGTAATAATACATATCGAAGCAGGCGGTGATGCCGCTCGTGAGATATTCCAGAATCGCAAGCTTCGTGAAGGCGTAAACGCGCTCGGCGTTCAGCTTCGCCTCCAGCGGAAAGATCTGGTCAAAGAGCCACGGCTGGAGCGGAACATCGTCCGCAAGGGAGCGGCAGAAGGTCATCGCCGAGTGGGTGTGGGCGTTCTTGAAGCCCGGCATCAGCAGGTGGCCATGCAGGTCGATCTCGCGGTCGAAGGCGGGCAGCGTCTCCGGCTTTGCGCCGACATAGCTGACGCGCGCGCCGTCTACCCAGACCTCGCCGTCCGTGACGGCGAGACCGTCCGTCATCGCTAGGACCTTTCCGTTAAAAAAGCGGATCATGCCTTCTCCTCCTCCGCAAACGCCCACGCCGTTTCGAGCGCGACGCGCATCATGTCGGTGAACGCCTCCTGCCGCTCCGCGGCGGGGGTCTCCTCTCCGGTCAGGATGTTGTTGGACACGGTCAGGATGCTGAGCGCGCGCTTATGGCAGGCGGCAGCCTCCCAGTAAAGCCCCGCCGTCTCCATATCGACGGCGAGCATGCCGAGGTCGCGGCAGCGGGTGTTGATCGTGGGGCCATAGTTATAGAAAACGTCCGTGGAAAACACGCTGCCGATGCGGACGGGGATGTTCGCGGCGTCCGCGCTTTGGACCGCGCTGCGCAGCAGGTCCCAGTCCGCCGCCGGAGCGAGGGTGCCGGGGAAGCCATACTGGACGGAAAAGGCGGAGTCGGTGGACGCCGTCATCGGGATGACGAGGCTGCGCAGGGCGAGATCGTCCGCCACGCCGCCGGCGGTGCCGATGCGGAGAATGCTCTCCACGCCGTAGAGCGTGTAGAGCTCGTGGGCATAGAGCGTCGCGGAGGGGATGCCCATGCCGCTGCCCATAACGGAGATGCGGCGTCCGCGGTAAAGCCCGGTGTAGCCGAACATGTTGCGGATATCGTTGAACTGTTTGGGCTCGTCAAGGTAGCGCTCGGCGAGCGTTTTGGCGCGCAGCGGGTCGCCGGGGAAGAGCACGACGCGCGCGATGTCGCCGACGGCGGCGGCAATATGGAACGACGGGGAGTTGGACATAGTTTTTTCTCCTTCGTGAAAAGTCAGTCAAAAAGCTTTGCGAGGCTTTCGGTATAAGGCGGGCGGCAGACGCCGCGCTCCGTGACGATCCCGGCGATGAGCCCGGCGTCCGTCACGTCAAAGGCGGGGTTATAGCACTTCACGTCCGGCGGCGCCATCGGCGCGGCGTACCACTGCTCGCGCACTTCCGCGCCGCCGCGCAGCTCGATGGGGATGTCCGCACCCGTGCGGCAGCTCAAATCAATGCTGCTGCTCGGACCGAGGACGTAAAACGGGATCCCGTAGTATTTTGCCAAGATCGCGACGCCGCTCGTGCCGATCTTGTTCGCAGTGTCGCCGTTCGCGGCGACGCGGTCGCAGCCGACGAAGCAGGCTTGTATCCAGCCGTTTTTCATCACCATGGACGCCATATTGTCGCAGATGAGCGTCACGTCCGCGCCGGCGGTCTGGAGCTCCCAGCTCGTGAGGCGCGCGCCCTGAAGCAGAGGGCGGGTCTCGTCGGCGAATACGCGGAAGTGCAGCCCGCGCTCTAACCCCAGCAGAATGGGACCGAGCGCGGTACCGTAGCGGCTCGTCGCGATGGGTCCGGCGTTGCAGTGGGTCAGCACCCCGTCGCCGGGGCGCAGGAGCGCGAGTCCATGCTCGCTGATGGCGCGGCAGCGGGCGATGTCCTCGTCCAGAATTGCCTGCGCCTCCGCCGCGAGGCGGACCCGCAGCGCCGCGGGCGCGTCTGCCGGGTGCTTCGTCAGAACGTCCTGCATCCGGCGGCACGCCCAGCCGAGATTCACCGCCGTGGGGCGGGACGCGGCGAGGGAAGCCGCGGCGTCGGCAAACGCGCGGTCAAACTCCGCCCGCGTCTCCGGCATCCCGGCGGCGAGCGCCGCGAGAGCGAAGCCCGCAAAAATGCCGAGCGCCGGCGCACCGCGGACGGCGAGGGTCTGTACCGCCTCCCGCATCTCGGCGAGAGAGCGCAGCGTCAGATATTCCCGTCGGAGCGGCAGGGCGCGCTGGTCCAAAATGACGACGCTCGCCCCGTCCGCGCCGGGCTGGATATGGTCGATGCGTTCGGGCATCAATAGTGCTCCCAGTGGACCTTTTCGGGCTTATAGCGGTCGTCCATGGGCTTTTCCGTGACCTTATAGCCGCAGGTCAGCACCGCGAAGGGCACGACATAACCCGGCAGGGCGAGCAGCTCGGTCAGGTATTTCACCTTCTCCGGATAGGGCCAGCAGCTGAGCCAGCAGCCGCCGAGACCGAGCCCCTCCTCCGCGAGCAGGATCGTCTGGCACACGGCGCCCATATCGCAGGTCCACATGCCCTCAACGCGCTTGTCGTTCTCCAGATTCGCGAGCGGGATGATCAGCATCGGCGCATTTTTGGCGCTGACGGTCTCCGGGCTCATCTGGGAAATTTTCAAAATGAGCTCCTTATCGGTCACGACGAGGAACTCCCAGCCCTGCGCGTTGTGCCCCGTCGGGCTCTGCATCGCGGCGCGGAGGATCTGCTCGATCTTCTCCGGCTCGACCGGAACGTCCTGAAATTTGCGGATGGAGCGGCGGGTCAGAATGGTCTCGATGGTATCCATAAAAATCGTCTCCTTTTGTATCGGTGTTTTGATGCGGTTATTCTACCACAGTTTTTTCGTTTCTCCAATAGCCAATTTACCCGAAAATCGGCTGAATTTGGCGTCCGTCATGGGCTGCTAAAATGGTCTCCTCCAGCTTGCCGTAATCCGCGGCGAGGGAGCGGGGCTTTGCCTCCGGCGCGTCCTGATAAAGCGGCACGAAATAGTAGTGGCGGCGGTTTAGCAGCTCGCCGAGGTTTTTCGCCGAGGCGGAGAGGGCGTCGTTGCTGCCGAAGGCGAGCACCACGGGGCGTTCGCCGCGCAGGTGGGATTTCACCGCCATCGTCACCGCCGTGTCCGTGATCCCGGCGGCGAGCTTCGCGAGCGTGCTGCCCGTGCAGGGCGCGACGGCGAGCACGTCGAACATCGCCTTCGGCCCGATGGGCTCCGCGTCCGCGACCGTGTGGAGAACGGACTTCCCCGTGATCGCCTCCAGCCGCCGGATGTGCTCCGCCGCCGCGCCGAAGCGCGTGTCGGTCTCGTAAGCCGTCCCGGACATGATCGCCGTCACATCGTATTTCTCCGCGAGCGCCTCCGCCGCGGCAATGGCCTTTTCAAAGGTGCAGAACGAGCCGGTCAGCGCCAGCCCGATGCGCAGGTTTTCCATGATTTATCGCTCCTCCCGCAAAATTGCATACACCGCGTCGCGCACCGCCTTCGCAGCCGCCTCCGGCGCGGTCTTTCCCGGCAGCCCGGACGCGAGCTGCACCTTCCTGCCGAGCCGCTCCGCCGCCGCAGCGTCGATGCCGTAGGGCGGGCTCGCGAGCTCGATGAGCGCCGCGCCCGGCAGCGCCCGGAGCTCCCGCTCGCCCACTACCGGGGCGGGCACCGTGTTCACGACGAAGTCAAATTCCCCGCCGAGCCCGGCGAGGCGCATCGCGCGCACGCCGTCGCACTCCGCCGCCGCCCGCTGCGCCGGAGAGCGCGCCGCGGCAGTCACCTCCGCGCCGAGCGCGCGCAGCCTCCGCGCCAGCAGGCTCCCGATGCGCCCGTAGCCCGTGATGAGCACGCGGCTGCCGCTGAGCGCGTCCGGCGACGCAAGCAGCAGCGCGAGCGCGCCCTCCGCCGTCAGAAGTGCATTTTGCAGCGTGAACGACTCGCGGCGGAAATAGTCATAGAGCGGCAGCGCGTTCACGCGGCACGCCGCCGCGGTCTTCTCCCCGACCTGCCCGGCGCAGACCGGCGTTCCCGCCCGCGCGAAGCTCAAAAGCTCGCCGGGGCACCATTCCCGCTCGCTGAGCGGCGCGAAAAGCAGCCCGCCGCGCTCGCAGGGCAGGGGCAGCACGAGGCAGTCCGCCTCCGCGAGTGCTTCCGCCGGGCTCTCCACGCATTTCAGCGCCCGCTCCAGCGCAAAGGGCTGCACCGTATGTCCGTCCCGCCGCAGCAGCCGCACGAGCCGCACCGCGCGCTCATCTCCGCCAAAAACGGCAAAATTCATCTCACCGTCACCTCCTGCGCCCATCCTATGCCGGGGCGCGGAGAGTGTGAAAATAATTACTTTTCTTGCTTTTCCTATCCCGGCTTGCTATAATGGCAGACAGAAAAATTCGATCACGGAGGAAAACCGCTATGAGCTACGCCGACGAGGTGTTTATCCAAAACTGCCGCGACATTCTGGAAAACGGCGTGTGGGACACGGACCGGGAGGTCCGCCCGCGCTGGGAGGACGGCACGCCCGCCCACACCGTCAAGAAATTCGGCATCGTGAACCGCTACGATCTGCAAAAGGAGTTCCCCATCCTGACGCTGCGCCGCCAGTATTTCAAGAGCGCCGTGGACGAGCTGCTCTGGATCTGGCAGAAAAAGAGCAACAACATCCATGACCTCAGCAGCCACGTCTGGGACGCTTGGGCGGACGAGACCGGCAGCATCGGCAAGGCGTATGGCTATCAGCTCGGCGTGAAGCACCACTACCCGGAGGGAGACTTCGATCAGGTCGACAAGGTGATCTGGGACCTGAAGAATAACCCCGCCTCCCGGCGCATTATGACGAACATCTATACCTTCGCCGACCTCTCCGAGATGGCGCTCTACCCCTGCGCTTATTCCATGACCTTCAACGTCAGCGGCAACGTGCTTAACGGCATCCTGAACCAGCGCAGTCAGGACATGCTCGCCGCCAACGGCTGGAACGTGATGCAGTACAGCGCGCTCCTCTGCATGATGGCGCAGGTCGCGGGGCTCGTCCCCGGCGAGCTGGTCCACGTCATCGCCGACTGCCATATCTATGACCGCCACGTCGACGCCATCCGTCAGATCATCGAAAACGAGCCCTATCCCGCCCCGAAGGTGACGCTCGACCCGACGATCCGGGACTTTTACGCCTTCACGAAAAACAGCTTCACCGTGGAGAACTATCAGTACCACGAGTTCACGGGAAAAATTCCCGTCGCGGTCTGATGGCGGGGCTGGAGGCGATCGTCGCCGTTTACGGCGACTGGGGCATCGGCGCGGACGGCACGCAGCCCGTCACCGTCTCCGCGGACCGGAAGCATTTCCGCGACCTCACGATGGGTGCGGCGGTGATCGTCGGGCGCAGAACGCTCGCCGATTTTCCCGGCGGCAGACCGCTGAAGGGCAGGACCAACATCGTCTTGAGCCGCGCGGCGGAGCCGGTCGAGGGCGCGGTCATGGCGCGCTCTCCGGCGGAGGCGCTCGAAAAAGCGGCGGAATATCCCCGCGCCCTCTGCATCGGCGGCGCAAGCGTCTATAAGGCGCTTTTCCCCCACTTCGCGCGCGTTTACGTGACAAAGCTGGATGTTATGCCCCACTCCGATGCGTTTTTCCCCGATCTGGACGCCGACCCCGCATGGCGCATCGCCGAGGAGAGCGAGGAGCAGGAGGAAAACGGCGTGAGGTACCGGTTTCTGGTTTACGAAAGAAGATAAACGCAAGGCAGCTCTGGAAACGGCGCTGCCTTCTTTGCTTGATTTTTTCGGAAAACTTCGTTATACTATTAGATTGGAAAGTTATCCTATCACGAAAAAACAGGAGCGTGACCATGGCAAAGGCAAAACAGCCGGATTACGGCAACGAAAGCATATCCCAGCTCAAGGGCGCGGACCGCGTGCGGAAGCGGCCGGGCGTTATTTTCGGCTCCGACGGGCTGGACGGCTGCGAGCATGCGGTGTTTGAAATTCTCTCGAACGCCATCGACGAGGCGCGCGAGGGCTACGGCGATCTCATCACCGTGACGCGCTACGCCGACCACAGCATCGAGGTCGAAGACCACGGCCGCGGCTGCCCGGTGGACTGGAACGAAAAGGAAAAGCGCTGGAACTGGGAGCTCGTGTTCTGCGAGCTCTATGCAGGCGGCAAATACGCGAACGACGAGGGCGAGAACTATGAGTTTTCCCTCGGTCTGAACGGCCTCGGCTCCTGCGCCACGCAGTATTCCTCCGAGTATTTCGACGCGGAAATTTACCGCGACGGCTATCGCTACGAGCTGCACTTCAAAAAGGGCAAGGTCGTCGGCAAGAAGGGGCAGGAGCTCACGAAGGAGCCGACGACCCACAAGGGCACCGGCTCGCGCTTCCGCTGGAAGCCGGACCTTGAGGTGTTCACGGACATCAACATCCCGGCGGAATACTTCACCGAGACGCTGCGGCGGCAGGCGGTCGTGAACGCGGGCATCACCTTCCGCTTCCGCAACGAGGTGGACGGCAAGTTCGAGACGCAGGACTTCCGCTACGAAAACGGTATCCGCGACTATGTTGCGGAGCTCGCGGGCGAGAATCCGCTGACCCAGCCCTACTATATCGAGACGGAGCGCCGCGGGCGCGACCGCGAGGACAAGCCGGAATACAAGGTCCGGCTCACGGCGGCATTCTGCTTTTCCAACACCGTCAACGTCATCGAATATTACCACAACTCCAGCTGGCTGGAGCACGGCGGCGCGCCGGAGAAGGCGACGAAGACCGCCTTCGTCTACGCGATCGACGCCTATCTGAAAAAGATCGGAAAGTATCAGAAAAACGAGAGCAAAATTTCCTTTCAGGACGTGCAGGACTGCCTTGTGCTCGTCACGAACTGCTTCTCCACGCGCACGAGCTACGAGAACCAGACGAAAAAGGCGATCACCAACAAGTTCATTCAGGAGGCGATGACGGACTTTTTCAAGAGCCAGCTCGAAGTCTACTTCATCGAGAACAAGGCGGAAGCCGACCGCATCGCCGAGCAGGTGCTCATCAATAAGCGCAGCCGTGAGACGGCGGAGAAGGCGCGGCTCAACATCAAGAAAAAGCTCACCGGCTCCGTGGACATCTCCAACCGCGTCCAGAAATTCGTCGACTGCCGCAGCAAGGACCTCTCCATCCGCGAAATTTACATCGTGGAGGGCGACTCGGCTCTCGGCGCCTGCAAGCAGAGCCGCAACGCGGAGTTTCAGGGCATTATGCCCGTCCGCGGCAAGATCCTGAACTGCCTGAAGGCGGACTATCCCCGCATTTTCAAGAGCGAGATCATCACGGATCTGCTGAAAGTGCTCGGCTGCGGCGTGGAGGTCGGCGGCAAGAGCAGCAAGGACCTCAGCAGCTTCGACCTCGCGAATCTGCGCTGGAACAAGGTCATCATCTGCACCGATGCCGACGTCGACGGCTACCAGATCCGCACCCTGATCCTAACGATGCTCTACCGCCTGACGCCGACGCTCATCCGCGAGGGCTATGTCTACATCGCGGAGTCCCCGCTCTATGAGATCGGCTGCAAGGGCAAGACATGGTTTGCTTACTCCGAGCCGGAGAAGGCGAAAATTCTGGCGGAGCTGGACGGGCAGAAGCTCACGATCCAGCGCAGCAAGGGACTCGGCGAAAACGACCCGGAGATGATGTGGATGACGACGATGAACCCCGCGACGCGGCGGCTCATCAAGGTCATGCCCGAAGATGTCGAAAAAACCGCGCGCATGTTCGACCTGCTCCTCGGCGACGACCTCGCCGGGCGGAAGAACCATATCGCGGAAAACGGAAGCAAATTCCTTGATTTGGCTGATATTTCATAAAGGAGATACACGATGAAAAAGCTGACCGGCATTTTACTGGCGCTCTGCCTTGCGCTGGAGCTTTTTGTTCCCGCTGCGGCGGCGGAGACGGCTCCGGCGGTCTCCGTGCAGTGGATGGGGGAGACGGTCGCGTTTCCGGACGCGCAGCCTGTGATATGCGCAGACCGCACGATGGTGCCCGTCCGCGCGATCGCGGAGGCGGCGGGCGCGGCGGTGGACTATGACGCCGGGCTCGTGACGGTCACGGCGGCGGACGGGACCGCCGTCCGCTTCCGCCCCGGCGAGGAGACCGCCGAGCGCGTGAAAGACGGCGGGACGGAGACGATCTCGATGGATGCCGCGCCCTATATCGAGGGCGGGCGGACCTTTGTGCCGCTGCGCTTTTTCTCCGCGGCGCTGGGCTATGACGTGGCTTGGGACAACGACGCCCGCTGCGCCGTCGTGACGGACCGCGCCGCGCTCGTTGCGGAGCTGACCGTCACGGCGCGCAGAACCGGCGATTTTTCCGCGTCCTTCGCGCTCCGTACCGCGGAGGCGGCGGCAGCCGCTGCGCTCTCCGCCGCGCCGGGCAAAACGGCGCTGGAGCTCACGGTCCACGTGAAAAATGCCCTGCGGCTGAGTCTCACGGCGAGCGGCACGGCGCAGCGCTATAGTGGTACGGTCAGCGCCGCGCCCCCGGCGGGCGCCGCGGTCTATACGCTGGGCGAGCTCGCCGTGCCGCTCGGCGGTGCGGGCGACATTCTCGCCGAAATTCCCGGCGCGATCGCGCCGATCGGCGGCAAATAAGAAACGGCAGGAGAAAAATTACCGATGGCAAAGAAAAAAACGGACGCGGAGACCCGCCGCGTGCCCGACGACCCGAATGTGATGGGGCTGCACGCGGAGGTGCTGGAGCAGCCGATCACGGAAACGCTGGAGACAAACTACATGCCTTACGCCATGTCCGTCATCGTCTCGCGCGCCATTCCGGAGATCGACGGCTTCAAGCCCAGCCACCGCAAGCTGCTTTATATGATGTATAAAATGGGGCTGCTGACCGGCGCACGCACGAAAAGCGCCAACATCGTGGGCTCCACGATGAAGCTCAACCCCCACGGCGACGCCGCGATCTACGACACGATGGTGCGTCTTTCCAAGGGCTACGAGGCGCTGCTGCTGCCCTTCGTGGACTCCAAGGGCAACTTCGGCAAGCACTACTCGCGCGACATGTCGTGGGCTGCGCCGCGTTACACGGAGGCAAAGCTCTCCGCCGTCTGCGCGGAGCTCTTCCGCGATATCGACAAGGACACCGTCGACATGGTGGATAACTATGACGGCAGCATGAAGGAGCCGAGCCTGCTGCCCACGACCTATCCGAACGTGCTCGTGAGCGCCAATATGGGCATCGCCGTCGGCATGGCGAGCCAGATCTGCGGCTTCAACCTCGGCGAGGTCTGCCAGACGACGATCGACTACATCGCCGACCCGGAGCTCGACCTGCTCGCAACGCTGCCCGCCCCGGATTTCCCGACCGGCGGCGAAATTCTCTATGACCCCGGCGAGATGGCGGAAATTTACCGCACGGGCCGCGGCAGCTTCAAGGTGCGCTCCCGCTGGCGCTATCTCCCGAAGGAGAACATGATCGAGGTCTACGAGATCCCCTACTCCACCACCGCCGAGCAGATCATGGACAAGGTGGCGGAGCTGATGAAAAGCGGCAAGGTGCGCGAGATCAGCGACATGCGCGACGAGACGGACCTCTCCGGCTTGAAGCTCACCATCGACCTAAAGCGCGGGACGGACCCGGAAAAGCTGATGGCGAAGCTTTTTAAGCTGACGCCGCTCATGGACCCCTTTGCCTGCAACTTCAACATCCTCATCGGCGGCAATCCGCGCGTCATGGGCGTGCGGGAAATCCTCGACGAGTGGCTCGCATGGCGCACCGACTGCGTGAAGCGCCGGGTCTACTTCGACCTCTGCCGCAAGAAGGAGAAGCTGCATCTGCTCAAGGGCCTTGAAAAGATCCTGCTGGATATCGACAAGGCGATCCGCATCATCCGCGAGACCGAGCGCGAGGCGGACGTGATCCCGAACCTCATGATCGGCTTCGGCATCGACGAGGTGCAGGCGGAATATGTCGCGGAGATCAAGCTGCGCAACATAAACCGCGAATATATCCTAAAGCGCGTGGAGGAGACGAGCGCGCTTGAAAAAGAGATCGCCGAGCTGGAGGACACGCTCGCGAGCCGGCGGCGCATCCGCGGCATCATCACGGACGAGCTGCGCACCGTCGCGAAAAAATACGCCCAGCCGCGCAAGACCGGGCTCGTCTTCGCCGACGAAGCGCCGGAGGCGGAGGAGGCAGAGCCGGTGGAGGACTACCCCGTCACCGTGTTCCTCTCCCGCGGCGGCTATCTCAAGAAGATCACGCCCCAGTCGCTGCGCATGAGCGGCGAGCAGAAATATAAGGAGGGCGACGGCCCCTTCCGCAGCTTCGAGACGACGAACCGCGGCGAGCTGCTCGTCTTCACGGACCGGCAGCAGTGCTACAAGCTGCGCTTCGCCGACTTCGAGGACACCAAGGCGAGCGCGCTCGGCACCTATCTGCCCACGAAGCTCGAAATGGACGAGGGCGAGACGGTCGTAGACGCCGCCGACCCCGGCGACTACAGCGGCGACCTTCTGCTCTTCTACGAAAACGGCAAGGTGGGGCGCGTGGAGCTCTCCGCTTACGCGACGAAGACGCGCCGCCGCCGTCTGACCGGCGCCTGCTCGGACAAGAGCCCGCTCGTCACCATGCTGCCGCTCCGCGGCGAGGCGGAGATCGCGGCGTTCACGAGCGAGGGCAGAGCCCTCGTGTTCCACACCGGACTGCTCCAGCGCAAGACGAGCCGCAGCACCCAAGGCGTCGCACTCGCGCGGATGAAGCCGAAGTATCACCTGACGGACGCCAAGCCCCTCGCGGAGACGCCCATTCAGGACGTTCCGCGCTACCGCGTGCGCTCTCTCCCCGCGCTCGGCGCGCTTCTGAAGGAAGCCGACGCCGGACATGAACAGCTTTCTCTTCTGGAGGACTGAGATGAAACAGACGATCAAGCAGTATATCGTGAGCTATGCGAAGATATTGTTCGGCGCGATGTTTTACGCGCTCGGCTTCGGGCTCTTCTGCTACCCGAACGACATCACGACCGGCGGCGTCACCGGTATCGCGATGATCATCAACTATCTGACGACCCTGCCCGTCGGCGTGCTCACCATCGTCATCAACGTGCCGCTTTTCTTCTTCTCGTGGCGCAAGTTCGGGCTGAAATTCATCATCGCCTCCCTCGCGGGAACGCTGCTCGCCAGCGTGTTCGTGGACCTCGTGGCGCTGCTGCCGCTGGAGATCACCCATGACGCGCTGCTCGGCGCGGTCTACGGCGGCTTCATCAAGGGCTTCGGTCTCGGACTCGTCTATTCCGCGGGCGCGACGACCGGCGGCGTGGACCTCATCGCGAAGTTCCTGCGCCGCAAGTATCAGCATATCAACTTCAGCACCTTCATCCTCATGATGGATGTCGCCATCATTGCCGCCTTTGCCGTCATCTTCAGGAAGTATGAAAGCGCGATGTACTCCATCATCTGCATGTTCATCGCGAGCAAGACGATCGACTTCGTGCTCTTCGGCGCGGTGAACAGCAAGGTCTGCTATATCATCACGGACGAGTCCGTCGCCATCAAGGACGCCATCGTCACGAAGCTCCGCCGCGGCGTCACCTTCCTCCACGGCGAGGGCGCGTGGAGCCACAAGGAGAAGGACATCATCCTCTGCGTCATCCGCCAGAGCCAGATCGTGGAGCTCAAGAACATCGTCCGCGCGTTCGACGAGCACGCCTTCGTCATCGTGAGCGACAGCCGCGAGATCTTCGGCAAGGGCTTCATCAGCATCGCGGACGACAGCTGAAAAAAGGAGGTGCGCGCCATCCCTATGAAAAAACGCCTGCCCGCGCTGCTGCTTGCCGCGGCGCTGCTGCTCTCCGGCTGCTCGCTCTATCAGGCGGATTACAGCTGGTCCGAGCCCTATTCCGGCGCGCTCGTCCCCGTCGGGGGCGACGCCGCGGAGGTGCGCAATCTCAGCATGCTCAAAAGCGCGCTGCTGAACCTCATCAGCGCCCATGCGGAATCCGGCGCGCTCAGCTTCCAGCACTACAGCGGCTCCGCGGTGGACGACCTCGCCGCCGTCTGCCTTGAGATCCGCACGGAAAATCCCCTCGGCGCTTACGCCGTGGAGTCCATCAGCTGCGACACGAGCCGCATCGTGTCCTATTACATTGCGGACGTCTCCATCGTCTATAAGCGCACGGCGGAGGAGATCCGCGCCGTGCAGGAGGTGTTCAGCCGCGAGGAGCTGAGCGCGGCGCTGCAAGGCGCGCTGGCGCGCTTTGACCAGTCGCTCGCCCTGCGCGTTTACACTGCGAGCGTGGACGCGGACTATCTCGCCGCGCTCGTGCGCGAGCTCTATTTTGCCGACCCCGCCGTGACGGTCGCGGAGCCGGAGCTCGCCGTCGAGAGCTACCCCGCCGAGGGCGCGAGCCGCATCTATGCGCTCAGCCTCAGCTACGGCCGCGCGGCGGGCGTGCTGGAGGAAAAATCCCGCGTTCTGCGCGCCGCCGTCGCCGCACTTGCGGCGGAGGCTCCGGAGGGGGACGAGACCGCCCGCGCGCTCTGGTGCGCCCGCACGGTCTATGCGCTGCTGCAGGACGGCGCGGAGCCCAGCGGGGCTTACGCCGGGACCGCTTACGGCGCGCTCGTGGAGCACAGCGCCGATTCCAAGGGCGCGGCGCTCGCGATGCAGCTGCTCTGCACCGCCGTGGGCGTGGACTGCCGCGTCGTCGCCGGCAGCGTCGGCGCGATGGGCGCGGAGGAGCACTACTGGAACATCCTCACCGCGGACGGCGAGACCGGGCATGCCGACGTCGCCACCCTCGGCGCGGAGCGCCCCGTCTTCGGCTTCTCGGACGAAAACCTCTGGGGCACCTATATCTGGGATACGGAGTCTTACCCCGCCTGCGCCGGAACGACGCGCTATGACGAGCTCTTCCCCAAGCCTGCGGAGGAGACCCCCGAACCCACGGAGCCCGCTGAGACCGCCCCGCCCGCCCCGGAGGAGACGGAGACCCCGGAAATTATCGAAGAAAGCGGAAATTAAGGCTTGACAAATCTCCCGGATGTGCTATAATAGCTTTCGCATTCCGATGCGGCCTTAGCTCATCTGGTAGAGCGCCACCTTGCCAAGGTGGAGGTAGCGAGT
>CAVJGI010000021.1:0-27936 GCA_963649145.1 Ruminococcus bicirculans (ex Wegman et al. 2014) | reverse complement strand
GAAAAATGCTCCCCCGAAAGGGGAGCTGTCAGCGCTCCGCGCTGACTGAGGGGTGTCACGAGTTAGCTGAAGCTCCCGGTGGTGCTCCCACAGTTAAAACGCTGGCGCTTGGACCACAGGGGGGTCCCAAGGGGGTCGTCAGACCCCCTTGGTCGTTCAGGAAAAGAGGGTGTCGGGAGGAAAACCCATCGAAAGGGTTTTCCTCCTGACTGTGCCTTTGCCTTCTTTCCCCACAGGGGGAAAGAAGGTCGCGTCCCGCGGACGCGAAACAATTTCAATTTGCGCCTTGCGCCAAAGGCGCATTCAATATTTAAAAAACAAGTCCCGCCCGAAAAACCGGGCGGGACCAAAAGCGCTTTATTTCCCCTCCAGAGCCTCCAGCGCAGCGATCCTCTGGCAGATGCAGAAGACATTCATGCTCTGATAGAGCTGCTCCGTGCTGGGATAGCTGGGGGCGAGGCGGATATTCTTGTCTTCGGGGTCGATCCCGTAGGGGAACGCCGCGCCCGCCTCGGTGAGCTTCACGCCCGCCTCGGCGCAGAGCTCCACGCAGCGCTTCGCGGTGCCGGGCAGACCGTCGTAGCTGATGAAATAGCCGCCGTTCGGGTTCGTCCATGTGCCGATGCCGGTGCCGTCCAGCCCGGTTTTCAGCGCGGCGAGCGCGCAGTCGAACTTCGGGCGGAGATAGTCCGCCTGCTTTTTCATGTGCGCCATCAGACCCGCGGCGTTTTTGAAGAACTTGACGTGGCGGAGCTGGTTGATCTTGTCGTAGCCCAGCGTCTGGACGCTCATCTGCTTCGTCAGGAAGGCGATGTTCGGACGGCTCGCCGCGAACACGGCGACGCCCGCGCCCGCGAAGGTCACCTTGCTCGTGGACATAAACTCATAGACCATGTCCTCGCTGCCGTATTTTTTGCAGGCGTCGAAGATGTTCACGAGCACGTCGCCGGGGTAACGGAAATCGTGGACAAAATAGGCGTTATCCCAGAAAACGCGGAAATCGTCCGCCGCGGGCTTCAGCGCGGCGAAGGCGTCCACCGTCTCGGCGGAATAGGTGTAGCCCTGCGGGTTGGAGTATTTCGGCACGCACCAGATGCCCTTGACGGAGGCGTCGTGCTCAACATATTCGCGCACCATATCCATATCGGGACCCGTCGGGGTCATCGGGATGAGGATGTTCTCGATGCCGAACTCCTCCGTGATGCGGAAGTGGCGGTCATAGCCGGGGGAGGGGCAGAGAAATTTGATGTGTCCCTGCTGGCCCCACGGCTTGCTGCCGCCGTAAACGCCGAGGACGAACGCCTTGATGACCATGTCGTACATCAGGCAGAGGCTGCTCTGACCGCCCATGATGATGTTTTCCATCTTCAGACCGAGCAGATCGGCGAAGAGCTCCTTCGCCTCGTCCGCGCCGGCGAGCTCGCCGTAGTTGCGCACGTCCGTGCCCTTGCGGGTATAGATGAGGTCGTAGGGGTTCTGCTGGAGCATCTCCATGCTGAGGTTGAGCTGCGTTGCGTCCGGCTTGCCGCGGGACATGTCGAGATTGTGCCCCGCCGCCTTTTCCTTTTCAAACAGCTTGCGCTGCGCCGCCAGCTCCGCCTTGCGCTCCGCCGGCGTCAGTTCGAGGTAAGATTTCATAAGAAAAACCACGTCCTAAATTCAAAAAATCATGTCTGCTCATTATACTGTATGCCGCGGAAAATTACAAGTGCCAAACGCAAAAACTGCAAAAGATTTTCCTCACGCGCCATAACACTTCAGCATGCGAAAGCATTTGCAGGATTTGCTGCAAAACGCCGCCCGCGGAATTAGTTGCATTTTTCGCCGGGGCGTGATAATATACTGTGGCAAAAACTGCGGAAAAGGAGGAGGAAACGGGATGAATCCGCTCTTTACGAACCGGGACCTGCGGCGGCTGCTCGTGCCGCTCATCATCGAGCAGGTGCTGACGAGTCTGATGGGCATCGCGGACACGCTGATGGTCTCGAACGTCAGCTCCGCGGCGGTCAGCGGCGTTTCGCTCGTGGACTCCATCAACAAGCTCGTCATCTTCCTCTTTACGGCGCTCGCCGCGGGCGGCACGATCGTCTGCTCCCAGTATCTGGGCAGGGGCGACAAGGCGCATTCCGACGGCGCGGCGCGGCAGGTGCTGCTGAGCGCCGCGGCGCTCGGCGTGCTCGTCATGGCGCTCTGCCTCGCGCTGCGCAAGCCGCTGCTCCACCTCATCTTCGGCACGGTCGAGGCGGACGTGATGGCGGCGGCGGAGACCTATTTCCTCATCACCGCCTTCTCTTACCCCTTCATGGCGGCGTTTGACGCCGCCGCCGCGCTCTACCGCGCCGCGGGCAACTCGCGATTGCCGATGATCGTGTCCGCCTGCTGCAACCTCGTGAACATCGCGGGAAACGCGCTGCTGATGTTCGTATTTGATATGGGCGTCGCCGGCGCCGCGATCGCGACGACCGCGTCCATCGCGCTCTCCGCCGTCATCATGCTCTGCTACCTGCGCCGCCCCGGACAGACCGTCGAGGTCGGACCGCTGACGGCGCTGCGCCCGGACTGGCGCGTTATCTGGCTCGTGCTCAGCATCGGCATCCCCTCCGGCATCGAAAACGCGATGTTCCAGCTCGGCAAGCTGATGGTCCAGAGCACCGTCTCCACCCTCGGCACCGCCGCCATTGCCGCGAACGCCATCGTCGTCGTGCTCGAATACCTCACGAGCATGCCGAGCACCGCCATCGGCACGGGGCTCATGACCGTCGCGGGCCAGTGCATCGGCGCGGGGCGGCTCGACGAGGCGAAGCACAATATCGTGAAGCTGACCGGCTGGTCCACGGCGATCTTGTTCGTCATCAACTGGGGCATTTTCTTCCTCACCGCGCCGGTCACGCGCGTCGCCGGGATGGAGCCGGACGCCGCCGCGATGACCGTGCACGTGATGCTCATCATCAGCATCGCGAAGCCCTTCCTCTGGGCGCTCGCCTTCGTTCCGCCGAACGGCCTGCGCGCGGCGGGGGACGTGAAATTCACGATGATCGTCTCCGTCGTGTCCATGTGGGTCTGCCGCGTCGCGCTCACGACGCTGCTCTGCCGCGTGTGGAGCTGGGGGCTCGTCGGCATCTGGTGCGGCTACTTCGCCGACTGGACTGTGCGCAGCATCTGCTTCACGCTGCGCTATTTCAGCGGCAAATGGGCAGCGCACCATGTCATCGACTGAAAAATTGCTTGACATAACTATGGCTTTGGTCTAAAATAGACGGGTGAAAATGCGCCCATTCCGGGGAGAGTGGGTGCGAGCTTTCATGGCGTTACCCGTATTGTTACGATCCGGCGGGCGTGCAAAAAGTGACTCTTTGCCGCCCGCCCTTTTCATCGAACCTGCCGCGATATAGAGAAAAATATAGATCGGCAAGAGAGAAAACCACCGCAAAATTCTAAAAAGAATGGAGGTGTGTTTACTTACTATGCCAAGTTTGGGATGGATCATCGGCGCCGTCGTGGTGCTGATCGTGATAGCGATAGCCGCATTCGGCCTCGGCATCCTCTACCGCAAGCGCGTCGGAGAGCGAGAGATCTCCAGCGCCGAGGAGGAGGCGAAGCGGATCATCAACGAGTCCATAAAGAGCGCGGAGAGCAAAAAGCGCGAGGCGCTCCTTGAGGCAAAGGAAGAAATACACAAAAACCGTACCGAGTACGAGCGCGAGGTGCGCGAGCGCCGCGCGGAGCTGCAGCGGCAGGAAAACCGCTTGCAGCAGAAGGAGGAGTCCCTCGACCGCAAGACAGACTCCCTTGAAAAAAAGACCGAGAACATGAACCGCAAGCTGGCGGACATCGACGCCCGTCAGGCGGAGATCGAAAAGCTCAAGGACGCCCAGCTCGAAACGCTGGAAAAGATCTCCGGCTACACCGTGGACGAGGCGAAGGCTTACCTCATCGCGAGCGTGGAGTCCGAAGTGACCCACGAGACCGCGCTGAAGATCAAGGAGGCCGAGGCCCGCTGCAAGGAAGAATCCGACCGCACCGCGCGCGAGATCGTCGCGCTGGCGATCCAGCGCTGCGCCGTGGACCACGCGAGCGAGATCACCGTCTCCGTCGTTCCTCTCCCCAACGACGAGATGAAGGGCCGCATCATCGGCCGCGAGGGACGCAACATCCGCAGCATCGAAACGCTGACCGGCTGCGACCTCATCATTGACGACACGCCGGAGGCGATCACCGTCTCCAGCTTCGACCCCGTCCGCCGCGAGGTGGCGCGCCTTGCGCTGGAAAAGCTCATCGCCGACGGACGCATCCACCCCGCCCGCATCGAGGAAATGGTCGCAAAAGCCCAGCGCGAGGTCAACGCCACGATCAAGGCGGAGGGCGAGCGCGCCGTGTTCGAGACCGGTGTGCAGGGTCTGCACCCGGATCTCATCAAGCTCCTCGGCCGCCAGAAGTTCCGCACGAGCTACGGCCAGAACGTCCTTGCCCACTCCATCGAGGTCTCCCACATCGCGGGCCTGATGGCGGCGGAGCTCGGCGGCGACGTCGCCACCGCGAAGCGCGCCGGCCTGCTCCACGATATCGGCAAGAGCATCGACCACGAGGTCGAGGGCAGCCACGTCACCATCGGCGTGGATATCGCCCGCAAGTATAAAGAGTCCGAGGAGATCATCCACGCCATCGCCGCCCACCACGGCGACGTGGAGCCCCACACGATCACCGCCTGTCTCGTTCAGGCGGCGGACGCCATCTCCGCAGCCCGCCCCGGCGCGCGGCGCGAGAACATCGAGAACTACGTCAAGCGCCTCGAAAAGCTGGAGGAGGTCTCCCGTTCCTTCCCCGGCATCGAGTCCACCTACGCGATCCAGGCAGGCCGCGAGATCCGCGTCATGGTCAAGCCCGAACAGGTCAGCGAGGACCAGATGGTCATCCTCGCGCGCGACATCGCCAAAAAGATCGAAGCCGAGCTCACCTACCCCGGCACCATCAAGGTCCACGTCCTCCGCGAGACCAAGGCGATCGAATACGCGAAATAAAATCTCGTCCGAGACCCGCTGCGCTGGGCTCTCGGACGAAAGGGATTCACTCCGCTCAGCGCACGAAGCCCCTGCCGATGGCAGGGGCTTCGCACGTTCCCTCCGCGCAGAGAATTTTTCGGCACGCGCAGGTCGCGCCGAAAAATGAATTGGATTTTATTCGCGGCGTGCGCGCCGCGAACTCTGCGAGGCTATTTGACAGCCAAAAGACCGCCCACACGGGGCGGTCTTTTCTGCTATCCACTATCCACTATTCACTTCCCCGTCAGCCCCAGCAGGGCGAGGGCTCGGTCGAGGAGTTCGGGGGCTTGCAGGACGGTGTAGTGCGTGCCGGATCCGGCGTCGAGGCGGTTGAATTCGCCGAGGTAGAACGTTTTTTCCTTGCCGCCCTCAAAAAAGTTGATGGAGAGCTTGATCTCGCCGGACGGCACGCCGTCTATGAGCGTGTCGGGAAAGAGCATCCGCGCGGCGCGGTATTCGTGCAGCAGCGCGAGCAGCGCCGCGGTGTCCACCTCCCGCCCGTCCGGGGAGGGGTAATAAAAGCGCAGCGTCTCCTCGCCCTCCGCGCGGAAGAGCAGAGAAACAGATTCGCAGCGCGCCGGGGTCCCGGCGATCCGCCGCGGCAAAAACAGCCACAGCGCCGCCGCGAGGAGCACAGCCCAGACAAGATAACGGGTGAGTTTTTTCCTTTGCATAGCGCAAGCTCCTTTTCCGGCGTCTCGATGTGTCGTCTTTTTTCTTTCATCATAGCAGAAACCGCAGATGCTTGTCAAATTCGCGTTTTCGCCAATTCCCGGCGTGCGCGTTTTGTGCAAAAAAAGGAACGCCCCGCACGGGGCGATCCAATAAAACAGTATAGCAAAAATCGGGAAACAGAATGATTTAAGTCATACTGCTTCCCGATTTACATATACGCAGGGGTTGGGGAAGGCACTCCCCAACAAGTTCCCATAGGGACAAAATGAGCGGTTGCAAAATTTGGACCCATAGTAGAATCTTGCTCCAAATATATTGCCGTAATAAAAAATTCACCTGAAAGACTATACAAAACAAACTATTCATGTTATAATTTTCTCAAAAAAACGAGAAAATGAAAGGAGAGATTTCTGTGGCAAAAAGAGAAAAGGTTACTGACTCGCTTGTTGTAAATATGCTTCGTACAAATGGTTATATTGATGGTAACTTCAAATCTCTTAAGAAAGATGTTTTTGTGTGGGCCAACAGATCCGAAAATAAGATTATTGATGATCTTCTTTCTAAAGCATCAAAAAGAAAAACTGAAAACCCCGGTTATCCCGAATTTATAATCTTTGATGAGAAGTACAATATTGTAATCGTTGTCGAAGACAAGCGTGATCCGAAGTTCCACCTTTATGAAAAGATTGATGAAAAAATAGCTGATTATGCTGTAAATGGTGCTCTATGGTACGCATCCTTCTTAAAAGATACATTTGATGTTATTGCTGTCGGAATTTCTGGTAGCGTCATAGAAGAACTTCAAATTGATAACTATATGTGGAAAAAGGGGGCAGAAACTTTTTCCAATCTGAATATTCGCAAAATTCAGAAAATCGATGAATACAGAGATGCTGTAAAGAAACAAGATAAAAATATTCGTTCTATTGAAGAATTCAAAACACTCACTCTAAAAGCAAAGGAAATCAATGAATTCTTGAGAGACTACCTCGGTGTAATTGAAAATAAGCGACTGTACGTCGTGGGCTCTATTCTGTATGCACTTGAAGATCCTGCATTTAAGATGGCATATTCTGCGTATAACAACAATGCAGACTTATCAACTTTTTTGTATCAAACAATAGAGAGAAAAATCAAGAACTCCGGATTGCAGAATATTCAGATTATTCGAGACGAATTAAAGCCTGCAATCGAAGGTTTGGCTCGTGCAGAAAAAGAAGGAGCAAAGTTAGAGTTTCCTAATGGTACACTTCTTCAACTGATAAGCGATGTTGACAGCACATTGTATGACTATTACAAAAACAGCGAACTCGACCTTATTTCAATTTTCTTCAATGTGTTCTTGTCTTATTCGACTTCTGGTGGTTCGGATCTTGGCATTGTATTAACTCCTTCTCACATAACAAAACTTTTTACACGAATTGCTGAAGTCTCCAACAAATCCAAGATCCTCGACCCTTGCGCAGGAACAGGCGGCTTCTTAACTTCTGCATGGAAACATATTTCCCTAAGCGAAAAGTATACCTTTACCGAAAAAGAAACTTTCAGAAAGAACAACTTGTTTGGTGTAGAAAAAGATCCCAGCATCTACACGATCGTTGCACTAAATATGTTCCTCAACAAGGATGGTCGTTCCCATATTTACAACAATGATTGTTTCAGCATAAAGGATGAACTGAAATCCCAAGAATGTAATGTTGGTTTTATCAATCCCCCTTACTCTGATGAAGTTTATCCTGAGATTGGCTTTGTTGACATGATGTTGGACTGCCTTCTTCCTGATTCCATTGGTGTTGCAGTTGTTCCTGTGAATGCTGTATCTTCAAGAACGAAAAAGCACACTGGCATTGACACCATTAAAGAGAGAATTCTTCAAAAAAACAAGTTACTCGCTTCTATTCAAATGCCAGGACAGCTTTTCTATCCAAAAGGAACAGAAACAATTGTGTTGGTCTTCCAAACGGGCTGTGAACACAGTGGAGAAACTTGGTTTGCAACTTATGATGATGGTTATAAACTGATTAAGCAACAAAAAGTCAGAACCCCAACTGCAATCTCCGATGCCAAACAGGATGAACTGTTAGATGCCTATTTCGGACGAAAGGAAACATCTTTCTCTTTCAACAAAGTAGTTTCTGCCTCCGATCAATGGGTTTACACACTTCATAAAGAAAACAACTACTCTTTTGGTGTTAATGAACTGCAAACTTCTGTTAACGATTATGTTGCATATTTGATGCAGAATAGGTACTTGGTTACACCATCCAAGCCAGAAGTAAGAAATATTCCTGATAAAAAGTTGCGTAAGGTTATGCTTACTGACTATTTCACCATTCTTCCCACCAAGCAAAAAGACAAAATTCAGGTTCAAGTCGCCTCTGTTATGAATCCCAATGCTATTCCTTTTGTAGGTCGCAAGGCAACGAATAATGGCATTTCTGATTACATCGAATATGATTCGAGCTGCATTAACGATGGGTGCGTATTAACTCTTGCTTTGGACGGAAGTACAGGTGCAACTTTTTATCAGCATCACAATTTCGCTTCGGGACAGAACATTTGGGTTCTCAAACCCCGAAAAGATAGAATTAAAGATTTCTCTCCAGAAGTTGCACTCTATCTGAAAACTACAGTTTCTCAGGCAGTGACAGATTATAGTTATAATCTGTCACTTACTAAAACCCGTTTGAAAAATATTGAGATATTACTTCCCCTCAACGATAATGACGAGCTAGATACAGAATACATTCACAAGCTAATGAGCCATGTATTGAATATAGAGTATGTACAAAGTATTTCCGAAAGAAGATACTAAAGCTAATTGATTGTATTCTATTGAGGTTCTTCAAAAATAACCGAGGGATGGCCCATGGTCATCCCTCGGTTATTTACTGTCTTATTGGAATCCCTCCCACGGGGCGTTCTTTTTTAACGTCACAGGACCTAATCGTCGGCGGAGGGGAAATGGTCTCGACGGGTCAGGCGTTAAATATTTCAGCCATAGTGTAGAACCCCGCTGAAATGAAGCAAGCTCACAAAACGCCATCGGACGATAGAGCTTTGTGAATTGAAGCGTTCTGCGGAAATCTGTTAATTTGCTTTTAGTCATATATACCGTGTTGTGGTTTGTTGCAATACGGTGATAGTGCTGTGGGCTGAAGGAAACCAGTATTCAAGCTAACAAATTCATCAATGCAGTGTTCTAAAAACACCGTTCCATGAAAATAGGGGTGACGGTTTTTATGTCTTAATCAAATTCACACCAGCTCCCCCACATCCTCCTCGGTCCAAAGCTGCACTCCCTCCCGGCGGAGGGCTTCGGCGGCGGTGCCGTCGGCTGGGGTCAGGCGGCGGGTGAAGCTGCCGTCGTAGATGGCGCCGACGCCGCAGGAGGGGCTGCGTGCTTTCAGGAGCGCGGCGCGGCAGCCGAAGAAGCGGGCGAGCTCCGCCGCCTGCTCCGCGCCGCGGCGGTACTGCGCCGTGACGTCCGCGCCGGACGCGGTGAACACGCCGCCGTCCCGACGCTCCGCGCTCTCGCGCGGCGTGGCGAGCCCGCCGAGCTGTTCCGGACAGACGGGCACGAGCGCCCAGCGCGCGTTCAGCGCCGCGAGCGTTTCCGCCGGGAGCGGGCGGGACGCGCCGTCATAGCGGCAGCGCAGTCCGAGCAGGCAGGCGGAGACGAGCAGCGCGGGCTTCCCGGCGCTCATGCGCCGCCTCCGACGCGCGCGGCGGCGGATTTTTCGCGCTGGCAGTAGTCCGTCAGGAAGCGGAAAAAGTCCTCCACGACGGAGTTATCGGTCTTGTTGCGGTTGCACGTCATAATGAGCTCGCGGCTGCACGGCGGGTCGCGCAGCTCCAGCAGGCGGACCTTCTCCGGGTCCGGGTGGCCCCACGAAAACTCCGGCCAGAAGCCGATGCCGAGGTTCGCGCCGATCATATTCTGCACCGCGGCGGGACTGTCGCTCTCGAAGACGATGCGCGGCTGAAAGCCGACGCGCTGGCAGAGCAGCTGGAAAATATGACCGAGCTGGCGGTAGCCCATGAGGGAGATGAACCCCTCGTTTTCGACCTCGCGGAGCGTGATAGAGTCGCTGTACTGATAGCGTCCCGCCTGCGCGGGCACGGCGAGGAAGATCTTCTCCGTGCAGACGAACTGCATCGGGCTTTGCAGCGCGTCCGCCGGGCAGAACATTTTCGTCGAGATCTCGACGTCGTAAACGTCGCTCTGGGAGTTTTGCAGCAGCTGGAAGTTCAGCGCGCTGTGGCTGCGCTTATACTCGATGATCGCGTTCGTGACGAGCAGGGAGGCGGCGAGGACGTTGACGTGGATCGTCTCGTCCTGCAAATGCGCCATGGTCTGGAGCTTTTCCGGCAGCATGTCGAGCGCCTCGACGATCGGCTCGGCGTGGCTGCGGAGATACTTGCCGTATTCGGTGAGGACGATATTGCGCCCACGCCGCGAAAACAGCGGGACGCCGAGGCTCGCCTCCAGCCGGTGGATGGCTTGGCTGAGCGCCGGCTGGGCGATGTGGAGCTTCTCGGCGCTCGCGGTCATATGCTGGGTGGAGGCGACCTCCAGAAAATAGCGGAGCTGCGTCAATTCCATCGCGGAAACCTTCTCTCTGTCAGTTTTGATAACGCAAAGGTTATGTTCGTAGCTTAAATTATATATTGGACTATATGAGTTGTCAAGGCTATAATGGCTTAGCAATCAGAAATTACAGGGGGATCTTTTCTTATGGAAGTCGCAGAGGTTTTAGAAACGTCAATGCTGGTGTGCTTCGGCGCATCGTGGCCCATCTCCGTCATCCGCAACATCCGCGCGAAGACGGCGAAGAGCATGAGCTTACAGTTCATCCTGCTCATCATCACGGGCTACCTCGCCGGCATCATCGCCAAGCTCATCACGGGTCAGATCAGCTACGTTCTGCTCGTCTACCTCTTCAACCTCGCCATCGTCTCCATCAATCTCGTCGTCTACTTCGTCAACCGCCGCCACGACCGCGAGAGCGAACTGGAAGATAAATAAAGGAAGCGAAAGACCGGTCCCATCGGGACCGGTCCTTTTTGTGCTTTTACTACATTATCCGCCAAAAAACGTTGCCTTTTTGTGGAAGACGCGCTATACTTTGGCTGTGAAACGAGAAAGGGTGTGGGGCATAGATGGAATTTTCCGCGGACGCCGTCGCGGTGTTCAACGCGATGAACGAGGGGATCCTCATCATCGACACGGAGGGCGTGATCGTGTTCGGCAACGCCGCTTACCGGCGTTTTCTGCGTCTGGAAATGGGGCGCGACCCCGGCGAGATCGTCGGCAGACGGCTGCGCGAGCTGCGGCCGGGTGCTCAGCTGCCGGACGTCGTCGCGAGCGGCGAGGCGGTGCTTCAGGCACCGCGCAAGGAGAGCGCGGACATTTACTGGGTGAATATGTACCCCATCCGCGCCGCGGACGGCAGGATCCTCGGCGGGCTCTCCGTCGTGACCTTCATGGCGGAGGCGAGCGCCTTCCGTGAGAAGATCGAGAGCGCCGAGCGCCGCAGCCGCCAGCTGCTCCGCCGCGTGACGAAGGCGATGAGCTCGCGCTACACCTTTGACTATATCACGGCGCGCAGCGAGAAGTCAAAGGCCTGCAAGGACTTCGCCCGCCGCATCGCCGGCAGCGACGCACCGGTGCTGCTCACGTCGGAGAGCGGCGCGGGCAAGGAGGTCTACGCGCAGGCAATCCATAACGCGAGCCCCCGCGCCGGCGGCGTGTTTCTCGCGCTCAACTGCGCCACGTTCAACCCCGACACGCTCGATTCCGAGCTCTTCGGCTATGTGGACGGCGCGTTCCCCGGCGCGAAGGCGGGCGGAAAGCTCGGCATGTTCGAGGCGGCGGAGGGAGGAACGCTGCTGCTCGACGAAATTTCCGAGATGAAGCAGGAGACCCAGTCGAAGCTGCTGCGCACGCTTCAGGAGCGCACGATCCGTCCCGTCGGCGGCGTGGAGGAGATCCCGGTCAATGTCCGCATCCTCGCGGCGAGCAACGCCGATCTGGAGCACGCCATCCGCGACGGGCACTTCCGTCTGGAACTTTATTACCGTCTCAGTACCTTCCACGTCCGCATCCCGCCGCTGCGGGAGCGGGCGGAGGACATCCCGCTGCTCGCGCGCCAGATGCTGATGGAGATCTCTGCGAGCATGAAGCGGAGCGTCACCATCAGCGAGGGCGCGCTCGCCCAGCTCCAGCGCCACGACTGGCCCGGCAACATCCGCGAGCTGCGCAACGTGCTGGAGTTTTCCGCCTATCTCTCCCGCACGGGCGTCATCGAGCGCGGCGACCTGCCGGAAAACATCGGTCCTGCCGCGCGGGACACCACCTCGCTCTATGACCGCGTCCGCCGCTTCGAGCGCGTGGAGATCCGCCGCGCGCTGGAGTTCCACGGCAGCGATCTCGCCGGAAAGCGCGCCGCCGCGGAGGAGCTCGGCATCTCTCTCGCGAGCCTTTACAGCAAGCTGAAGGACGGGGAGAAAGTCTGACTTCCAGAGAATTGGAAACGGCTTCCAGAATCTTGGAAGTCATAATACGCCGCAGAATTGCGCGAATTGCACAAATTCGCAGCGATCTGCGGCGCTTCCGCTTCCAGATATTCACAAGCAGGACCTCTTGAAAAGGAAAGCCGCGGCGCGTAAGCTGAGTGCAAGGGCTGCGGGGAGCGGTCCGAAAAAAGAAAGAGATTAGGAGGAAACTGTTATGACCACAGCACTGGCCATTCTCGGCTTTGTCACCGTCATCGCGATGATCGTTCTGATCATGACGAAAAAGCTCTCCCCAACCGTCGCACTCATCATCATCCCCATCATCACCGGCATCATCTCCTGCTTCTTCATCGTAACGGACCCGGAGGGCGCCCCCGGCGTCGTGAACTTCGGCGCCAACTTCAAAGCCCTCGGCGGCTACATCACCGGCTCGAAGGGCATCGGCTCCGTCGCCGCCACCGGCGTCATGTTCATCTTCTCCATTCTGTTCTTCGGCATCCTGACGGACGCCGGCACCTTCCGCCCCATCATCCGCGGCATTACCCGCATGATGGGCTCCAACCCCATCAAGATCACCATCGGCACCGCCATCCTCGCCATGATCGTCCATCTGGACGGGTCCGGCGCTGTCACCTTCCTCATCTGCATCCCGCCGCTCGTTCCGCTCTATGACGCGATGAAGATGCGCCGCACCACGCTCGCGACCACCGTCGCCCTCGCCGCCGGCACGATGAACATCCTGCCGTGGGGCGGTCCGACGCTCCGCGCCGCCACCGCGTTTTCGATGGACGTCAACGAGCTCTTTATGCCCGTGCTGCCCGCCGTCATCGTCGGTCTTGTCTGCGTGCTTGCCATCGCCGCCTTCCTCGGCGCCCGCGAAAGAAAACGCATCGGCGCGGTGCAGGAGATCGCGAACGCCTATGTGGAGGCGGAGCTCAGCGAGGAGCAGCAGGCGCTGCTTCGTCCGAAGCTCTTCTGGGTCAACATCGTCCTCATCATCGCGGCGATCGCGTCCCTGCTCTTCTCCGGCTTCGCTCCCGCCGTTGTGTTTATGTTCTTCTATGTCCTTGCCACGATGATCAACTATCCCAAGGTGGCGGACACCAAGGCGCGCGTGGACGCCCACGCCAAGAGCGCACTGATGATGTGCTCCGTGCTCTTCGCCGCCGGCTGCTTCACCGGCATCATGAAATCTACCGGTATGATCACCGAAATGGCGACTGCGCTCACGAACCTCATCCCGCACTCCATGGGCAAATTCTTCCCCGCCATCGTCGGCGTGATCGGTATGCCCGCGTCTCTGCTCTTTGACCCCGACTCCTTCTACTTCGGCGTGCTGCCCGTTCTGGGCGAGACCGCTGCGACCTTCGGCGTCGCCGCGGCGGACGTCGGCCGCGCCGCCATCCTCGGCCAGATGACCACCGGCTTCCCCGTGTCCCCGCTGACCCCGGCGACGTTCCTGCTGCTCGGTCTCGCCGGCGTGGACCTTGGCGAGCACCAGAAGAAGACCATCCCCTGGGCGTTCGCCGTCACCATCGTGATGCTCATCGTCGCCATCGTTATCGGCGGCATCACGATCTGATCCGTTTTTACCATTCCCTCTCCATAACCCCAACAATTCTACAGAAAGGAAGATGTCTGCTATGAAAACCATCCGCATTGGGTCCGGCGCGGGCTACGCGGGCGACCGTCTGGAGCCCTCGCTGGAGCTGATCGAAAAGGGAAACCTCGATTATATCAGCTATGAGTGCCTCGCCGAGCGCACCATCGCCATCGGTCAGGAGGCCAAGCTCAAGGACCCCACAAAGGGCTATAACGGTCTGCTGGAGCACCGCATGGAAAAGGCGCTGCCGCTGTGCTGGAAGCACCATGTCAAGCTCATCACCAACATGGGCTCCGCCAACCCGGAGGCGGGCGCTGCCAAGTGCGTCGAGATCGCGAAAAAGCACGGTCTGACCGGCATGAAGATCGCCTGCGTCACCGGCGACGATCTGCTGCCGAACATCGAAAAGTATATGGACGTTCAGGTCTGGGAGACCGGCGAGCCGCTCGGCAAGCTGCCCGGAAAGATCGTCTCTGCCAACGCCTACATGGGCGTGGAGGGCATCCTGAAGGCGCTCGACGAGGGCGCGGATGTGGTCATCACCGGCCGCGTCTCCGATCCGGCGATCTTCATGGCACCGCTCATCCACGAGTTTGGCTGGAGTCTGGACGACTGGGACAAGCTGGGCAAGGGCACCATGGTCGGCCACCTGCTCGAATGCGGCGGTCAGGTCACGGGCGGCTACTTCGCCGAGCCGGGCAAGAAGGACGTCTCCGGCGTGGGACACCTCGGCTTCCCGATCGTGGAGATCGCGGAGGACGGCTCCTTCGTCGTCACCAAGGTCCCCGAAGCCGGCGGCATGGTGACGGTGGAGACCTGCTCGGAGCAGATCGTCTACGAGATCCACGACCCGGAGAATTACCTGACGCCGGACGTCGTCGCGGACTTCAAGCAGGTGAAGTTCACCGAGATCGCGAAGGACGTCGTCCGCGTCGAGGGCGCGACCGGCAAGCCGCGCACGGACACCTTCAAGTGCTCCATCGGCTATAAGGACTGCTTCATCGGCGACGGCGAGATCAGCTACGGCGGTCCCGGCTGCCTCGAACGCGCCAAGCTCGCCATCGAGATCCTGAAAGAGCGTATCGAGCTCATCGCGCCGGGTCAGTTCGACGAGCTGAAGTTCGACCTCATCGGCTGCAACAGCCTTTACTGGAACCCGGACTACAAGTATGACGAGGGGCTCTCCGAGGTGCGCGTCCGCGCCGCGGGCCGTGCGAAGAGCAAGGCGATCGCGGACCTCATCCCGAACGAGGTCGAGGCGCTCTATACCAACGGACCCGCCGGCGGCTGCGGCGCGGTCAAGCGCACGCGCGACATCGTCTCCGTGGCGTCCATCCTCGTCCCGCGCGAGGACGTCCATCCCGCGGTCCGGGTCTTTGAAGTCTGAGAAAGGAGCAGTGAAGAAACGATGAAGCTTTACGAGATCGCACATTCCCGCACCGGCGACAAGGGCAACATCTCCAACGTGTCCCTCATCGCCTATGACCCCAAGGATTTCGAGCTGCTGCGCGAAAAGGTCACGCCGGAGCGCGTGAAGGAGCACTTCAAGGGCATCGTCAAGGGCGAGGTCGTCCGCTACGAGCTGCCGAATATCCACGCGCTGAACTTCGTGATGTACGCCGCGCTCGGCGGCGGCGTCACCCGCTCCCTCTCCGTCGACATGCACGGCAAGGGCCTCAGCTCCTATCTGCTGGATATGGATATCTGAAAAAACCGACCGGGAGCCAATCGGCTCCCGGTCTTTTTTTGCTTATCTAAGTCATCTTCCCCGCGCAGCGGGGAGTTTATTTCACACATACACCCCAACACGGACAAACACTCGCCCTTTTCTCGTCAGCGTGCCGCCGATCTCGCTGATCTCGCCCTTGCCTTTTCCACGGAGGGAGAGGATGTCGCCGGGGGCTATGGGGGCGTCGGGCTTCTGGCAGGGGACGTAATTTTTCGTGACGAGCCCCTGCGCGATCGCTTCCGCGGCGGCGGAGCGGGAGAGTCCGAACATCCCGGCGCACACGGCATCCAGCCGCGGGCTTTTCACCGAGAACGTCAGCTCGCGCAGCTGCTTCTCCGGCACCGGCACCGCCGCGAGCGGCACCTCGCGCGCCTTGACCCCCCAGCGGCCCACCTTGTCCAGATTCAGCAGCAGGTGCTCCTTCACGCTCGGCAGGCAGATAAGGTGGGCGACGTTTTTCTCGATGAGGATATCCCCCAGCCACTCGCGCCCGACGCCGAGGCCGAGCGCCGCGCCGAGATAGTCCCGGTGACCCGGCTCGCCGAAGCGGGCGGTGAGCTCGATGGCGCAGAGATGCTCCTGCGGGTCGAAAAAGTCCGCGTCCATCCAGTCTGGCAGGAAAAACGCCGCGCGCCGCTCCGCGCCGGGGATACCGCCGTGGAGCAGCATCGTGCAGTCCGCCGCGGGACGCCGGCGGCTTAAAAGGGCGCACTCCGCCGGGGTCAGAAAGGTGCTGTGGGTCAGCTCCCCGCGGCGGGAAGCGCGCAGGGCGAGGTCTTCGGCGCGCCGCAGCAGCTCTTCTTCCGTCATTCGATCTTTCCCTCCTCCGCCCGGACAAGGTGGCTCCCCGCCGCGCTGCGGCGGAGAACGGCGGCGATCTGCTCCATCACCCAGTCCATTTCGTTGCCGAACTCCCGCGCGCTCGTGCGGCGGATGCCGCTGCCGAGGGCGGAGAGCCGGATGAGATTGTCGCTCGTGACCACGCGGACGCGGTCGTTTTTGCCGATATCGTGCAGCAGCCGCTCGATATAGAGGTCGGCGCTCTCGTTTTCCTTCGTGTAGACGACGCGGACGCCGCCCTGCGCGCTCTTTTCGCCCGGATTGCCGCGCACGGCGTAGCCGTCGAACACGAGCACGACGTCGTTTCCCGTGAAGCCGCGGTAATTGACCAGAATCTCCGCAAGGCGGGCGCGCGCCGCGTCGAGGCTGTCCGCCGCGATCGCCTTCAGCTCGTCCCACGCGAAGATGACGTTGTAGCCGTCCACCACGACAAGTTCCTTCTGCGGGCGATAGACGATCTCGCGTTCATCCGCCGGGGCGGTCGGCTTCCGGTACATGGGGCGGCGGACGGGTCCAAATTCGCGCGTCATGATCGCCTCCAACTCGCGCTCGTCGATGCTGAGGTTGCCCATGCGCAGCCGCGGCGAGGGCAGCGGTTCGGGTCTGCCGAAGCCGCTGTCGACGTGGCAGTATTCGCCGACGGCGTCCCACTTTACGGTGAAGCCCGCGCCGTGGGCGCAGAATACGGAGTCCGCGGGATTCTCGAGGTCCCGCTCCGGGTCGTAGCCCAGCGCGGCGACGACCTCGTCCGTGTTGTGGCAGGGGCGGTAGCCCGCCATGCAGCAGGAAAAGCGCGCCCGCCCGCCGGTGTATGCCGCCGCCTCCGTCGGGTAATCGCGCAGCGTGCTGACCGGCGCGGCGCCGTCCAGCACGGCGGAGATCTCCCCGCTGCGGGTATCGAACTCCGCGTGCCGCGCCCGCAGGTCGCTGATGGCTCTGCCCACGGCGGCGAGCGGCACTTCGAGGCGGAAGCTGTAAAAGGGCTCAAGCAGTACGCTCTCGGCGCGCATCAGCCCCTGCCGCACGGCGCGGTAAGTCGCCTGCCGGAAGTCGCCGCCCTCGGTGTGCTTTAAGTGCGCGCGCCCGGCGAGCAGCGTGATGCGCACGTCCGTCAGCGGCGAGCCGGTCAGAACGCCGAGATGCTGCTTTTCCGCGAGGTGGGTCAGGATGAGGCGCTGCCAGTTTATGTCCAGCGTGTCCGGCGGGCAGTCGGTCTCGAATTCCAGCCCCCTGCCCGGCTCCAGCGGCTCTAAGAGCAGGTGGACCTCCGCATAGTGGCGCAGCGGCTCATAGTGGCCGACGCCCTCGACCGGCGCGGCGATCGTCTCGCGGTAGAGGATGCGCCCCGCGCCGACCTTCACCGCGAGCGAAAAGCGCTCCGCGATGAGGCTCTCCAGCACCTCGATCTGCACCGGACCCATCAGCTGCACCTGAATCTCGCGCAGCCGCGCGTCCCAGACGAAGCGCAGCAGCGGGTCCTCCTCTTCGAGCGTCTTGAGCTTCGGCAGCACCGCGGCGGCGTCCGCGCCGTCCGGCAGATGCAGCGCATAGGTGAGCGCCGGTGCGAGCGCGGGCGGCGCGGCGTCCGGCTCTGCGCCGAGCCCCTGCCCGGCGTAAGTTGCGCTGAGCCCCACGACGGCGCAGACGCGCCCGGCGTCCACGGCGTCCGCCGCGGTGAATTTTTCGCCGGAATAGAGGCGGAGCTGGGTGATCTTCTCCTCCCGCTCGCCGCCATCCGCGCCGCGGTAGCGCAGCGCCTGCCGCACGGCGAGCGCGCCGCCCGTGAGCTTCACGTGGGTCAGCCGCCGCCCGGCGGCGTCGTGGGTGATCTTGAATACCCGCGCGCCGAACGCCTCCGGATAAGCCGTCTCCGGCGCGAGGCGCACGAGCAGGTCCAGCAGCGCCGTCACGCCCTCGCCCCGCAGCCCGGAGCCGAAGAGACAGGGAAAGACCTCCCGCCGCACAAACGCCGCCGCGATGTCCGCGTCCGAGAGCCGCCCCGCCGCGGTGAAGCGCTCCAGCAGCGCCTCGCTGCAAAGGGCGAGGTCCTCGTCCGCCGGGCGGGCGGTGAAATCGAGGATATGCTCGCCGAGCTCCGCGCGCAGCGCGCCCAGCACGGCGGGACCGTCCGCGGCGTCGAGGTCCATTTTCGTCACGAACAGCGCCGTCGGCACCGCGTAGCGCCGCAGCAGCCGCCAGAGCGTCTCCGTGTGCGCCTGCACGCCGTCCGACGCGCTGACGACCAGCACGGCGCAGTCCAGCACGCCGAGCGTGCGCTCCATCTCCGCGGAAAAATCCGCGTGCCCCGGCGTGTCCAGCAGCGTGAAGTCCATGCCGCCGTAAGAAAACTCCGCCTGCGCGGAAAAGATCGTGATCCCGCGCCGCCGCTCCAGCGCGTGGGTGTCCAGCGCGGTGTCGCCATGGTCAACGCGCCCCGGCGCGCGCACCGCGCCCGCGGCGTATAAAATCGCCTCGCTCAGGGTCGTCTTCCCGGCGTCGACATGGGCGAGGACACCGACGGTTAGGTGCTTGTTCATATCGTAGGCTCCTTCCTGCGCGCTCACCATGTCCCGTCCAGCAGGAAGTCCGCAAGATGAACGATCCGGATGCCGTTTTCGATCCCGGTGTCCAGCTCGTTGAGCGTAACGACATACTTCGGGTAGTGGTCCCGGATCTCCATGAGATTGCCGACCTCGCGGTCGGATCCCTCCGGGAGCCGGACGCAGACCTGCACATAGATCCGCTCGTCGCGGCGGGCTGCCACAAAGTCGATCTCCTTCGTGTCGTTTTTGCCGATATGGACCTCGTAGCCGCGGCGCTTCAGCTCAAGAAAGACGATGTTCTCCAGCGCGCCGTCCAGCATTTTCCGGTCGTAGCCCAGCAGGGCATATTTCAGCGACACGTCGGAGAGATAGTATTTCTCCTGCGTTTTCAGGATGCTCTTTCCTTGCAGGTCGTAGCGCTCGCAGGGGTAGATGATGAATGCCTGCTCCAGCCAGCGCAGGTAGTTATAAATGCTCTCCACGGAGACCTTGCGGTGCTCGCTTTTCAGAAACGTCGAGATCGAGTTGGCGGAAAAGGTCTTGCCCATGTTCTCGATGATATACTTCACCACGCGGTCAAAGAGGTCCTGCTTGCTGATGCGGTGGCGCTTCACGATGTCGCGGGAGACCACGGTGTGGTAAATGCCGTCAACGATCTGATAGGCGCTCTGCGCGTCATACTCGCCGAGGGCGACGATCGGAAAGCCGCCGAAGCGGATATACTCCTCCAGCAGCTCGCGGCGGGACAGGGCGCTGCCGGCTTTGAAGTCGAGATACTCCCGGAAGGACAGCGCGTAAACGGGGATGGAAACGAAGCGTCCCGTCAGATAGGTGGAGATCTCGCTGGATAAGAGCTTGGAGTTGGAGCCGGTCACATAGATGTCGGCGTCCGCGCCCTCCAGCAGGCTGTTGACCGCCTTTTCCCAGCCGCCGATCTCCTGAACCTCGTCCAGAAGAAGATAGCAGTGTCCCTTGCCCGCCATGGCAGCGGTCAGCTCATCATGCAGCTGCTTCGCGCTGATGTTTTCGGGAATGTCCATCTCCGTGTAGCGCTTGCAGATGATGTTTTCCGCCCGCACGCCGCGGCGGAGCAGCTCCTGCCGCAGCATTTCAAAAATGGTGGTTTTTCCGCAGCGGCGGACGCCCGCCAGTATCTTGACGAGCGGCTTGTCGATAAAGGGCTCCAGAGCCCGGATATAATCCGGTCGATCGATCATGCTATCGCCTCCTTTGCGAATTTTAGTATAACCAAATTAGTTCCGAAAATCAAGAAGTTTTCAAGGTCAGACACGAAAAACTTTTTTGAATATTCTTCTTCCGGAATCTGTCGAAAAGCACTTGCAAAGTCCGGGGGTTTCTGCTACCATACGCTTGCGTGGTCCCGATTATCAAATAAAGGACGCTTTTTTTGGCTATGAAACCATTGTCATCGCGCTTTGGAGCGGAATATACCGCCTCGCTCAGTGCTTATACGGCGACGGGCGCGGCAATTTCGGGCTATGCCTCGGCGCTGCTGGTCGCGCGGGGCTGCACGAACCGCGAGATCGGCTTTACGCTCGGCGCGGGGACCGTTGCGGCGCTGGTGCTCCAGCCGCTCGCGGCGGACCTCACGGACCGCAGCCGGCGGATCTCGGTGCTGCATGTGCTCCTTGCGCTCGGCGGCGTGATGGCGGCGGCGATGCTGGCGCTCGGCTTCGGCGCGGAGCGCGGCGCGGCGCTCGCGGCGGTCTATATCGTGCTGCTCTGCGCCAGCCAGATGGCGCAGCCGTTCTGCAACAGCCTCTGTCTCGAACTCGCCCTCCGCGGCGCGCACATCAACTTCGGCGTGTCGCGCGGGACCGGTGCGCTCTGCTACGCGGTCTTTGCCGCCGTGCTCGGTCTGCTCGTCGGGCGCTCGGGGACGGACGCGGTGCCCTTCGCCGGGCTCGGCATGACGGCGGTGTTCCTCGCGGTGACGGCGCTGATCTTTGTCCAGTGCCGCCGGAGCGGACCGGAGTTTTCCGCGCCAGCCGCGGCGGGGGAGCGCAGCCGCGGGCTCAGCGCGTTTCTGCGCGATAATCCGCGCTTCCTGCTGCTGATGGCAGGCGTCATGCTCGCTTACCTGCCCCATATGATCTATTCCAATTTTCTTATCCGCGTCGTGCTGCGCGCCGGGGGCGGCGAGGGCGACCTCGGACTGCTCGGCGGCTGGTGCGCGCTGACGGAGCTGCCCGCGATGTTCCTCTTCAGCCGCCTGCTCCGTCGCTTCCGCAGCGGAACGCTGCTCTGCTTCTCCGCGCTCATGTTCGCCTGCAAGCAGCTCGCGATCTGCCTCGCGCCCACCATGCCGCTGCTCTTCGCCGCCCAGCTTCTGGAGGGGCTCAGCTATGCGCTCTTCATCCCCGCCACCGTGCGCTATATGGAGGAGAGCGTCCCCCATGCGGATGCCGTGAAGGGCCAGACGCTCATCACCGCGATGCTCTCGCTCGCCTCCGTCGCCGCGAGTCTGCTCGGCGGCGTGCTGCTCGACGCGATCGGGCTTCAGGCAACGCTGTTTTCCGGCGTGTTCGTCGCCCTCGCGGGCTTCGGACTGCTTATCCCCGCGGTGCGCAGCAAAAAACGCGCCGTTCCCCACAATTCCTGATTTTACCAGCCGGGGTCTCACCGAATTTCCCACTTTTGCGGCATGTATGATGCAATTTTGTGAGAAAATGAGCCCCGGCAATTTATTTTGGAGAGAAGGAGAGACCCAGATGAAGCAAAAGCTCCTGTCCGCGCTGCTCGCGATGGCGCTGCTCGTTTCGCTCGCCGCGCCGTGCCGCGCCGCGGCGCAGACGATGGTGTTTTCCGACGCGCTCGTGACTTATATCAAAAACGGCGAGGGCTTCCGCGCCAAGCCCTATTCCGACGGCACCGGCTGGTACATCGGCTATGGCTGCGCCTGCGGGCAGTATGACTACCCGAACGGCATCACGGAATCGGAGGCGGACGCGCTGCTGCGCCAGAAGATGCAGCTTTTCGCCGACGCGGTGAACGCCTTCCTGACCCGCTACGGCGTCGCCGTCACGCAGGGGCAGTTCGACGCGATGTGCGGCCTTTCCTATAACATCGGAACAAGCTGGCTGAATGCCCAGAACCGTCTGCCGGGCTACCTCATCGACGGCATCGAAAACCACAGCGCCCGCGAGATCGCGGACGCCATCGGCGTTTACTGTCACGTCGGCAGCAGCGTGTATGAGCCGCTGCTGCGCCGCCGCGTCGCGGAGCTGAAGATGTTCCTCTCGGACGATTACAGCGCGACGGCGGACGGCTGGTGCTGGCTCATCTTGAACGCGAACGGCGGCGAGAACGAGGACTTCGACGTCGCGCTTTTCCCGGCGGGGGAGCCCTACGGCGCGCTCCCGGTGCCGACGCGCGCGGGCTGGTATTTCGCCGGCTGGCAGACGGCGGACGGCAGGGTGCTCGAAAGCGGCGACACGGCAGGGGAGAACCTGCGCGTCACCGCGCTCTGGAGCGAGACGCCGGTCGAGCAGCCGGAGCCCGAACCTGAGCCCGAACCGGACCCGGATGCGCGCTTTTCGGACGTCGCCGCGGGCGATTGGTTTTATGACTATGTAGAAACGCTCGCCGCCGGCGGCGTCGTGAGCGGTTACCCGGACGGCACGTTCCGCCCGGAGCGCGACGTGACTTACGGCGAGGCGCTGAAGCTCCTGCTGCGCGCCGCGGGCTTCGCCGAGCAGACGGCGGAGGACGGCGAGCACTGGGCGGCGGCTTATCTGCGCTATGCCGTCTCCCGCGGCTATCTCGCCGAGGGCGCGGTGACGGATCTCGACGCGCCCATCACGCGCGACGCGGTCGCGGACCTCACCGCCGCGGCGCTGGAGCTGCCGGAAGCGGCGATCGCCACGCCTTACGCGGACTCGTCGCGCCCCAGCGCGCTCGCGCTCTATGAGGCGGGCATCATGCAGGGCAGCGTGGACACCGGCGTGCGCCTTTTCAACGGCGGCGACGCCCTGCGCCGCAGCGAGGTCTGCGTCATCCTCTGCGGCGTGCTGGACTATGTTGCGGAAAACTTCGTGTTCGTCTCCGGGCTCCGCGCCCCGGTGGACCATTCGCTGCGTACAAATAGCTATGACACCGCCGCCTTCCGCACGGAGGAAAACGGCAGGATCACGTATTCCGGCACGGACACGACAGTCCGCTTCGGCATCGACGTCAGCGAGCATCAAGGCGTCATCGACTGGGCTGCCGTCGCCGCCGACGGCGTGGAGTTCGCCATGATCCGCTGCGGCTGGCGCGGCTACGGCAGCACGGCGGGCTTAAACGAGGACAAGTATTTCCGCGCCAATATCGAAGGCGCGCTCGCCGCCGGGCTGGACGTCGGGGTCTATTTCTTCTCGCAGGCGCTGACGGAGGCGGAGGCGCGCGAGGAGGCGGCTTACACGCTGGAGCTCATCGCGGGCTACAATCTCACGTTCCCCGTCGTGTTCGACTGGGAGCAGGTCGCCGTCCGCGGCTCGCGGACGCTGAGCCCCGACTGGGCGGCGGTCACGGACTGCACCGAGGTCTTCTGCGATGCGGTCGCCGCCGCGGGCTATACGCCGATGACTTATTATAATATGTCTATGGCGTATCTCCGGCTTGACTTATCCCGGCTGCAAAAATACCACGGCTGGCTCGCGTGGTACCACGAGGTGCCCGAATACCGCTACGAATACCGCATGTGGCAGTACGGCGCGCTGACCACCATCGCCGGGATCAACGGGCTCTGCGACGTGAACCTGCTCTTCGGCGGGTTCTGAGCGGCTTTAAGAGAGAAACATATCCACGTCCGCGACCGTGAGCCCCTCGTGGAGCGCCAAGTTGATCCCGTAGCCCACGAGCTTCGCGGCATCGCGGACAAGGCGGTCGATGTCGCGGGGCGTGACGATGAGACCGCGGAGGTCGGCGTCCTCGCCGCCGAGATCGGCGGCGAGCGTCCCCGCGTCCACGACGGTGGGGACCCCGACGGCGATGACCGGCACGCCCAGCGTCTCGCGGCTGAGCGCGCTCCGCGCGTTGCCGACGCCGGAGCCCGGCACGATGCCCGTGTCGGCGAGCTGGACCGTGCTGCCGAGGTGCTGCGCGGAGCGGGACGCGAGCGCGTCCACGGCGATGACCGCCGCGGGCTCCACCGCCGAAGCCACGGCGGAGACGAGGTCGCCGCTCTCGATGCCCGTCGTGCCCAGAACGCCGGTGCAGACCGCCGTCACGGGGCGGAACGCGCCGAAATGCTCCGGAAGCTGCTGGCGCAGGTGGCGCGTCACCATCACGGAGTCCACCGCCGCGGGACCCACGGCGTCCGGCGTGATGTCCCGGTTGCCGAGCCCGACGACCAGCACCGGCGCGCCGGGCGCCAGCGGTGCGAGCGCGCGCAGCTGCTCGCCCAGAAGCGCCGCCGCGTCCGCAAAGGCGTTCTCCTCCCGCCGCAGCAGGGCGCCGAGCTCCAGCGTCACATAGCGTCCCACGGGCTTGCCGAGCGCCGCCGCCCCCGCGCCGTCGAGCACCTCCGTCGTCGTGAGCCCAAAGCCGCCGCGCTGCGCCGTGCGGCTGCGCACACCCGGAAGCGCCGTGCCCTCGCCGCGCCGGAGCTGCTCGATCTCGACCGCGAGGTCCGTGCGAATTTTGTGTTCCATAGCTTTTTTCCTCCGCGTTCCGCCCAACATTTTGTGGTTTTTTGCGCTTAGTATCCCCTGCGCAAAAAAAGCTATGCAAAATTTGAAAAAAAGCTTGATTTTCCAACGGATTGCTGTTACAATACTAATCCGTGAGTTAATATGCGCCGTGCCGTATCACCGTGTATTTGACCGCGTTACTTTTTAGGAGGAGGTGGCGATAGAAAATGCCCAATATCAAGTCTTCTGCGAAGCGTGACCAGCTTGCTAAGGCGCGCAATGCCAAGAACAAGGCGGAGAAGTCCGCGCTCAAGACCGCAGTCAAGAAGTTCGATGCAGCAGTCGTTGCCGGCAACAAGGACGAAGCCGTCAGTACCTATAAAGTTGCTGTCAAGGCCGTTGATAAGGCCGCTGGCAAGAACCTGATCCACAAGAACAACGCTGCGAACAAGAAGTCCAAGATGGCCCACAAGCTCAACGCGATGGGCTGATCGTGTCCTATAAAAAACCGCTCTGTGATCTCACCGCAGGGCGGTTTTTATACAGGACCTCCCGTTTTTTCAACTTGTATTGCCAAAAAATTTCAAATAAAAGAAGGAGATTTTTGCAATGAAGACCCTTGCAGACATCAAAAAGATCGCCGTTCTGGGCGCGGGCACCATGGGCCCCGGCATTGCCCAGACCTATGCCATGGGCGGCTACCATGTCACCATGTGGACCCGCAGCGAGTCCACCCGCGACAAGGCCATCGCCTCCCTCCACAGCCAGCTGGACACCTTCGCCGAGGAGGGCCTGCTGCACGAGAGCAAGGAGACCATCCTTGACCGCATCCACTTCGCCATGACCGTCGAAGAGGCTGTTGACGGCGCCGATTTCATTCAGGAGACCATCGTCGAGAACCGCGACGCCAAGGTCGCGCTCTATGAGCAGCTCGCCGCCTGCGTCCCCGCCGACGTCATCATCGCGTCCAACACCTCCGCACTGAACATCTTCGAGATCGTTCCCGAAAAGCTCCTCCCGCAGCAGATCATCTGCCACTGGTATGCGCCTCCCCATGTCATTCCTCTGGTCGAGGTCGTCACCAGCGAGCAGGCTCCCGCCGAGTACGGCGAGATCGCCGTCGCGCTGCTGAAAGGCTGCGGCAAGACCGCCGTTCTGATGAAGAAGTTCATCCGCGGCTACATCATCAACCGCCTCCAGCAGTGCATTCAGGGTGAGTGCTTCAACCTCATCGACGGCGGCTACTGCGACGCGCAGGCGATCGACGACGCGTGCAAGGCGAGCTTCATCCCCCGCGCGATGGTCCTCGGCATCTGCAAGCGCATCGACTTCGGCGGCATCGACATGACCGCGAACAACATCAAGAACAAGAGCTACTCCTTCCCCAGCTACGACACCATGCCCAAGTGCATGCAGGAGCATCTGGACAAGGGCGAGCTCGGTCTGAAGAGCGGCAAGGGCTTCTATGACTACACCGGCAAGGACGTCGAGGAGCTCAAGGCCCACCGCGACAAGCAGCTCTTCGAAGCCTTCGAGCTCGCGAAGAAGTTCATGAGCGACCCTGTATAAGCAAAAATCACACGACCGGGACCCGCTACGCTGGGCTCCCGGTCTTTTTTATGAGAAAGGGAGGTGCCCCGAAATGGACAAGCCCAGCGTTTTCGCGAGCCCGGCACCAACCCCTCAGTCAGCGCTTCGCGCTGCCAGCTCCCCTTGCACTTCGGGAGCCTTTAAAACCGCAGCTCGTAGGAGTCCATGACACAATCAAAAAAGAACGCCCGCAAGGGCGTTCTTTTCCTTGACAGCGCGGGGCGGGGCGCGTATAATGCAATGTATATCAAGCGATGTATATCGCGATAAATTTCTGACTGAAGAGGTGCGGGCTTATGGCTCCGAAGAACAAATTTACGCTGGTGGAGATGACCGCCGCGGCGCTGCGCGTTGTGCGGGCGCAGGGGATCGGCGGGCTGACCGCCAAGACGCTGGCGGAGGAGCTTGGGACGTCCACCCAGCCGGTTTTCACCGCCTTCGGCTCCATGGACGGCGTCAGACAGGCGGTCCGCGCCGCCGCGCTGCGCGTTTATGACGCTTACACGGACGCGGGGCTGCGCGAGGAGGTGCCGTTTCTCGGCGTCGGAATGCAGTATCTCCGCTTCGCGCGGGAGGAGCCGGAGCTTTACCGGCTGCTGTTTCTGACACCGGAGCGCGAGGGCGGCGCGATGGACTCGATGCGCCATTTGCAGGCGCTCGTCCGCCCGACGCTGACCGCCGTTTACCGCATTACCGACGGGGAGGCGGACCTCTATTTCCGCGACCTCTGGCTCGTGGTCCACTCGCTCGCGACGCTGACCGTGACCGGCGGTTGCCCGTGGTCCGAGCGGGAGATCGGCGGGATCCTGACGGGCTTCAGCGTCAGCATCTGCAAGGCGATCAAGGAGATCCCCGGCTTCGCGGCGGGCAGCTTCGACCGCGACGCCGTTTTCCGCGCGCTGGTCGGAAAGGAAACGGGGGCGAAGGAATGAACCGGCAACTTATCGGCTGCTGCGGCTTAAGCTGCGAGACCTGCGACGCCCGGATCGCGACGGTCACAGACGACAGCGTCCTGCGTGAAAAGACAGCCGTGCTCTGGTCGGAGCTCAACGGCGTGAAGATCACGCCGGAGGAGCTCCGCTGCACCGGCTGCCGCGCGGAGGGCGTGAAGACGCCCTTCTGCGCGGACCTCTGCGGGATCCGCCGCTGCGTCCGCGGAAAGGGGCTCGATACCTGCGCCGACTGCGCGGCGCTGCCCGGCTGCGAAACGCTGGCGCGCATCACGGTGAACACCCCCGCGGCGCTGGAGAATCTGACGGCACTGCGGCGTATACAGAGTGATACCCATTGTCACCCTATTTTGCTACAATTCAATCATAGCAGCTGTAGCTGCTTCCCAGCGGTCGATTCTCCTGCCGCGAGGAGGACAGGTATGGTCATGCGGCGGATGCTCGTTGTTGTGGACGGCTCCGCCGCTGCTTTTTATCTGAAATTCGAAAGGAAGTGCTTATATGGCACGGGTTATCATCCCAAATTCTATCCCAAGGAAAATTGATTGCCTGATCTACGATATGCAAAGGCATCTATCCAAAGTGAAAGAACGGCATCGGCAGTATCGGATCCGTCGGAATCTGCCGCTTGAAAACATCCCTTATCATGCCGCTCTTTCCTTGCGAAACCGTATAGACCTGACCGGGATTGCACATTCCTTCGGGGATGAGTTTTCCGCCGCCCTGTTCCGGGACAGAGACAAAATGTTCCTCAAAGGTGTCGTTGTCAATGTACGAGAAATTGACATCATAGAACTCCATGCCGCCCAGCTTCT
>CAVJGI010000020.1:0-28162 GCA_963649145.1 Ruminococcus bicirculans (ex Wegman et al. 2014) | reverse complement strand
GTAAATTTTTCTTCTATCAAGTCCACTTTGGGGCTTGACTTTTTATTTGCAGGCTTAACTGTGCCTTTGCCTTCTTTCCCCACAGGGGGAAAGAAGGTCGCGTCCCGCGGACGCGAAACAAATTCAATTTGCGCCGCGCACGGCGCATTCAATATTGAATCCCCTCGCCCTTTGGGGCGAGAAAAACCCATTCACTTCCCCAACGCATCATACTCCGCGTCGCAGACGGGCTCGCACCACTCGGTGGCGCAGCCCTCGCCGGGCGTCCGCCTATCAGCCGTTTTCCTCAATATGAAAATGATACCTTCCGCTGATGCTCGTCGTCAGTCTGGAAATGCGGCCTTCCTCGTCGATATCCGCAAATGCAACGGTATCGTAATTATCCTCTTCTCCGGGGGCGATCACGATACAGCGCTTCCCCGCGCCGTAAGGCAGCGGCTCGTCCCCTTCATCCACGGAGGTGATCACAGCAGAATGCGCGTAGTACCTAACGTCTGCGTTTTCGGTGACCCCCTTCAGCCGCTCCAAAATTGCGTCCCGCCCGGTATAGGTCTTGTCGTTATACTCTGCGGAATAGACCGCATCCTCAGCAAACACACGGCGGAGCCGTTCGGGATCCGCTCCGGCGAAGGTCGCGCGGAGGATCGCCAGATCATGGTCTTCGTCCAGAATGATACCCTGCTCATATTCATAGATCGCCGCGTCCCCCGAAAGCGTGACCACGGCGCTGACCGTTGCGCCGACGCGGATATCGCCGTGCTGTGCCTCTGCCACCTCTCCAATGGTGTGGACGATCTCGAGATCGCCGAACTCGGTCCCCACGATGCAGCGCAGATATGCGTCATGTTTTTCCTCCCCGAACGCGACGGTGCCGTAATAAAGCCCTTTGACCGTGCCGCGCACCAGCGTGATATCATCCAGATCGTCATCGGAATCAAACGCATCGCTCTCCGGATTCCGGTTGTACAGGAGACCGGAGGGAATCACCGCGCCGTCGGCGAGGAGCCATTCTTCCCCGTCGCTGCCCTTCGGCTGCGCGGCGGCATAGGCGTCCTCGTCCTTGAAGTATTCGATGCGCGACGGAAACGCGATCATCTGGAGTCTGACCGGCTCCCCCTCGGCGAAGCTCGGCAGAACATCTGCGTTGACGATGTTGACGACCGCGATGCCCCCGCTGCCGTGCCGTCTTCTGACGATGCAGCGGCGTTCCAGAATATCTGCGTCCTTCCGCGCGATATTGGCACCGGTAAAGCAGAGCTCCCAGATGCAATTTCCGGAGGAGTGGGTGTCCATTCCAACCGCCTCAAAGCTTTTTTCCCCCTTGCGGATCACGCGGAGGATCAGCTGCGCATTCCCAAAATGATGATTGATATACGGAAAACTGTAGTATCCGCTGATCGCTTTTCCCTCCTGCGCGATGCAGCCCCAGAGGTTCCGCATCTCCTCCTCGGTCTCCGCAAGAAAATCCAGTCCAAGGTGGTTCAGATAATTTGCCATTTCTTTCCCTCCTGCAATATTTTTCCGAAACCGTACTCACACTTGGACAAGTATAGCAGAAAAGCTGTCCGATAAAACGGACTTTGGAATTCCAGCCGCGCGGTGTTTTTTCTCACCTCCCCAACGCATCATACTCCGCGTCGCAGACGGGGTCGCGCCACTCGGTGGCGCAGCCCTCGCCGGGGAGCTCCACGGCGATGTGGCTGAACCAGCTGTCCGCCGCGGCGCCGTGCCAGTGCTTGACCCCGGCGGGGATGGTCACGACGCTGCCGGGCACGAGCGGCTCGGCCTGCCTGCCCTCCTCCTGATACCAGCCCGCGCCGTCCACACAGAGCAGGAGCTGCCCGCCGCCGCGGGTGGCTTTGTGGATATGCCAGTTGTTGCGGCAGCCGGGCTCGAAGGTGACGTTCGCGGCGAAAATGCCGCAGGCGGGGTCCGTCAGGGGCTTCAGATAGCTCCTGCCGGTGAAATACTGCGCGTAAGCGTCGTTCGGCGCGCCGAGCCCGAAGAAGCCGCCGTGGACCTCCGGCTGCTCATCGGCGTAGACCTCCTTTGCCTGCCGGAACGCCGCCCATGCGTTGGGCCAGCCGGCGTAAAACGCAAGGTGGGTCAGCATTTCCGCCATCTCCTGCGCGCTGACGCCGTTCTGCTTTGCGCTCTGGAGGTGATAGGTGAGCGAGGAATCCGTGACGCCCTTGCTGATGAGCGCCGTGACGGTGACGATGGAGCGCAGCTTCAGCGGGAGCTGCCCCTCGCGGGACCATACCTCGCCGAAAAGCACATCGTCGTTGAGCTGGGCGAACTTGGGCGCAAAGGTCCCCAGCGCATCGCGCCCCGCGGTTTGTTTGACTGCCATAATGCTCTCCTCCTGCTTTGTTAAGATACGGTTATTATAGTAGGCGCTGCGGGAAAACGCAAGAGAGGGCTGAATGAAATCCGCCTTTCGGCGGATGAAATCTGCTTCGCAGATGAAATCCGGACTTGCGTCCGGATGAAATCCCCGCTGCGCGGGGAAGTCTTCTGAAAACGGTGAGAGACCGCCGGCGGCGGTCTCTCGATCGTGTTATTTCAGGAAATCTCTTGCTCTATAAAGGAACGTGACGATCTCGCTGCGGTCGCAGGTCTTATCGGGGTCGAAGGTCGTGGCGCTCGTGCCGGAGGTGACGCCGTTTTCCACTGCCCACGCCACGGCGTCGGAGTAGAACACGTGGTCCGTCACGTCCGTGAAGGCGGACTTCGCCTTCGGAGCGGGAGAGCCGCAGGCGACCCAGATGTAATACATTGCGTAGCCGCGGGTGCAGTAGTCATCCGGGAAGAACTGACCCCAGTCCACGAGCCCCGCCTCGCGCGCCCAGAGCGCCGCCTTGTGGAAATAGTCGCCGCTCTTAACGTCGACGAACCAGTTGAGCGTGCTGCTCGCCTCCGGCTCGCCCGCGGTGCGCCAGAGGAAGGTGATGATCTGGGCGCGGCTGCAGGTGCGCTTCGGCGAGAAGGTCGTGGTAGTCGTGCCGAGGGTGATCTCGTTCTCGACCGCCCAGAGCACGGGCGCATAGAACCAGTCGCGCTCCGAGACGTCCTCGAAACTGACAGGATCGGTCGCGGAGTCGAGCGTGAAGTTCACGGCATAGCCGCCGCGGAGGGTCAGCTTATAGCCGGTCTCGGTCTCGGTCATATAGTGGGTGTCCAGCGGGAGGAAGCTCGTGATCCCGGCGGAATCCTTGACGAGGAGGTATTCCACCTGCATCTCGTCCTCGTTGGCGAAATGGAAGGTGTGGGCGCTGGTGTCCACCGCGGTGATGGTCGCGCCGTAGCCGGTGAACATCTGGATCGCCTGCTTTTCATACATACCGGCGCCCATATACTGGAAGCTGGCGCTCTGGAGGTTCTTGCGGTGGCCCTCGCTGTGCATCCAGCCGTCCATCGCACGGGCGGCGGTGACGTCCACGGTGCAGGTGTACATATTTTCGCCCGCGGTGGTGTAAGGCTGGGCGCTGGGGATGGCGGTGAAGCAGCTGGAGCCGTCCGGCCGCGTGTGCGCCGGCTGGGTGTTCGTAACGTTCTCCGCCGCGCGCTGCTCCGCGGCGTACTGGAGCGCCTGCGTCGCCGTGACGGGGTAAGAGCCGGCCTTGAAGCGCTCGACGTTCGTGAGGCGGATGGTCTCCCATTCCTCGCGGTTCAGGGCGATGTACTGGTCCGGCATCTTGCGCTGGAGCTGGGGAAGCTCGCGGCGCAGCTGGAGCTCGCGGTGGCCGTTGCCATAGTCAAAATAAATGCCGATGGCGATGGTGCCCGCGGCGTCGAAGGTCGCGTCCGTCTTGTCGAAGCCCGCGAGCGTCAGGGTGCTGCCCGCGGTCGCCGCCGCCTTTGCCGCGGCGAACATTTCGTCCTTCGTGAGCGCGTTCGTGAAGCTGAGCTCATCGAGCGCTTTGCAGGCGGCACTCCAGTCGGCGTCCGCAGCCGCCTGCTCCTCCGCCGTGGCGGGCGGTTTCTGGTTCGTCGCGGGCAGGACGCGGATGACGTTGAAGTCCAGCTCATCGTCGCCGCGGAAGAGGAAAATGTGGACGGAGAGGATGCCGTCGGCGCGGTCCGTCGCCGGGTTGATGACGTAAAAATCCTCGTCCGCCAGCACCTCGATGCTGCCGTCCACGGCGCTCCGCGCCGCTTCGAGCAGGTCCTCAAGCGTGGTTTCCTCCGTGATGTCCAGCTCGCCGATGGCGTCGTTGATCGCCGTCTGCGCGTCGCTGAGCGTGCCCGCCGCAGCAGCGGGGACCGCGAGCAGCAGCGTCAGCGCGAGGAGGAGAAAAAGCAGTCTTTTCATGGGGTGAAAGTCTCCTTTCAAGATTCAGTCTGAGCAAAGAGCCCGGCAGCGCCGGGCTCCTTGTGGTGTATGTTTTTAGCCGACAGAGGTATAGATTTCGCCGCCCTCGCAGTCGAAGGTGACCGGCTCGGAGCAGACCACGCCGCCGGCGGCGTCGCGCATCTCGAAGACCATGGAGTAGCTGCCGTCGGGAAGCTGGGTCTCGGCGAAGGCGGTGTCCGCCGTGACGGTGACGGTGCCCGCCTCATAGGGCTGGAAGTCGCCGTCCTCGCCGGCGAGGTACCAGAGCACGGTGATCTCGTCGCCCTCGGAAAGCTGGAGCAGCTCCTTATCCGCCATGCCGCTCGCGCTGACGCCCTGACGCGCGCCGAGGATGGTCCAGTCCTCCATCACGAAGTCATAGACGACCTGAAGGTTCCACTGTTCTCCGTTGATGAGCACGGGGACGGAGTAGAGGTTATAATCGTCGCCGGGGAAGGCGAGCTCCATATAGACGAGCACGCCGTCGATGCTGCCCCAGACGCCGCGGAAGTTGTCGTAGAAAATGCCGTTATCCCAGTCGGCGGTCATGTCGTTGTCGGTGCCGAGGCGCATATAGGTGCCGTCGGCGATGGCGCAGGAGAGGGAGAAGCCGATGCTCGTGAGGATGTTGTTCGCCTCAGGTCCGAGCGTCAGGATCGCGGTGCCCTCGTCGCTGACGTCCAGCGGGGCGCTGTCCCAGCCCATCTCGCCGAGCGTCATGCGGGTCGGCAGCTCGGTGATGTCGAGCCCGGCGAGGTAATCCATGCCGCCCTCGTCGAGAGAGCCGAGCAGCTCATAATAGAAGAAGTACGGGAAGGCAGAGCCCGCGCTGACCGGGGCGTAGCCGTAAAGATCGTCGAGGTCGCCGTTATAGGAATAGTAGCAGGCGAGACCCGTCGCCTCGGTGCGGTATTTGCCGCCGACCTGATAGAGCACGGCGTCGTTCAGCGTGCTCAGCACGTCCTCGGCACTCGCAATATAGTCGCTGTTCAGGCGGGCGAGGTGGCCGAGGTCGACCATGTTCGTGTAGCCCTGCTCGCGGGTGTTGCCGCCGTAGTTCTCACTCTGGAGCGCGGCGCGGCCGAAGGTGGTGAAGAAGCTGGGGTCTTCGCAGGCGGCGACGAGCGCCTCCTGACCGAACGCCTCATAAGCCGCGAGCAGCTCCGGCATGGCGGAGAGGTCCGTCAGGGAGAGCGTGGTGTTATCCTGCGTGCCGACGGTCTCGCAGCCGGCATAGTAAGCGTCGCAGATGGTGCGGCCGAGGGTCTCGGCGTCCATCGCGGGGTTCTCGGCGAGCGCGCCGACCCAGCCGGTATAGTACCAGCCGTTCGCCGGCTCGGTCTCCTCGGAGGCGACGAGATAGTGGGCGAAGGGCGCCATCGCCGCGGCGGTGTCCACCGTCGCCATCAGGCAGGTGTCGAAGCCGATGATCTCAAGTGCGGGGTCCTCCGCATCCGGCTCCCAGACGGAGGCGAACGCCTCCTGCATCTCGGTGAGGCTCAGGCTGTCGAGGTCATAGATCTCGTCGAACGCCGCGCCGGAGACGCTGCCGCCGCCGTGGTTCCAGAAGACGACCATGGTGTGCTCGGCGGGATAGTTGCCCTGCGCGAAGGCGAGGAAGTCGGCAAGGGTCTGCGCCTCGCCCATGTTGGCGCTCGGCTGCTCGTCGACGAGCTGGAAGCCCTCGCTGTCATAGACCCAGCGCTGGAGCTTGCTCGCGTCCACGAGCTCGTTGTGCCACTCGTTGGCGCCGCCGGTCTCGATGACGACGCGGACGCCCTCCGGCAGGGGGACGGCGGTCAGCTCGCCGAGGTCGGTGGTGGCGAAGCCGCCGTTGGACTCAAGGTCACTGCCGCAGAGGTACCAGTAAATCGCCCAGTCGCCGCCGTCTTCGGAGACGGGGGTCTCGGTGATCTCCGGGGTCTCAGTCTCTTCGACGTCGATGTCGTCCGGCGTGTCCGGCTCCGCCTCGCCGCCGCAGGCGGTCAGGCAGAAGAGCATTGCGAGCGCTGTCAGCAGCGCCAGAAGTTTCGTTTTCATTTTCTTGTTCTTTCCTTTTTGCTTTGTTTGTCAAATACCCAAAAGCTGCCGTTTTTTCGCCGTAAATTCCTCTTCGGTGAGGATCCCGGCGTCCAGCAGGGATTTGTATTTTTTCAGCTCCTCGGCAACGTCGGTCGCCTGAGCCGGGGCTGCGGCAGCGCTCTGCGGCGCGGCGGCGGACTCGTCCGTCTCCGGCGCGGCGGGGTCCAGCACCGCCATAAAGCGGCGCGCGAGGTCCAGCAGCTCCGACTTTTTCTCCTCATAGGCGGCGAGGTAGTCCTCCACGCTGGGGTCGTCGCGGTCGAAGCCCGGTGCACCGCGCTTGGCGCGGAACTCGCTCCAATAGGGGTGGTCAAGGTCGATCTCCACATAAAAATGGTCCACCGGCGCGTCGCAGTCGAAGCGCGGGCGCTCCGGGCGCGGCGGGCGCTGCCCCTCCGGGCGCGGATCGCGCGCGTGGCGCTCTTCCATCCACTCCCACTCGCGCACGTGGGACTGGAATTCCTCGATGCGGCGGCGCAGCGCCTCGGCGCGTTCGGGAACGGAGTCCGGCAGCAGGCGCAGCCCCGCGGCGGTCGCCTCGATGATGACGTCGCCGTCGGCTAAAATGCGCAGCGCGCGGAGGTTTTCCGGTCCGAAGGCAAAAGCGCCGTCGCCCGGCTTGATGCGCAGCAGGCGGTTCGCCGTGTCCATCAGCAGCGTCGCGCCGAAAAAGCCGAAGTCGAAGCGGTAATCCTCCTGAAACGCGCTCCGGCGCGGCTCGTTTTCGTCATAGACCGCGAGGTAGGCGCGCAGCCCGTCGAGCGTCATCTCGCTCAGCGCGCCGGCGGGAAGGTCGAGCTTTGCGCTGCACTCCTTGCAGAGCGCCTCGCCCTCCACCTTGTCGGCGAGCAGCCGCGGCGTCGGATTGCCGCAGATCGGGCACAGCTTTTTGTTGTTGGTGAAAAGTCCCATTGCTTACTCCTCTCTCCGATAGCCCAGAAGCGTTCCGGGCAGATAGATCCACGGCTTGCAGAGCATGTGGTTATAGTTCGCGACCGCCTGAAGATAGATGCTCTCGCAGCGCGCCAAAACTGCGGCGGAGTCCGCGTCGCCGGGGTGCTGTGCGGCGCGGCGGCGGCAGGCGGAGAGCTGCTCCCCGGCGGTCTCCACGGTGTGCAGACTCGCGCGCAGAACGCGCCTTGCCTCCCAGAAGTCCACCGCGATCAGCACCGCCGCAAAAACGGCAGCGACGGTCCATGCAACGGCGTGCAGCATCGTCTTCTCAGCTCCCTTCCCTCATGCGCATAGCCGCAGAAAATTCACCCTAACAATATAGCACTTCCCCGGAAAAATGAAAGACCTTTTTCCCGAAATGTATGGTTTTTCTGCCCGAAATGCAAAATGGCGCTGGTCAAGCGGCGCGCTTTATGCTAAAATGGGTCGACACCGAGACGAAAGGAGGGATGATGCCATGTATATCGCGGTCTGCGACGATCAGCCGGAGGAGCTGAAGGCGCTGACGGATGTGCTCGACCAGTGGCAGAGCGAGCGGAAAACGCCGCTTCATGTCCGCGCGTTCCGCTCCTCCGACGACCTGCTGGACGCGGCGCGGCATGAGCGCTTCACCCTCTATCTGCTGGACATTCTGATGCAGGGGACGGACGGTCTCGCCGCCGCGCGGGAGATCCGCGGCTTTGACGACGCGGCGGACATCGTGTTCCTGACCTCCTCCCCCGGCTTCGCTTATGAGAGCTACGGCGTGCGCGCGCTGGAATATCTGCTCAAGCCCGTGAGCGCGCGGATGCTCTTCCCCATTCTGGACCGTCTCGCCCTGCGCGAGCGGCGCCCCGAAGAGGGACTGACGCTTAAAAGCGGCACGACGCTCATCCGCGTGCCCTTCTCCGAGCTCGCCTTCGTGGAGGTCAACGGCAAGCACCTCTTTTTCAATCTCACGGACGGCCAGAGCCGCTCCGTCGTCGGCGCGCTGCGGGACTATGAGCCGCTGCTGCTCGCCCGCCCGGAGTTTCAGCGCATCCACCGCTCCTATATCGTGAACATGCTCCAGATCGCGGAGCTCTCCCCCGCCGGGGTCGTGACCTTTTCGGGCAAAAGCCTGCCCGTCTCGCGCCTGCTCTACCCCCAGCTCCAGAAGGACTATATGGCGCTGCTCTTTTCGCGGGAGGAGGACAAGGCATGACTTGGCTCACGCTGCTTTCCGTGTTCAATTACGGTCTTGTGCTCGTCTACGGTCTCGTGCTGGCGGCGGAGATCGCCGGCGGCTGCGCCGGGCGCTGGCAGCAGGGCTTTCTCGCGGGGCTCTGCGCCGCGTTCCTCGCCGTCCAGTTCCTCTGCTGGCAGCTGTTCGGCTTTGAGACCGTCCAGCGGCTTTATCCGCTCATCGTCCACCTGCCGCTTATTCTGGCGCTCGTGCTCGTGCTGAAAAAGCCCTTTGCCGTTGCCGCGGTGAGCACCTGCACGGGTTATCTCTGCTGCCAGATCCCGAACTGGGGCCGTGCCGTTGCCGAGGCGCTGAGCGGCTCTGCGCTCGTGGGTCAGATCTGCTATACGCTGCTCATCGTGCCCGTTTTCGTGCTGCTCCTGCGCTATTTTGCGCGCGCGGCTTACGACGCGATGACCTGCTCGCCGACGGCGCTGCCGCTGTTCGGCAGTCTGCCCGTCGCTTACTACTGCTTCGATTACGCCACGACGATCTATTCCGACGCGCTCTACGCCCAGACCCGCGCCGTCAGCGAGGCGCTGCCCACGGCGCTCATCGTGTTCTATCTCCTGTTCCTGACCGCTTACCACGTCCAGAGCCAGCGCCGCAGCGAGGCGGAAAACCAGCGCTCCGTGCTGGAGATGGAGCTGCGCCAGAGCCAGACGGAAATGAACGCCCTGCGCGCCGCCGCGATGCAGGCGGCGGTGTATCAGCACGATATGCGCCACCATCTCAACATGCTCGGCGGTCTGCTCGCGGACGGGAAGACCGCGCAGGCGGAGGATTATATCCGCCGCGTCACGGCGGACGTTGAGGCTGTGACGCCGCGGCGCTTCTGCGAAAACGAGCTGCTGAACCTCCTCTGCTCCGACTTTGCCGCCCGCGCGGAAAAGTCGGGCGTGACCTTCCGCGTGGAAGCCCGGCTGCCCCAGACGCTCGCCGTGGCGGACACGGAGCTCTGCGCGCTGCTCTCCAACGCGCTGGAAAACGCCCTGCGCGCCGCCTCCGCGCTGCCGGAGGGCAGCCGCTGGGTCTCGCTTTACTGCGCCCTGCGCCTCGGCAAGCTGCTCATCGAGGTGGAAAACCCCTATGAAGGCGAGGTCAAAATGCAGGGCGGGCTCCCCGTCTCCGACCGCGACGGCCACGGCTACGGCTGCCGCTCCATCCGCTCCATCGCCCAGCGCGCCGGCGGCATCTGCGACTTCTCCGCCCGCGACGGGCTGTTTCGATTGCAATTGGCGCTGCCGGTGAAACAATAAAAAGCCGCGAAGCGGCACCGTTTTTAAGGCCTCCCTGTGCAAGGGAGGCTGTCACGGCGAAGCCGTGACTGGAGGGTTGTAAGCTTCCGGAACATTCAGGCTTGGCATTTTCGAGGGCGTACAACCCCTCAGGCGCTTCGCGCCAGCTCCCCTTGCACAGGGGAGCCGCCTTTAAAATCGCGGCGCGCGGTTTTTCCAGACTGACGAACACAGCCCCCAACGCGGCGCGTTGGGGGCTGTCTGTTTTTTATTTTTCCTTCTTCCCCGGCTTGAACTTCGGCTCTGTGCCGTGGATGAGGCGGGAGATGTTGGCACGGTGGAGGAAGACGACCAGCACCGTTACGAGGCAGCAGAGCCAGAAGGCGCTGTCGAAGCCCTTGCCCGGCAGGACGAGGTAAGCCCACGGGAACGCGAGCGCCGCCGTCACCGAGCCGAGGGACACGCGGCCGCTCAGCACCGCGGCGAGACCGAACACGCCGAGGACAATGAGGAACATGCGCCAGTCCAGCATCAGCGCGATGCAGCCGGAGACGGACACGCCCTTGCCGCCGCGGAAGCCGTGGTAAACCGGGAAGCAGTGACCCAGAAGACAGGCTGCGAGCGCGAGGGAGAGCCCCAGCTCACCGCCCAGCAGCCTGCCGAGCAGTCCCGCCGCCGCGGTCTTCGCCATGTCGCCTGCGAGCGTCCAGAGCCCCGCGCCGAGCCCGAACACGCGCGCCGTGTTCGTCGCGCCGGCGTTGCCGCTGCCGCAGTCGCGGATGTCCTTGCCGTAGCGCAGGCGCGTCAGCAAAAGCGAAAAGCTCAGCGAGCCGAGCAGATACCCCGCGGCCGCCGCGAGAATATATTTCAAAATGGTCATGTCAGCGCTTCCTTAAAAAAGAGATATCCCGACTACTATACCACATTTTTCCGAAAGCGCAAGTAAACAAACCGTAAACTCACACCATGAGCGGGCGGAGGAGCTGGACCTCCACCTCGTCGCCGGGGGCGCGGTCGGGGGCGTGGGCGGGAGTCACAAGCATCGCGTTGCTGCGGAGCATCGCCGCCTCGTCCGCCTTGCCTCTGCCGAAGGGCGTGACGGTGAAGCCCTCGCCGTCGCGGGCGACGGTGGCGCGGGAGAAGACGTCCAGCGGCGCGCCGCCGCGCAGCGGGGCGGTCAGGCGGGCGCGGACCGTTTCGCGCCGGGGCACGGGCGTTCCCAGCCAGCGGCAGACGACGGCGCGGACGAACCACTCCATCGTGAAAAACGCGGCGAGCGCGGGGCCCGCCATATTGACGAGCGGCTTGCCTCCCGCCATGGCGACGCCCAGCGGACGCCCCGGTGCGGCGGCGACGCCGTGGAACAGCAGCCTGCCCTCCGCGGCGATAAGGCGGGTGTTGAAGTCCTCGCCGCCCTTGCTCGTGCCGCCGTTGATGATGACGATATCCGCCACGTCCATCGCGCGGTGCAGCGCGTCGGCAAGGCGCGCCGGATCGTCCGGCACGATGGGGAACGGAACGCACTCCGCACCCATCTCTTCGAGCATCAGGCGGACCATCAGACTGTTCGTGTCGTAATTGCAGCCGCGGCGCAGCGTCTCGCCCGGCGCGATGAGCTCGCTGCCGGTGGGGATGAACGCCACGCGCGGGCGGCGGCGGACCTCCACGGTCTCCACCCCGCCCATGGCGAGCGCGGCAAGGTCGCCCGCCCGCAGGGGCAGCGCGGCGTCATTGAGCTGCGCGCCCTCCGGCAGACGGCTGCCGCTGCCGCGGACATTCATGCCGGGCGTCACCTCGACGCCCTCGCGGAGACGGAGCCCGCCGTCCGGCAGCAGCTCGGCGTCCTCGATGCGGATCACGGCGTCGAAGCGGTCATCAAAATCGTCGCCGGTGTCGGCGCGGACATAGTCTTCGCCAAGACGCCACGCCGCGGTGTCCGGCATATTTCCGGCGAAGCGGGCGGAGTCGACGGCGACGCCGTCCATCGCCGAGGCGCGGACGACGGGGAGCGCGCATCGCGCGGTATAAGTGCGCACCGGCACGCGGCCGAGCGCGGACGCGACGGGGACGGTCTCCGTCCCGGCGTCCGGGGTCCATTCTGCAAAGAGCGCCGCAAGCGCGTCGGCGCGGGAGATGAGCTTTTCCATAGGGGTTCGGTTTTTCCTTTCTTTCTTAGATCACTTCTCCCCGCGGGCGAGGCGGGGAATGTCGCCCACGCCGTCCAGCACAATGCTGGGGCGATAGGCAAAGTCGTCGAGCGTTTTGCGCGTGGAGACGCCGGAGAGCACGAGCACGGTGGACATGCCGCTTTCCAGTCCGGAGATGACGTCCGTGTCCATGCGGTCGCCGATCATGACCGCCTCGGCGGAGTGGCAATGCAGCAGGCGCAGCCCCGTGCGCATCATGAGCGGGTTCGGCTTGCCGCAGAAATAAGCCTGCCGCCCGGTCGCCATCTCGACGGGCGCGATGAGCGCGCGGCACGCCGGGGCGATGCCGTTTTCGACGGGACCGGAGACGTCCGAGTTCGCGCCGATGAGCTTTGCGCCCGCCAGCACGAGGTTCGTCGCCTTCGTCAGCGTCTCGATGGAGTAGGTCCTGCCCTCGCCGATGACGACATAGTCCGGGTTCACGTCGTTCATCGTGATCCCGGCGTCATAGAGTGCGTTCAGAAGCCCTGCCTCGCCGATGGCGAACACGGAGCAGCCGGGCGCCTGATCGCGCAAAAACGCCGCGGTCGCGAGCGCACTGGTGTAAAAATGCTCCTCCGGCACGTCGAGCCCCATGCGCGCGAGCTTCTGGTTCAGCTCCCGCGGGGTGTAGCCGCTGTTGTTCGTGAGGAAGAGATATTCCTTGTTCTCCTCGTGCAGCCACTGGATAAACTCCGCCACACCGGGCAGAATGCGGTTCCCGTGGTAGATCACGCCGTCCATGTCGCAGATGAAGCCCTTTTTCTCGTTGAAATTCACGCCGTCGGTTCTCATAGCCGGAAGCCTCCTTGCGGTTTTTTCTTATTATACCACGATTTTTTGCCACGAACAAGTCACTTTGGCAATCAAAGCGCCGCGGTCTGAAGCTTTCAGACCGCGGCGGTTTTTTTATTTGTTCAGAAAGCGCATCAGGATCGCGGCGAGCTGGGCTCTTGTCGCGGTGGTCTGCGGGGAGAGGACGCCGCCGCCGATGCCGGTCACGAGACCCTCGGCGCTTGCCCATGCGAGGGCGGGGACGGCGTAAGCGGAGATCTCGCCGCTGTCGGTGAAGGCGGAGAGGTCCGCCGCGGCGGTGGTATCGAGCCCCTTCCACGCCGCGTAGCGGAAGAGGATGGCGGCGAGCTGCTCGCGGGTGAGGACGTCGTCCGCGCCGAAGGCGGCGGCGCTGTAACCGCTCACGATGCCGTTCTCCGCCGCCCACGCGACGGCGGTCTCATAATAGCTGCCCGCCGCGACGTCTGCAAAGGGGCACGCCCCCGCCGCGGGCTCTCCCTCCAGCCGCCAGAGGATCGCGGCGAGCTGACCGCGGGTCGCCGCGGCGTAGGGCGAAAATGTGCCGGTTCCGGTTCCGGTCATCAGCCCCTGCTCGCTGACATACTGCACGGCGGAATAAAACCAGTCGCTCTCGGAAACATCGGTAAAAAAGCCGGGGGCGGCGGGCTGCTGCCCGCCGCCGGGGTTTTGTCCGGGGTTCTGTCCGTTTCCGGGACGCTGCCCGCCGTTGCCGGGAGTCTGTCCGCCGCTGCCGGGCTGCTGGCTTCCGCCGCCGGGCTGACCGGGCTGCTGGCCGCCGCCGGGCTGGTTCCCGCCGGAGACGCTGCCGGACTGGGCGCTGGAGGTCGCCGCGGCGGTGCTGCCGGAATAGAGGCTGTAGCTGCCGCCGGCGCTGAGGTCGGCGCTGGAGAAGAGCACGTAGCCGACATTGCAGGGGGCTTCGATGCTGTAGAGCACATTGCCGCCGGCATCGCGGATGCTGAGCGCAGTCCCCTTACTCACGAGACCGGCGCTCATTCCGCCGCCGAAGCTGCCGCCCATTCCGCCGGAGGAGCCGAAGCTGATGCAGGGCTGGCTTGCCGTGAGGCTGAGGCCCATGCCGTTGCTGCCGCCCGCGGCGAGGACCGTGCCGCCCGTGATGCTGACCGCGCCGTCGGCGTCGAGCGGCTGGTTATCAGCGGTGTTCGCGGAGAAGACCGCGACCGTGCCGCCGGAGATGGTGAGCGAGCCGTTGGAATCGAAGCCGTCGCCCGCGGTGGTGTAAGCGTAAATGCTGCCGCCGGAGATGTTCATGGAGAAGGCGTAGCCCGTGAGGTCGGAGTTCGCGGCGTTCAGGCAGTCGTCCGTCGCGAGGATGGAGATGTCGCCGGAATAAATGTTCAGCGTTGCCGCCTCAAGACCCTCATAGCAGGCGGTGATCGTGATCGTCGGTCCCGCGGCGCCGTCCGCGCCGATGTTCAGGACATAGTCGCTGTGGACGGCGTCGTCCGCGGCGGAGATGGTGAGACTGCCGCTTTCGATGTTCAGGGTCTGCTCGGCGTTGATGGCGTCGTTGACGGGGGCGTTGATCGTGAGCGTCAGCTCGCGGATGGTGAGGCTCGCCTCGCCCTCCTCGTCGGTCGTTGCGCCGGACTTGATGCCGTTTTTGCCGTTTGCGGTGATGTAGAGTGCGCCGGTGCCGCAGAGGGTGACATTGGAGCCGTCCTTGCACTTGATGACGGCGTTCTCGGCGTTTTCGTTGTCGGGGTAGCTGTCATCGTTATTCTGCGCGCTGTCGGCAAGGCGGTTGACGCTGCCGTCCGCGGCGAAGATCGTGACCTCCGTGGACTTGTTGCAGGCGATGGGCGCGGTGTCGGCGCTCGTGAGGTCGAGCCCATTCAGAACGAGCGTGACGCCCGTGGTGCCCTTTTTGACGGTGACGGAGCCGTCCGCGCAGGTGCCGGTGAGGATATAGGTCCCGGCGGACTGGATGGTGAGCGCGGTGCCGCTCAGCTTATAGCCGCCGGTCGCGGAGGCGGTGATGCCGCTGTCGCTGAAGGTGAAGGTAATGGAGTCGGCGGCGGAATAGGTGCTCGCCGCGGTCTGGACATACGCCGCGGTCTCCACGGCGGCGGCTGCGGCGGTCTTCGTGACGGTGCCGCCGCCCGCGCCGCAGGCGGTCTGGGTCAGGAGCAGCGCCGCCGCGAGAGCCGCCGCGCCGCAGGTCGTGAGAAGCTTGCGTTTCATAGCGTGTTTTGTCTCCTTTCAGATATCATTCGGACAGGACGGTCCCGTCCGCGAGGGTGATGGTGTAGCCGTTGAAGTTGATCGTGCCGCGATTTGTAAGGCTCGTGAGCGTGCAGTCGCCGGTGAGGGTCCATGTGCAGCCGCTCTCAACGGTGACGGCGGCGTTGTCGCTGACCGCCGCGCCGCCTTCGGCGTTTTCGGTGATGTTGACCGTGCCGGTGAAGCTGCTGCCGTTTTGCAGCGTTAGCGTTAGGGTGGAGATGGAGTCGACGAGGATGTCGCCTTCGAGCTCCTGTGCGTCCGCGGTGAACTCCACCTGCGCGCCGTTGCTGCCGGCGGTGCCCCAGCCGTGGCTCGCGGAGTTGCCCGTAACGCGCAGGAGATACGCCGCGGCGTCCGTGTTATGGAGCTTCACGCCGCTGAGATAGAGCACGCAGTGGGTGTTCGTGACATAGAACATGTCGCCGCTGAGCCCCGTGAGGCTGCCGCCCGTCATGGAGAAGCTCGACGTGCCGACCTCGGCGTCGCCGGACATGGACTGGTAGATCATCACATTGTGGACGTTCTCATCCGAGCTCGCGCCCTCGGTGTCGCTCATGCTGCCGCTGACGTCGCAATTCGTGAGGGTGATGGAGTTCTGCCCCTCGATGACGAGCGCCTCGGAATGGTTCGCGGTGAGCGCCGCGTTTTCCACGGTGATGTCCGCGGTGGAATAGACCGCCGGGGAGTTATAGCCGTTCGTGGTGTAAGTCCCGCCGCTGACGTTCACGGTCCCGCCGCCGCGGTCGGAGCGGATGGCGGCGCTGGAATTGCCGGAGGTCTCGACCGTCAGGTCGCTGGCGTTCGTCGTGCCGCCGCCGGTGGTCTGGATGCCGCCGGAGTTATCCGCCGTGGTGGTGATGACGGAGTCGGAGATGTTGACGGTCGTGCCGCTGCCGTAGCTGAAGACGCCATTGCCGTTCTGGGCGGAGGAGGTGACGGTCGCGTTTTCGATGGTGACGGTCGCGCCGTTCGTGGCGAGCAGCGCGGCGTTCACGCCGTAAAAGTCGCCGTTTTCCGTGTTGCTCGTCTCGCCGGCGGACTTTTCGACCGTGATGCCGCTGAGCGTGACCGCCGCGCCGTCGATGCGGAGGGCATTTTCGTCGTCGCCGGTGGAGGTGTAGGTCTCGCCCGTGTAGGTCCCGTCCTCTGTAATGGTGTTCGCGCTGTCGCCCTGCGTAACGGTGCTGCTGCCGCCGAAGGAGCCGCCGGGTCCTCCCTGTCCGCCGGGCTCGCCGTCCGGCTTCTCCGGCGGGGTCTGATCGCCGTCCGGCTTCTCCGGCGCGGCGGTCTCGGTCTGGGCGGGCGTCTCGCTCTCGTCGGGATCGCTCGCGTCCGCGCTGCCGCAGGCGGCGAGGGAGAACGCCAGCGACGCGGCGCATAAAATGGAGAGGAGCTTTTTGGTGTTGTCGTTTTTCATAATGAAGGATGCCTCCTTTTTTTAATTGAATCGGTTCTTTTTTCGCTTCCGCCGGGTCCCTCCCGGCTATGGCTGCATCATAAGGCGCGAAGCTAAAAGCAACTTAAAGAAATCAAAAAAGTTTTTTTAGGTTGCTTTTAGGTTCATACATTACCATTGTGCCAAGTTAAGGAGGTGCCGAGCTATGGCAGAAAAAATTCAGTGCTGCTTCCAGCGCTATGAAAAGAAATATATCCTCAGCCGCGCGCAGCAGGAATACATTATGGAAAACATGCGCGCCCGCATGGTCCCGGACGAATACGGGCAGTACACGATTTGCAGCGTTTACTACGACACGCCGGACTGGAGGCTCATCCGCGCCTCGCTGGAAAAGCCGGTATATAAGGAAAAGCTCCGCGTCCGCAGCTACGGCGTTCCGGCGGAGGACGGGCGCGTTTTCGTGGAGCTGAAGAAAAAGTTCGACGGCGTGGTGTATAAGCGGCGCGTCACGATGGGCGCGGCGGAGGCGGCGGCGTTCCTGCGCGGCGAGATCGCCCCAAAGGGTCAGATCGGGCAGGAGATCGCGTGGTTCCAGTCCTTTTATCACACGGAGCCGAAGGTCTTCATCGGCTACGACCGCCTCGCCTTCGCCGGGCGGGACGACCCGGAGCTGCGCATCACCTTCGACACCGCTCTGCGCTGCCGCGGCGAGAACGCCGACCTGCGCGCCGGGGACTACGGTGCGGCGATCCTGCCGCCCGACGCGGTGCTGATGGAGATCAAGATCCCCGGCGCTGCCCCCTTATGGCTCAGCCGCCTGCTGACGGACGCCGGCGCGTTCCCCGGCACCTTTTCCAAATACGGCACATTTTATAAGACCCACATTCTGAATCAGACTTTCCACGCAAAGGAGGCTGCCTGCTGTGCTTGATTCCATCATCCCCGCGGAGGGGCTGACGCTCTCCGCCTTCCTCATCTGCACCGCCGTTTCGCTCGTTCTCGGACTCGGCGCCGCGTTCGTCGGTTCCTTCCGCTCCCGCTCGACCCAGAGCTTCGCCGTCACGCTCGCGATATTGCCCGCGGCGGTGCAGGTCGTCATCATGCTCGTCAACGGCAATCTCGGCGCGGGCGTCGCCGTGGCGGGCGCGTTCGGGCTCGTGCGCTTCCGCTCCGCGCCGGGCACGGCGCGGGAGATCGGCGTGCTGCTGCTCGCCATGGCGATCGGGCTCGCGACCGGCATGGGCTATATCGGGCTCGCGCTGCTCGCCTTCCTGCTCATCGGCGGCGTGCTCACGGCGCTGACGGCGCTGCACTTCGGCGAGCGCGGCGCGAATGAGCGCGTGCTGAAGATCACGATCCCGGAAAGCCTCGACTATGACGGGCTCTTCGACGATCTCTTCGACCGCTTCACCCGCTCCCACGAGCTCGTCCGCGTCAAGACCAGCAATATGGGCACGCTCTATGAGCTCGAATACCGCGTCGCGCTGCCCGGCGGGACCGTGCCGAAGGAGTTTTTAGACGCCCTGCGCTGCCGCAACGGAAACCTGAACATCAGCTGCGGGCGGGAAAGAACACATGATACCCTCTGAAAAAAGTGAAGACCGGCGGTTGATTTTTCCGCCGGTTTTCCTTATACTTCAATTGAAAAAAACAGAAACGGAGCGATGATAAAGCCATGAAGCTGCTCATAGCCGAGGACGAGCTGGACCTTGCCGAGGCGCTGACCGTCTTTTTTGAGAAAAACCACTTCACCGTGGACGCCGTCCACAACGGCTTCGACGCCTATGAATACGCCGTTGCGGGCGGCTACGACGCCATTATTTTAGACGTCATGATGCCGAAAATGAACGGCATTCAGGTGCTCGAACGTCTGCGGAGTGAGGGCGTCAAGACGCCCATTATGATGCTGACCGCCAAGGGGCAGAAGGACAACCGCATCACCGGCTTCAACGCCGGCGCGGACGACTATCTGCCGAAGCCCTTCGACCCGGACGAGCTCATCAGCCGCGTGCGCGCCATGCTGCGCCGCAGCGAGGCGTATCAGCCGAGCCTGCTGACCTGCGGCGATCTCTCGCTCGACCCCGCGAGCGGCGAGCTGCGCTGCGGGGAGCACGCCGTCCGCCTCAGCGGGCGGGAATATCAGGTGATGGAGCTCTTCCTCCGCGCGCCGCGGCAGGTGTTTTCCGCGGAGCGCATCATGGAAAAGGTCTGGGGCTGGGATAACGAGGCGGAGATCAACGTCGTCTGGGTCAATATCTCCAACCTGCGCAAAAAGCTGCGGCAGATCGGCTCCGCGCTGACCCTGCGCGCCAACCGCGGGCTCGGCTATGTGCTGGAGGAGGAGCGGGCATGATCAAAAAGCTGCGCACGCGCTTCATCCGCATCGCGATGCTCTCCGTCACGGCGGTCATGCTGCTGCTGACGCTGATCTTAAACGGCGCGAATTTTCTCTCCACCAACGCGGACTTGAACGAGATGCTGACCCGCATCGCGGAAAATCACGGCACGCTCCCCGCGCCGACGGACGAGCCCAGCCCCGCCCCCGCGGACGAGGGTGAGATGCCGCCGGAGCCGAAGGACACCGCCCCGCTGCGCCCGAATGAGCGCCGGAACGACCCCTTCGGTCCCGAAGCGGCGTTCTCCACGCGCTTTTTCGTCCTCCGCTGCGATGCCGACGGCGCGCTTTTAAGCGCGGAGCTCGACCGCATTGCCGCCGTCACGGAGGACTCCGCCGCGGACTATCTCGCCGCCGCGCTGCGCCACGGCGAGGGCTACGGCTTCACCGGGGACTATAAGTTCCTCGTCACGGCGGACGGCGAGGGCTATATGGCGGTGTTCCTCGACTGCTATCAGGAGATGCGCGCCCTGCGCCTTGTGCTGGGCTGGTCGCTCGCGGCGGACGCGGCGTGCATTCTGCTCGTGCTGCTGCTCGTGCTGCTGCTCTCCCGCCGCGCCATCGACCCCGTCGTGCGCAGTGCGGAGCAGCAGAAGCAGTTCATCACCGACGCGAGCCACGAGCTCAAAACGCCCATCACCGTCATCGCGACGAGCCTGCGCGTGCTCGAAATGGAGACCGGGAAGCAGAAGTGGATCGACAAGGCGCTCGCCCAGACCGAGAAGCTCACGGGGCTCGTGAACTCGCTCGTGACGCTCTCGCGCATGGACGAGGAGGAGTCCCCGCTCAAGATGGAGGATTTCGACCTCAGCGCCGCCGTGGAGGAGACGGCGGAGTCGTTCCGCGACTTTGCCGCCGAGCGCGGGCATGCGCTGACGCTCGCCGTCGCGCCGGAGCTCACGCTGCGCGGCGACGAATACGCCCTGCGCCAGCTCGTAAGCATCCTGCTCGATAACGCCGTGAAGTATGCCGCGCCGGGCTCGCCCATTTCCCTCTCGCTGGAGCGCAGCCGCCGCGGTGTCACACTGCGCTGCGCAAACCGCTGCGAGGGCACAGAGACGATCGAGACGGACAAGCTCTTCGACCGCTTCTACCGCGCCGACCCCTCCCGCAGCTCCGGCGGCTACGGCATCGGTCTCGCCATCGCCCGCAGCATCGCCGAAGCCCACCGGGGCACCATCCGCGCCGAAGTCCAAGGCAACGAGATCGTGTTTGTTGCGGAGCTGCGGTGAGGGAAAGGCAAATCTCCCCGTCCTGCGTGAGCGGGACGGGGAGATTTTGTATGGGGCGGCTTTGCGCGAAGTGCGAAAAAGCCCTTTTGTCTTTTGGACAAAAGGGCTTTTTCGTGGAGCTGGATGCGAGATTCGAACTCGCGACCTCATGATTACGAATCAGGCGCTCTACCGACTGAGCTAATCCAGCGAATCACAGCTTTGTTAGTTTATCACAGCGGCGGCGGAAAGTCAACAGGAAAGTTAGATATTACCATCTGTAATATTGCAATTCTCCCGTCATTCCGCATTTTGCCGGGCGGCTTGTCAAGTCGTTTTTTTTCACAAAATCCGCGGCGGAGATTCTGGAAATCTTCCCGCTTGACACGGCGTTATGTTGCTCCGGCTACGATTATTTCTTACAAATTCTTACCAAAATAACCGCGGCGCAACCGGCTATTTCAAAGAGTTATCAACATTTTCAACAGAGTTTTCAACAGCCCGCAAACGCCCTGATATCAAGGCTTTGCTGGTTTTTCGCGGATTTTTTCCGAAGCCGCAAACCGTAGTTTCGGGAAAACTCCGCATGGCTTGTCCGGTTTCCATAATATCGTCATTTTTCGTTTTTGCACCCGAAGCGTCACAAATCAGGAAAAGCCTCGCAGAGTTTGCGCCCGCAGGCGCAAAGAAAGTCCAATCCATTTTTGGCGGCGGCGTGTACGTCGCCAAAAATACTCTGCGCGGAGGGAACGTGCAAGCGCCCTGCCGAATGGCAGGGCGCTTGTGCGCTGAGCGGAGCGTTTCCCCTTCAAATGAGAGCCCAGCGCAGCGGGTCTCATTTGAATTTATTCCGGCGCGAGAAAGTCGATGAGGAGCTGCATTTCGCGGGTGGGGGGATTTTTCTTGTTCCACGCGACGGCGAGGTCGCAGTAGAGCGGCGGGTCGAGCGGGACGCAGTCCGGCTCCGCGACGTGGCGCGGGACGAGGGCGACGCCGAGCCCGCGGCGCGCGAGCTGGGCGCAGCCGTCCGGGAAGATATTGTGATAGGTGCAGCTCGGCTTCAAGCCCGCCTCGGCGAAGTAGCGGCGGATATAGCCGGGGGTGCGGTTCGGCGTTTTGGAAAACAGCAGGTTCTCCTGCGCGAGCAGCTCCGGCGTCACGCGGTCGAAATCGGCGAAGCGGTGGTCTGGCGAGAACGCGGCGAAGATCTCCACGCGCCCGCAGGGACGGGACGCCATCAGCGTGCTCAGCATGTCGCAGCTCAAAACGCCGAGGTCCATTGTCTGGCTCGCGAGTCCCTCGGCAATGGCGGCGTGGCCCCGCTGGAGCAGCGTCAGCGAAACGTCGATATGCTGCGGGGCGAAGTCCCCGACGATGCGGGGCATAAGACCGGGGTCCATCGTGCCGGGGATGCCGACGCGGATGACCTCCGGGTTCTTGAACACCGTGCCGCCGAGCTCCTGCCGCAGGGCGGCGGTCTCGTTATGGATGGCGATGGCGCGGCGCAGCACGGTCTCACCCGCCTGCGTGAGCGTGATGCCGCGGTCGAGGCGTCTGAGGAGCGCCGCGCCGAACTCCTCCTCCAGCTTTTTCACCGCCATGGACACCGCAGGCTGCGTCACCATCAGCTCGTCGGAGGCGCTCGTAAAGTTGCCGTGCTTGCAGAGCACGCGGAAGCATTCCAGTTGATAAAGCTCCATATTTTCTCTCCCTCTCAGGACTCCTCCGCGCCGCAGAGGAAGTCGATGAGCTCGCGCTTTTTCTTCGTCAGCGTCTCACCCCGCCGCCAGACGAGCACGAGCTCGCTGCAAAGCGGGGGATCGAGCGGAACGCTGTCCGCCTCGCCCGCGTGACGCGGGATGAAGGCGACGCCCTCGCCGCGCGCGGCGAGCTGCCAGACGTCCGCCGGAAACACGTCCACATAGCGGAACTGCGGCGGCGTTTCGAGCCCGCGGAAATACTCGTCCACCGCCTTGGAGATCGTGTTCGCGATCTTCGGCACGAGCAGCGTCTCGCCCTGAAGCTGCGCCGGCGTGACGCACTCGCTGCCCGCGAGGGGGTGGCGAGGCGGGAAGCAGGCGGCGTATTCGAGCGCCTTATAGCGCCGGGATTCGAGCGCGTCGGTCAGAAAATCGCGGCAGATGATGCCGAGGTCCACGCTCTGGTTCATCAGATTCGCGATGATGTGGGCGTGTCCCTCCTGCAAAATGTGGAGCGCGACGTCCGTGTTCTCCGAGGAAAAGCGCGGGATGCGCTCGGTCAGCAGCTCCGGGCAGAGCGGGAAGGGCAGCGCGAGGCGGATGATCTCCCGCTGGCGGAGGGAGAAGGCGTCGAGGTCGCGGCAGAGCGAGTCGACGTCGTTGTGGATCTTCACCGCCCACGACTGCAAGACCTCGCCCTTCGGCGTGAGGGCAAAATTCTTGCTGTCGCGGTTTATGATGTCCCCGCCGCACTCGTCCTCCAGCTTGCGGATCGCCATCGAAATGGCGGGCTGGGACACGTTCAGCTCCTGCGACGCGCTCGTGTAGCTCCCGTATTTGCAGAGCACGCGGAAATATTCCAGCTGGTAAAGCTCCATAATCTTCTCCCTCTCCCCCGAACGTACTTTTGTTCATTATACCAGATTTTTTCGTCCGGCGCAAGAAAAAACCGCCCGGCGCTCCCCCGGACGGCTATAAATAAAAGCAATGGAGCATCAATGATTGTGATTGGACTTTTTCGCCCGGAGAATTTACAATTCTAATCAGAAAAACACCGGAGCAAAACTCAAAAATTCAACTCTGACGAAAAGGAGCAATCACAATGAAGATCGGAAGATTCGTGGTCGACGGCCACATTCACTGCGGCAAGAAGGACGTTACGGCGGAGGGGACGAAGGTCTCCGGCTTCAATCAGGAGGTCGAGTCCTGCGACAACTCCAAGGAAGCGCTGTATGACATGAAGGTCTACGACGTGGACATGGGCATCCTGCTGCCGAGCTTCAACGGCACCCACTCGAACGCTTACGCCCAGATCTGCAAGGACCACCCCGACAAGTTCCGCACCTGCGCCGTGGAGACGGAGCTGCGCCTCGACGCGATGCACGGCAAGCGCAAGTGGAACATCGACGACGCCATCAAGGAGCTCGACGGCTATTTCTCCGGTCCGGACAAGGAGTGGTTCGTCGGCGTCGGCGAGTTCTGCCCCGGCTCGCTCGGCTGCGTGCGCGACATGCCGACGAAGCAGGAGCGCTTCAAGGAGTGGTGTGCCACGGCGGATTTCTGCATCAACTACGACATCCCCTGCTACGCCCACGAGTTTTCCAGCTTCAATCTGGAGGACCCGCTGACCATGCTCGCGTGCCTGTGCTCGAAGTATCCCAAGTTCAAGCTCATCATCGCCCACGGCGGCGGCAGCAAGCCGCAGGACATCGAGAAGGCGCTCGACATGGCGGCGCGCTTCGAGAACGTTTTTCTTGAGACCGGCTACTGGAAGGCGGAATACTACGAGTACGCCCTCTTCGAGCAGGATCTCGGCGCGGCGAAGCTCATCTGGGGCGGCGGCGACACCGGCAGCCATCTCTGGTATCCCCAGATCGTCCACGGCACGCGCCTTGCCCAGAGCAACAAGTTCTATTATAACCGCAACAACTGGATCTGGACCGGCAAGAAGGGCACGAGCTACCAACCCGACTGGCTCGGCTGGGCGACGCACCAGATCCACCGTCTGAAGGACCTGAACCTCTGCACGCAGGACGAGATCAACCTCATCGTCGGCGGCAACGCCGCGCGGCTTTACAAGCTGCCCGTTCCGGACGGCTGCACCTTCGCCTGCGACCGCCCCGACCTCAACCTCATGCCCCGCGAGATCCTCGAATCCCGCGACCCCGTCGCCCGCGACGGCTTCCCGTGGCCCGACGGACAGTACGTCGGCGGCACGCACACGCTTATTTACTGAGAGCCGAACGAGACACCCAAAAAAGTAAAATGGCAGACCGGCATTTGCCGGTCTGCCATTTTTAGTTTTTCTTACATTTCCTTATTGAACTTTGCCTTGAACGCGCGGATCTGCTCCTCGGTCTGCTCGTGGCTGAGGTGCTTGGTCTCCATGTGCTCCTGCGGGTGGTTGAAGCTGTAGACCGGGGTGTTCTGCGGGATATCCCATGCGAGCTCGGTGGCGAACTCGGTGGGCTTGTCGCCGCGGTAATCCGGGGCAGCCATATCCTCCGGGCTCACGACGTTGTAGAGGTCGGAGAAGTCGAGGCGGTTGACCTTGGTGTGCTCGGTCGGGATGGCGTCGTTCTCGCCCAGCGGGTAGATCTTGCAGAGCATGGTCTTGGTGGGCGCTCCGCCATAGCCGGTCTCCGGGTGGTTGAAGCCGGTCGGGATGAGCTGGTTGACGTTGATGTCCCAGACGCCGTAGAGATTCGGGGCAGCGCCCTCGGTCTCCGGCAGCCACCAAGCGTGGGGCGCCATGGCGATCTTCTCGTGGATGACCGGGGTGATGCGCAGCTTGCGCTTGCACTTGCCGCGGACGCCCTCGATCCAGACCCACTGTCCGTCGCTCAGACCGAGCTTCTCGGCGGTCTTCGGGTTCAGCTCCACGATGGGCTCCTGCTCGAACTGGCGCAGCCACGGGATCTGGCGGTGCTCGCTGTGGAACATGGTCGGCATACGGCGGCCGGTGATGAGGATGAGCGGATACTCGTCCATGAGCTCCGGCGTGGTGATCGGGCTCTCGATGGGCTCCTCGTGGTGCGGCAGCGGGTCGGCGCCGTACTTCTCCAGCAGCGTGGACCAGAGCTCGACCTTACCGGTCGGGGTGTTGAAGCCGGGCTGACCGTCGTTGCGGAGCAGACCCTTTTCATAGCGGTAGTAGCCGCTGCATCCGGAGGGATGATCCTTCGGGGCGAGGTCCCAGGTGTTCTTGCTGAGCTCGTCGAAGGTCTTGCCGCTGACGGCGATGCGCGCGTCGAACAGGTCCTTCAGCGTCGGCCAAGGAACGGCCTGCGGGTTCAGGCGCTTGGCGAGCTCGAAGGCGACCTCCCAGTGGCTGCGGCACTCAGCGACCTGAATTTCCTTGTGGATGGCGTTCAGCGGGACGCCGGTGGTGAAGACGGAATCCTTCTCCGCGAAGGTCGCGCCCGGAATGATGAGGTCGGCGACCGCCTGACAGGTCGGGGTCATGAAACAGTCCGCCACGACGTTGAAGTCCAGCTTCTTGACCGCCTCGTAGTAGCGGCGCGGGTCCTGCGCGGTGCACGCCATGAAGTTGTTGGTGTAGAGGTAGAGACCGCGGATCGGATAGGGCTTCTGGGTCTCCATCTGGGCGAGGACGTCGTCCGAGATCGCCCAAGAGCGGAAGTTCTTGACCAGCGGATACTTGTCGCAGCCGATACGCTTCTGGTTCATCATGTCGACGAACTCCTGACCGTAAAGCTGGACGGTCTCCCACGTGGAGTAGGGGTAAATGGTGACTTTATACGGCGGGCGGGCGATGATCTCGCCGCCGGGAACGTCGAGGTTGCCGGTGATCGCCCAAAGGCAGTTCAGCGCCTGAATGGTGCCGATGGAGTTGGCGTTGCTGTCGAGCGGCTGGCCCCAGCGGATGGAGGCAGGCTTGGCCTTGGCGTACATGCGCGCGGCGGCGACGATGTCCTCCGCCTTCGCCCAAGTGATCTCCGCGACCTTCTCCGGCGGATACTCCTGCACGCGCTTTTTTAGCTCCTCGAAGCCGTAGGTCCACTTCTCGACGAACTCCTTGTCGTAGAGCTCCTCGTTGATGATGACGTTCAGCATGCCGAGGGCGAGGGCGCAGTCCGTGCCGGGGCGGAGCTGGAGGAACTTCTCCGCACGGGTGCTCATCCAAGTCTGGCGCGGGTCGATGACGATGAACTTCGTGCCGCGCTTCATCAGATCGATGACCCAGTGGCTGGAGTAATAGTGGTCGGCGCACTGGCTGCCGCGGGTGCCGCGGCCCCAGATGATCATCAGCTCCGGGACCTTGAAGTCCGGATCGTTGTAGCGATCGGGGAAGCACTGGGCGGCGTCCTCGAACTGGATGTCGCCGGCGACCATGTTCATGGCAGCCAGACGCGGGGTGAAGCAGGCGATGCCGGACAGACCGAACAGCGTCCAGTTCGGGCTGCCGTAAGCGTAAGCGAGGAAGATGAGGGAGCCGCCGGCGTCGCGTCCGGTGCCCTGTCCGAAGACCATGGACTCCGCGCCGTCCTCCTGACGGATCTTCTTGAACTTATACTCGATCTCGTCGAGCGCCTCGTCCCAAGAGATGCGCGCCCACTTGTTCTCGCCGCGGGCACCGACGCGGCGCAGCGGGTACTGGAGGCGGTTGGGATGGTAAGCGTACTGGGTCAGCGCAAGCGCGCGGGGGCAGAGGCGACCCTGAAGGAAGGGATGGGACTCATCGCCCTCGACCTTCATCAGCTTGCCGTCCTTGATATAAAGCTCAACGCCGCAGCCGCCGTGGCAGCCGGGACCGCCGGACCATGCGCCGGTCTTTACGACCTTGCAGTCTTTGCATTCATTATAATTTGCCATAATGATCTCCTCTTATAAATTCGTCGTGCAGTCTTGGCGTTCGGGCTTACTTCAGGAACACCATGGGCTTTTTGCCCTGCTTGGCGGCCTCCATGACCTCGTCGACGGGACCGAAGGTCATGCACTGGGAAAGGCAGTGCTTCACGCAGGAGGGGCGCTTGCCCGCATTGTAGCGCGCGAGGCAGAAGTTGCACAGGTCGGTGATATAGGGGACGTAGTCGATCATGAGGCGGTTGCGCTCATTGAAGATGTGCTCGGTCACCTTGATGCCGAATTCCTCGGCGGTAAAGCCGTTTTCCTGCTGGCAGGCGACCTCGCAGGTATGACAGCCGGTGCAGTACTGCACGTCGATCATCATACCGTATTTTTTCGTTGCGGCCATGATTTTGTTGATCTCCCTTCTTCTTTTGCTTGCAGCATCCGCTGCGATTTTTTAAAAAGGTCTTCTTCCAACTTTCGATTATAATGTATGGTGCAGCTCAAGAGTCAAGCAGTTTTTTCGGAAAATCCCTGAATTTCCAACGCTTTCGCTTTACACCGCCGCCGGGTGTGTGCTATACTTGGGGCAGAAGACGAAGGAAAGGGGGTCCCGGCTTTTCCATGGAACGGAAAATGAAGATCAGCGAGGTGGCGGCGCTGCTCGGCGTCAGCACGGACGCGGTGCGCTTTTATGAAAAGAAAAACATCATCCACCCCGGCAGAAACGACAACAACCGCTACCGCGACTTTACGCAGGACGACATCACGCGCCTTTTCGACTGCAAGCACCTCCAGAACGTCGGCTTCTCCCTCTCGGAGATCGCGGAGGTCATCACGGACACCGCGCCGGAGGACTATGACCGCATGCTGGAGGAAAAAGCCCGCGAACTGGAGCAGACTTACGCCCGCTACGGCCGCATGCTCGAACAGCTTCACCGTCTGACGACCGCCCAGACGCTCTACGAGCGCTATATCGGGCGCTATTATATCCGGAACAGCCCCCATATCCTGATCTGCCCCTATGACCGCGGCGAGGGTGTGAGCCTCGACCGCGTGAGCACGGAGTTTTACGAGCAGGTCAGCGTGCAGCACAACATGTTCCGCCGCTGCCTCGTCATTCCGCAGGCGGAGGCAGCCGGCGACGGGGAGTTCGCCGCCGCCATGCCGGGCTACTCCATCGAGATCGACCGCGCGCGCGAGCTCGGACTCACCGCCGGGGGCGGGATCTCCGAGTGGGAGCCGCGCCGCAGCGTCTACACCACCATCCGCGTCGCGGCGAAGCCCGGTCCCGCGGACCTCGCCCCCGCCTTCGACTGGATGCGCGCCCACGGCTTCGCCCTCTGCGGCGACGTCCTCTGCTGGACGCTCAAGATCGAGTTCGACCACGGCAAGGATTTCCGGACCTATTCCCTCTGGTTCCCCATCGAATAGCGCGGTTTTCGGCGAAAAAAGTTTCGAGTTGGTCGAAAGTTTGAGGGATTTAACTGTGGTATATAAAAAGAGACCGCCTGTCGGCGGTCTCTTTTTATCAGCTTGTCAAAGAACTTCCAAACCGCCCCGGTTTCTGGTATAATGGAAGAAA
>CAVJGI010000019.1:0-29601 GCA_963649145.1 Ruminococcus bicirculans (ex Wegman et al. 2014) | reverse complement strand
GGCTCGTAGCTGGCTGCCACTTTTTCCGAGGCAAATATATTGTAACAGGAGGGAATTTACCAGATTTCCTGCGAGATCAGCAATTCCGTTCACGTCGTCCTGCCGTCCACGCTCTCTTCCATAGAACACGGTACGTTCAAAAACGCATTTAAGCTGGAATCGGTCGTGATCCCCGATGGCATCGGCGGAATTGGTTCCAAGGCTTTTGAGCATTGCAGCGCGCTGAAGGAGGTAACGATCCCCTCCACGGTGACATGGCTTTCCAGCGAAGCATTTGCCTTTTGCTCCGCGCTGGAAACGGTCAGCCTGCCGGAAGGCCTGCGCATCATCGACACGAGAGCGTTTACAGGCTGCGACTCCTTAAAGACCGTTCAAATTCCCGCGACCGTGGAAAAAATCAGGGCGTCGGCATTTTCGAGCAGTGGTCTGGAAAGTCTGGTGATCCCCGAAGCTGTCCGGACTGTCGAGGAGGGGCTTTTCACCGGATGCCGCGAGCTGAAAACGCTGACGGTCTATAACGCCGATCTGAAAATTGAGCCGGCAGAGGGTTATGATTTCTCGCTTCTTTTCGTCGAGTGCAATCCCGATCTGGTAGTCCGCGGCAAAGTCGGCTCCACCATTGCAAAGCAGTGTGCGCGGGAAAACATTTTCTTTGAAGTCATAGAATAAGCTGAAACCACCGCCGGGAGCGCAACAAGCGCTCCCGGCGGTGGTCTTTTCTTTTGGCTTCGTCATCCGTTTCTGTCCCAGCAGGTCTTTTTATCTTCTTCTGTGATCGCCCGGATGACGCGGCAGGGGTTGCCGACTGCCACGGAATTATCCGGGATGTCTCTGACGACAACGCTCCCGCCGCCGATCACGACATTGCTTCCGATCGTGACGCCGGGCATAACTTGGACCCCCGCGCCGATCCACACATTGTCGCCGACGGTGATCGGATAGGCGTATTCCAGCCCGCGGTTCCGGCGCTCGAAATCGATCGGATGCCCCGCCGTGTGAAACCCGCAGCCCGGCGCGACAAACACGTTGTCGCCGAATTTTACGCTTGCCGCGTCAAGAATGACCGTGTTGTGATTGGCAAAGAAGTTTTTCCCGATCTCGATGTTCCAGCCATAATCGCACCAGAACGGGGCGATGATGCGGAACGTGCCGTCTGTTTTGCCCAGAAGCTTTTCCATAAGCGCCCGCTGCCCCTCTTCATCGGAGGGACGCAGCTGGTTATACTGATGGCAGAGGTCCTTTGCTGCGGCTCTTTCCTTCGCTAAGGCGCTGTCATTGTTGGCGTCATAGAGCATCTGCCTCTGCATTTTTTCCTTTTCCGTCATTTTATCCGGTCCTCTTCCTTTCACGGCGAAACTTCCTCGATCAGCCCGCTTATTCCGCGCTCCTTGAGGATATCTTTATAATACGACAGCTCATCCATGATAAGCGCGTCGATGGCGGACATGCCGAGCTTTTCGACCGGGGCGCGGTCGTCGGTCAGGAGGTAGCCGCCGGAGGTGTAGGGCGTGAGGGCGTCCTGCACTTTTCCGAGAAGGGCGCGGAGGTCGGCGTCCTCCACGGCTTCGGTCCTCTCGGAAAACGCCGCAAAGACGTCCGTTTCCGCGGCGAAGAGCTCGCGGTTCGTCGTGTAGGGCACGTCCGCTGTCTGCACGTAGGGGAACACGGCGGAGATCGTGTCCGCGAGATAGGCGTTGATGCCGTCCGGTCCGTCCGTGCGCATATTCATATTCACGACCATCACACCGCCCGGCGCGAGGTGGCTGCGGACGAGCTCGAAAAACTCCACGGAGCTCATCTGGAACGGGATCGTGATGTCCTGATAAGCGTCCACCATGATGACGTCGTACTGCTCGCGGCTGACGTTCAGGAACGCGCGACCGTCGTAAGTCGTCACCGGGATGGACTCCGGCAGGTCGAAATATTCGCGGGCGAGCATGGTGATCTTCTCGTCGATCTCGACGCCTTCGGGACGGGCGGAGGGGAAATACTCCGCGCACTGCACGGCGAAGGTGCCGGTGCCCATGCCGAGGATGAGGATGCGCGCCCCGTCCCGCTCCGCGGCTCCGGCGAGCACGGGCGCGGCGAGCGCATAGTCATAGTAGCGCCCCGTGAGCCCGCCGCCCTTGTGCTTCACGGACTGGACGCCGAAGAGCACGTTCGTCGAGAGCGCGATGTCCTCGCCCTCGTCGCGGACCTGAAGATAGTTATAAACGCTCTCGCCCTCATAGACGAGCCCCGTCTCCCAGAAGGCGAAGCCGTTCACCGTGGCAAAAAAGCTGAACACGGCGAAGAGCACCGCGGCGATGACGCAGCGCAGCGCCTTGCGGCGGGTGCTGATGAAATAAATGAGCGCGAGGACGAGCAGCACACCGGAGAAGATGAGGAACGTCACCGCCGTGCCGACCGCGGGGATGGAGACAAAGGTCGGCACAAAGGTACCGATGATGCTGCCGATGGTGTTGAAGGCGTTCAGCCGCCCGACCACGCGGCCGGAGTCGTCGAGACTGTCGACCGTGTACTTCACGAGCGAGGGAGTCGTCGTGCCCAGTAGGAAGAGCGGGAACACGAAGATGACGATGCAGGCGAGAAAGCCCGCCCAGATCAGAAAGCCGCTGCTGACCGTCACGACGAGGAGCCCCGAAATGCCGAGGATGACATATTTTCCGAGAAACGGGATCGCGGCGATCCAGACCGCGGCGACGAGCAGCCGCAGGTAGAGCTTGTCCGGGTTCGGGTCCCGGTCCGCGCTGCGCCCGCCGTAGAGGTTGCCGAGCGCCATGGCGATCATGATCGTGCCGATGATGATGGTCCAGACGATCTGGCTGGAGCTGAAATAAGGCGCGAGCAGCCGACTCGCGCCGAGCTCCACCGCCATGAGCGACATGCCGGCGAAAAACTCGGTCATATAGAGGTAAAGCTTATTTTTGAGAACGCCTTCGTGCATTTCCATTCCTCCCTTTTTGCTGTTGGTTATTCTAACACACTCTTCCATGTTTGTACAGTGTGACAAAAAATTTACAATCCCGGCGTTGCAATGGGAAATACCGTGTAGTATAATGGTCCCGGTTTGGAATAAAACTACAGTTTGAACGTCTGATTTCAAGAAAACGGAGGTCAAAACGATGGCAGAAAAAACCCTGAGCGAACAGGAGCTTCAGCTCCTCGACAAATGGTGGCGTGCGGCGAACTATCTCTCCGCCTGCCAGCTCTATCTTCTGGACAACCCGCTGCTGACCGAGCCGCTGACGCGCGAGCAGGTCAAGCACAAGATCGTGGGTCACTGGGGCACCGTTCCGGGTCAGAACTTTATCTATACGCACTTAAACCGCATCATCAACAAGTATGACGCGGATATGATCTACATCTCCGGTCCGGGCCACGGCGGAAACGCCATGGTCGCGCAGGACTGGCTGGACGGCAGCTACAGCGAGGTGTATCCCAACGTCGGGCAGGACGTCGACGGGCTGAAGAAGCTCTTCAAGCAGTTCTCCTTCCCCGGCGGCATTTCCAGCCATGTCGCGCCGGAGACGCCGGGCAGCATCCACGAGGGCGGCGAGCTCGGCTATTCCCTCGTCCACGCCTTCGGCGCGGTGCCCGATAACCCGGACCTGATCGCCGCCTGCGTCGTGGGCGACGGCGAGGCGGAGACCGGTCCGCTCGCCACCGGCTGGCAGAGCAGCAGGTTCATCAACCCCGCACGCGACGGCGCGGTGCTGCCGATCCTGCACTTAAACGGCTACAAGATCGCGAACCCGACCGTGCTCGCCCGCACGAGCGACGAGGACCTGAAAAAATACTTCGAGGGTCTCGGCTATGAGCCCATCTTTGTCGAGGGCAGCGAACCGGCGGCGATGCACGAGGCGATGGCGGAGGCGCTGGAGCGCTGCTACGCCGGAATCCGCGCCATTCAGTCCGCGGCGCGCGCCGGGGCGCGCGAGCATGACAAATGGCCCATGATCGTCCTGCGCACGCCGAAGGGCTGGACGGGTCCGAAGGTCGTGGACGGCAAGGCGGTGGAGGGCACGTTCCGCGCCCATCAGGTGCCGATCGACATGTCGAAGCCGGAGCATCTCGCGCAGGTGGAGGCATGGCTGCGCAGCTATAAGCCGGAGGAGCTCTTCACGCCGGAGGGCGCGCCGGCGGACGATCTGCGCGCCTTCGCGCCGCGCGGTCAGCGCCGCATGGGTGCAAACCCGCACACGAACGGCGGTCTGCTCCTGCGCGACTTAAAGCTCCCCGATTACCGCGATTACGCGCTCGACGTCCCCCACCCCGGCGCGGTCATGGCGCAGGACATGATGGAGCTCGGCGCCTTTGTGCGCGACATCGTGAAGCTGAACCCCGATAATTTCCGCGTCTTCGGGCCCGACGAGACGATGAGCAACCGCCTGAACCACGTTTTCGAGGTCACGGACCGCGCGTGGGACGGCAAGACGGTCGAGGGCGACGAGTATCTCTCCCCCGACGGGCGCATTATGGACTCCATGCTCTCCGAGCACTGCTGCGAGGGCTGGCTGGAGGGCTATCTGCTGACCGGACGCCACGGCTTTTTCAACAGCTACGAGGCGTTCATCCGCATCGTGGACTCCATGGCGAGCCAGCACGCCAAGTGGCTGAAGGTGACGAGCCAGCTGCCGTGGCGCGCGAAGATCGCCTCGCTGAACTATATCCTCTCCTCCAACGTCTGGCAGCAGGACCACAACGGCTACACGCATCAGGACCCCGGCTTCATCGACCATCTGGTGAACAAAAAGGCGGACATCACGCGCGTCTATCTCCCGCCGGACACGAACTGCCTGCTCAGCGTGTTCGACCACTGCATCCGCAGCCGCAACTATATCAACGTCATGGTCACGAGCAAGCACCCGCGTCCCCAGTGGCTGACGATGGAGCAGGCGGTCAAGCACTGCACGCAGGGCATCGGCATCTGGGACTGGGCGAGCAACGACGCCGGTATGGAGCCGGATATCGTCATGGCGTGCTGCGGCGACGCGCCGACGCTTGAGACGCTCGCGGCGGTCTCCATCCTGCGCAATGCGCTGCCGGAGCTGCGCATCCGCGTCGTAAACGTCGTGGACCTCATGCGGCTTCAGGACCGCACGCAGCACCCCCACGGTCTGCGGCAGGACGACTACGACCTGCTGTTCACGCAGGATAAGCCCATTCTGTTCGCTTACCACGGCTACCCGTCCCTCATCCATGAGCTGACTTACCGCCGTCACAATAAGAATATGCATGTCCGCGGCTATATCGAGGAGGGCACGATCACGACGCCCTTCGATATGCGCGTGCAGAACAATCTCGACCGCTTCCACCTCGTCGCGGACGTCGTGAAGCTCGTGCCGAGCCTCGGCAACCGCGCCGCGGGTCTCGCGCAGGCGATGAACAACAAGCTCGTGGAGCACAAGCAGTATATCCGCGCCTATGGCGTGGACCTCCCTGAAGTGGAAAACTGGAAATGGGATCTTTAAAGAAAGCCCGCATCTAAAACTTTCCAGCAAACAAACGCATACTTCGCCGCGCTTTGCAAAAGCTATGTCCGGGAACAGCGGAGACTGCTCCGGCGGTTTCCGGACCCGAAAAACACTTTTTGCAAAGGAGTTGTAAATCAACATGGCTAAGAGTTCCAACAACCTCGTGAACCCCAACGCCCGCGATGCGATGGACCGCTTCAAGATGGAGGCCGCCTCTCAGGTCGGCGTCAATCTGAAGCAGGGCTACAACGGTGATCTGACCAGCAAGCAGGCAGGCTCCATCGGCGGCCAGATGGTCCGCAAGATGATCGAAGCCTACGAGAACGGCATGAAGTAAGCACTTCAAAAAAGAAGCCCCCGGAGCCAAACGCTCCGGGGGCTTCCTCTTTGAAAGTCCTGCGAGTTTTTTAGTCGATGGGGTACACCCAACCGAACGGGTCCTCTGCCCTGCCCCACTGGATGGCGGTGAGCTCGTCGTAGAGGTGCTGGGTGGTGGGTCCGATCTTTCCGCCGTTGATGGGGTATTCCTTGCCCTGATAGGCGAGCGCGCCGACCGGGGAGACGACGGCGGCGGTGCCGCAGCCCCATGCCTCCTCCAGCGCGCCGCTCTCCGCTGCGGCGATGAGCTCGTCGACGCTGATGCGCCGCTCGTCGGCGGGCGTGCCCTCGTGGGCGAGCAGCTCCAAGATACTGCGCCGGGTAACGCCGTCCAAGATCGAGCCGCTCAGCGCCGGGGTGCAGACTCTGCCGCCGATCTTGAACATAATGTTCATCGCACCGACCTCCTCGATGTAGCGGCGCTCCACGCCGTCGAGCCAGAGGACCTGAGAATAGCCGCGCTCCTCCGCGCGGTTCCCGGCGCGGACGGAGGCGCCGTAGTTGCCGCCGCACTTGGCTTCGCCGGTGCCGCCGCGGACGGCGCGGACGTCCTCGTCCTCAATCATGATCTTCACCGGCTGGAGCCCGCCGGCATAGTAGCTGCCGCTCGGCGAGAGGATGATGCAGAAGCGCGCGTGGGACACGCCATGGACGCCGAGATGCTCGTCGTCGCCGATCATAAACGGGCGGATATAGAGGCTCGCGCCGTCGCTGTGGGGCACCCATGCGCTGTCGAGGCGGACGAGCTCCGTCAGCGCGGTCAGGGCGAAGTCCTCGTCGAGCAGCGGGAGCCCCATACGCGCCGCGCTGCGGTTCATGCGGGCAAAGTTGCGCTGCGGGCGGAAGAGCTGCACGCCGCCGTCGGCGCGGCGGTAAGCCTTCAGTCCCTCGAAGATCTCCATGCCGTAATGCAGCACGGTGGACGCCGGGTGGATGCTGAGCGGTCCGAAGGGGACGATGCGCGCGTCGTGCCAGCCGGTCCCCGCGTTCCAGTCCATCAGGAACATGTGGTCCGCAAAGACCTTGCCGAAGCCAAGCGCGCGCTCGTCGGCGGGCTTTGCCGCCGGGGTCTTCGTGGGTGTGACTTTGATGTTCATAAAATTTTTCCTCCTTGCAGCAAAGCATTGTGCTTTAAAAATATAGCGTATTAAAGCACCATTTCGGCTCCTTGTCAATGGGTTTGCCGTCGAAAAAATGAATTTCCATGTTTTGCAGAAAATCCGGGGCTGCGCATCGCGGTTTTTTCTGCAAAACGACAAGGTGCTTCCCCTCCGGCGCGCTTTGTGCTATACTGGCAGGGTTGAAGGGAGGCGTCAGGAAAATGCACACACTTGAGGAGGTCCGGCGCGAATATGACCGGCTGGACGCGCTGACCGGGGCGGATACGCGCGGCGTGGCGCTCTCCGTGTCGAAGCGCGCGGTCAGGCGGCTCGGCTGCTTCTGCCCCGGTCCGCCGCCGCGCATCGTGCTCTCGGCGGTCATTTTCGGCGACGAGACGCTTTTCTGGGACACGGTGCGTCACGAATACGCCCACGCCGCGCTCTGGCTGCTACGCCCCGGCGAGCGCCACGGCCACGATGCACTCTGGCGCGAGATGTGCCGCGCCGTCGGCTGCGCCCCGCGCGCGACCGTTCCGGCGAGCGAGCAGCAGATCGCCCTCCGCGACGAAAAGACCCGCTACCGCCTCACCTGCCGCGCCTGCGGCAGCGAAACGCGCTACCTGCGCGCCGGCAAGATCGTAAAGCTCTTCCTCGCCGGAAAAGGAAGCCGCGTCCGCTGCACCCGCTGCGGCGGGCATGCGTTTGCGTTTGAGGTGTTAAAATAAGAAGCGAATGGGACCCCCGACTGGAGGTCCCATTCGCTTCTTTTATTTCCGAAGCATACGGAGCGCGGCTTTCGCTGCCATCTGCTCGGCTTCTTTTTTTGTTCCGCCCTCACCGGTGCCGACGGTCTCGCCCGCGACTATCGCGGCGGCGGTGAAGCGCTTGAGATGGTCCGGGCCGCTCTCGCCGGTCATCACGTAGCTGACGCTGCGTCCCGGCGTCTGCTGCACGAGCTCCTGAAGCTCGGTCTTGTAGTCCTGCACGAGCGGCGTTCCGTCCGCAAGGCGGGAGAGAATGTGGGTGTTGATAAACGCCTTGGCGGGGTCCATGCCGCCGTCGAGATACATGGCGGCGATGACCGCCTCCACGCAGTCGGCGAGGATGGAGTGGCGCGTGCGGCCGCCGGAGAGCTCCTCCCCCCTGCCGAGGCGCAGATACTCGCCGAAGCCCAGCTCGTCCGCTGTCTCCCAGAGGCTCTGCTCGCAGACGAGCTCCGCGCGCAGGCGGGTCATCTTGCCCTCCGGCAGCGCGGGGTAATTGCGGTAAAGCCATGTCGCCGTGACGAAGCCGAGCACGCTGTCGCCCACGAACTCAAGCCGCTCGTTGCTCGCGCAGCGGTGCTCGTTCGCGTAAGACGAGTGGGTCAGCGCGGTGCGGAGCAGGCTCTCATCCCGGAAGCGGTAGCGCAGCTTTTCCTGAAGTGCGTCCATGTTGCCTCAGCCCAGCACGCTCGTCACATACGCGACGAGGTCGCCCACGGTCTGCACGCCCTTGATATCGTCCTCGCTGATCTCAGGGATGCCGAACGCCTCCTCCATGCTCATCGCGAGCTCCACGACGTCGAGGGAGTCGGCGTCCAGATCGCTCAGGAAATTGGTGTCCTCCGTGATCTTGTCCTCGTCCACGTCGAACTGCTCGCTGATAATGGCTCTGATCTTTTCGAAAATCATGTTATGTTTCCTCCAAATGTAGATATGTTTTTATTTGTCCTGCTCCTCGCTGCGGAGGCGCATGTAGGCGATGTTGTTTTCGATCTCGGCGGTGAAGCCGGACTGGACGAAGGCGATGGCCTGCTTGACGGCGCTGCGGATAGCGCGGGCATCGGAGCTGCCATGCGCCTTGATGACGGGGCGCTGGATGCCGAGGAACGCCGTTCCGCCGACCTCGCTGACGTCCATCATTTTCTTGAGCTTTCCGAGGTTTTTCTTCACGAGCAGCGCGCCGAGCTTCGCGGAAAACGACGCGGTGAGGCAGCCCTTGATGTTTTTCATCAAAAACTTGATCGTGCCCTCCGCGGTCTTCAGCATAATGTTGCCGGAAAAGCCGTCCGCCACGATGACGTCCGCCTTGCCCGCGAACACGTCCGTGCCCTCGACGTTGCCTATGAAGTTCAGTCTGCCCGCCTCGCCCGCTTCGCGCAGGAGGGCGTGCGCCTCCTTGCAGAGCGCGGTGCCCTTGGTGTCCTCGCTGCCGTTGCTGAGCAGCCCGACCCGCGGAGAGTCCACGCCGAGGACCTTGCTGGAATAAAAGCTGCCCATATAGCCAAACTGGAGCAGATATTCCGGCGTGCAGTCCACGTTCGCGCCGCAGTCGATGAGCACGGTGCCCTTGCCGCCGTTCGGCAGGACCGGCGCCATCGCCGCGCGGCGGATGCCGCGGATGCGCTTGACCTTCAGCGTCGCGCCCGTAAGGAGCGCGCCGGTGCTCCCGGCGGAGATCACGGCGTCGCCCTCGCCCGCGTGGAGCAGGTCGAGCGCCACCGCCATGGAGCTATTCTTCTTCTGCCGCACCGCCATGCTGGGGTCATCGTGCATGTCGATGACCTCGTCGGCGTTCCGGACGGCGAGGTGCTCCCCCGCCTCCGCGCCGCAGTCGGCAAGGCAGCGCTTCACCTCCGCCTCGCGGCCGACGAGCACGATGTCTACGCCGAACTCGCGCTGGGCGTCCACCGCGCCTTTGACGATGGCGTCCGGGGCGTTGTCGCCGCCCATGGCGTCGATAATGATCTTCATATCGCTTTCTCTCCTTTCAGGGTCTCCAGCGTCTCCAGCGCACGGCGGGAGATGGCTTCGTTTTTGTTGCGCTTGCCGCGGACACGGACGCCGAGGGGCGCGATGATTCCGAAGTTGATGTTCATCGGCTGGAAATTGCCGCTCACGGAGCCGCCGGAGATATAGAGCCCCAGCGCGCCGATGGCAGTCTCCGCCGGGAAATCAACGGGGCTCTCGCCCAGCAGCCGCCGCGCCGTTTCGATCCCGACGAGCGCGCCGGAGGCGCAGGACTCCACATAGCCCTCCACGCCGGTCATCTGTCCGGCGAAGGAGATGCGGGGCTCGCTCCGCAGGCGGTAATAGCGGTCGAGCAGCGCCGGGGAATTCAGAAACGTGTTGCGGTGCATGACGCCGTAGCGCACGAACTCCGATCCCCGCAGCGCGGGGATCATGGAGAACACGCGCCGCTGCTCCGGAAAGCGCAGGTGGGTCTGGAAGCCGACGATGTTATAGAGCGTGCCGTCGGCGTTGTCCTTGCGCAGCTGCACGACGGCGTAGGGCTCCTCGCCCGTGCGCGGGTCGGGCAGACCGACGGGCTTCATGGGACCGAAGCGCAGCGTCTCCTCCCCGCGGCGCGCCATGACCTCCACGGGCATGCAGCCTTCGAACACGCCGCCGTCGTCAAAGCCGTGGACGGGCGCTTCCTCCGCCGCGATGAGCTCGCGCCAGAAGGCGGTGTATTCCTCCTGCGTCATCGGGCAGTTTACATAATCCGGTGTACCCTTGTCGTAGCGCGAGGCGAAGTAAGCGCGGTCCATGTCGATGCTCTCGAACGTTACGATCGGCGCGGCTGCATCGTAAAAATGCAGGGCGCTGTCCGGGCAGAGGGCGGCGATGCGCGCCGCGAGCGCATCGCTCGTCAGCGGACCGGAGGCAATAATGACCTCGCCGTCCGGGATCTCCGTCACTTCGCCGGGGATGATCTCGATATTCTCCTGCGCGCGCAGCAGCTCCGTCACCGCGGCGGCATAAGCCGCGCGGTCCACGGCGAGCGCGCCGCCGGCGGGGACGCGGTGGGCGTCCGCCGCGCGCATGATGACGCTGTCCAAGCGCCGGAGCTCCTCCTTCAGCAGCCCGACGGCGTTCGTCAGATCGTCGGAGCGGAAGGAGTTGGAGCACACGAGCTCGCCGAAATCAGGCGAGACGTGGGCGGGGGTCATTTTTTCCGGCTTCATCTCCAGCAGCTTTACGGCGATGCCGTGCTTTGCAAGCTGCCACGCCGCCTCGCTCCCGGCGAGGCCCGCGCCGATGACCGTTACCTTTTTCTCTGCCATTTATTCCTCCGCCTTCTTCGCCGTGCGCTTTTTCGCCGTGGGCTTCTTGGCGGCGGCAGACGCGGCGGTCTTGCGCTTTGCGGCGGGCTTTTTGGTCTCCGCGGGCTTTTCCGCGGTCTCCTCCGCCGCGGCGCCCTCCGCGCCGGGCTCGGCGGCGGGCTTGGCTTTTTTCTTATAGCCGCGCTGGTCCTCCGGCAGGAAGTCCTCGCATTCCTCGTTGATGCAGAAGGGCTTGTTGCGTCCCTTGCCGGAGAGCTTGAACATCGTCTTGCCGCACTTCGGGCAGTTTTCCTTAACCGGGACGTTCCAAGTCATAAAGCCGCAGTCCGCGCCCTTTTCGCAGGCGTAGAACGTATAACCGTTGCGGCTCGTGCGCTTTAAGATGCGGCTGCCGCACTTCGGGCAGCGGCCGGGCATTTCGATGACGATGGGCTTCGTGAAGGTACACTCCGGGTAACCGGGGCAGGCGAGGAAGCGCCCGAAGCGCCCCGTCTTCACGACCATCTTCCTGCCGCAGACGTCGCAGGTCTCCTCGCTGACCTCGTCCGGCACCTTGATGCGCACGCCCTCGAGCGCCTTTTCCGCGCTTTCCAGCTCGCTTTCAAAGCCGCCGTAAAACTCGCGGATGACCGCCTTCCACTGCTTGTCGCCGTGCTCGATCTCGTCGAGCTGGTCCTCCATCCGGGCGGTGAATTTGAGGTCCACGATGTCCTGAAAATAGTCGCACATCAGGGTGTTGACCGTCTCGCCGAGGGGGGTGGGCTTCAAGTAGCGCCCCTCCTTCACGACATATTCGCGCGAGGTGATGGTGCTGATGGTCGGCGCGTAAGTGGAGGGGCGGCCGATGCCCTTTTCCTCCAGCGCGCGAATGAGCGTCGCCTCCGTGTAGCGGGCGGGCGGCTGGGTGAAGCGCTGCTCCTGCGTGAATTTTTCGGCGTCCGTCAGCTCGCCCTCGCGCAGATTCGGCAGCGGCTTTTTGATCTCCTCGCTCTCCTCCTCGCGGCTCTCCTCGTAAACGGCGGTGTAGCCGGGGAATTTCAGCTCGGAATAGTTCGCGCGGAACACATGCCCGGCGCTCTCGGCGTCCACGACGACATTGTCGTAAACGGCGTTCGCCATCTGGCTCGCGGTGAAGCGGCCCCAGATGAGGCGGTAAAGGCGGTACTGCTCGCCCGTGAGGTCGCGCTTCACGCGCTCCGGGCTCAGCTCCACGTTGCTGGGGCGGATCGCCTCGTGTGCGTCCTGCGCGCCCGCTTTCGTCTTGAAGGCGCGGGGCTTGCCGGGATAAAACTGCGGTCCGTAATGGTTCACGATATAGTTCCCCGCCGCGGCGAGCGCCTCGTCGGAGAGACGGAGCGAGTCGGTACGCATATAGGTGATGAGACCGACGGTGCCGACACCCTCGATGTCCACGCCCTCATAGAGCTGCTGGGCGATGGACATGGTGCGCACCGGCGTCATACCGAGCCGGCGGGACGCCTCCTGCTGGAGCGTGGAGGTGATGAACGGGGGCGAGGGCGCGCGGGATTTTTCTCCGCGCTTCACGTTCCGGATCTCGAAGGGCTTGCCCTCGACGTCCGCGATCACGGCGGCGACCTCCTCAGCCGAGCGCAGCTCGCGCTTTTTGTCGCCGTCGCCGTGGTAGCGCGCGGTAAAGGAGCCCTCCAGCTCCCGGCGGCGGAGCACGGCGTCCAAGAGCCAGTACTCCTCCGGCTGAAACGCGCGGATCTCCTGCTCGCGGTCGACGACCATGCGCGTCGCCACGGACTGGACGCGGCCGGCGGAGAGCCGGGGACGCCCCAGCTTGTGCCAGAGCATGGGCGAGAGCTTATAGCCCACGAGACGGTCCAGCACACGGCGCGCCTGCTGCGCGTCCACGAGGTCCATGTCGATGGCGCGCGGCGCGCCGATGCTCTCCGTCACGACCTTTTTCGTGATCTCGTTGAAGGTGACGCGCTTTGCCTTATCCTCCGGGATGGCGAGCAGCTCCTTTAAGTGCCACGAGATCGCCTCTCCCTCGCGGTCCGGGTCGGTCGCGAGATAGACGGTGCCGGCGCTTTTCGCGTCCTTTTTCAGCTCGGAAATGACCGCCTCGCGGCCCTTGACGGGGATATACTCCGGCGTAAAATCGTTGTCGACATCCACGCCGAGCTTGCTGCGCGGCAGATCGCGCAGGTGGCCCATGGACGCCACGACGCGATAGCTGTCGCCCAGATATTTTTCGATGGTCTTGGCTTTTGCCGGGGATTCAACGATCACGAGATCGCGCTTTGCTTTTGCCATAATTGAATGATCCTCACTTTGTGATGTTCAGTGTAAACCGTTTGCCGGGGCTCTGGCTGACGAAGCCTTTGATCTGTAAGATCGTCAGCTCGCTCAGCACGGCGGACGCCGGGAGCGCGCTGAGGTCGATGATGTCGTCGACGTGCATATTCGGCTTCGCCATCACGCCGACGATCTTCAGCTGGTTTTCCGTCAGCCCGGCGAGCTGGTCGGCGATGGCGGGCGGCTTTGCCGCCGCTTCCGCCTGCTTTTTCCGCTTTGTCGGAACGCGGAGCTTCAAAAATCCCTTGCCGGGTGATTCCGGCTTTTCCTTTTTCCGCTCCGACTGCTCGGCGCGGCGCGTCTCCTCCGGGATCGCGGCGGTGTCCGGGATCTCGCCGTCTGCCTCCAGAGCGATCTTATCCAGAAAACGCGCGGCATATTCGCGCAGAATATCCGCGCCGGACTCGGCAATGATCGCGCCCTCGCGCAGGAGGTTGTTGCTGCCGCGGAAACCGGCGGCGTCCGCATTGCCGGGAACGGCGAACACGTCGCGCCCGTAGTCGAGCGCGCGGTGGGCGGTGATGAGCGCGCCGGAGCGCTCCGGCGCTTCGCAGACCGCGACGCCGAGGGAAAGCCCGGCGAGGATGCGGTTGCGCATCGGGAACCACGCGCCGGTGCCCTTCGCGTCCGGCGGGTATTCGCTGACGAGCGCGCCGGAGGCACGGACGTCGTCATAAAGTCTCCCGTTCCAGCGGGGATAGACGTCGTTGATCGCGACGCCGAGCACGCCGATCACGCGGCCGCCCGCCATCAGCGCGCCCTCCGCGGCGCGGGAGTCGATCCCGCCGGCAAGCCCCGTCGCAACGACGGCGCCCTTGGACGCCAGCTCATAGGCGATGGAGCGCGCCATCTTGTCGCCGTAAGGCGAGCTGCGCCGCGTTCCGACGAGCGCGACGACCGGCTCGCCGTCCACATCCGGGAGACGTCCGGAGACATAGAGCACAGCGGGCGGCTCCGGAATGGCGCGCAGGCGCTGAGGATACGCCGCGTCCTGCATCGTCAGCACGCGGACGTCCAGCTCCTCGCAGCGCGCTAAAATGCCGTCCGCCGCGTGGAGGTCGCGCTGCTCCAGCGCCTCCAGCTCCGCCGGGCTCAGCTCCAGCCGCGCCAGCTCACGCCGGTCGGCAAAGAACACGTCCCGCGGGGACTCGAAGCGGTCCAGCAGCGCCCGGCGCGTTTTTGCGCGCACGCCGCGCAGCGACGCAAACCAGATCCAGTATTCCAGACTTGCCACGTTGTTCCGCTCCCCTTCCCTTTTTCTCTCTTCCGAGGGCGTTTTCCGCTCAGCGCGTCAGCTCCCACATCACGATCGCAGCGGCGACGGCGGCGTTCAGCGACTCGCACTGGGCATTCATTGGGATGATTAGCTCCCCGTCGCAGAGGGCGAGCAGCTCCTTGGAGAGCCCCTGCCCCTCGCTCCCGATGGCGACGGCGGCAGCACTGAGGTCGACCCGGCGCAGGTCGCCCGCCCGGTCGGAGAGCGCCGCGCCGTAAAGCTTCAGCCCGTGGCGCGTCAGGTATTCGCGCATCTCGCCGCGCTCCATCTCATAAAAGCGCTGGCGGAACACCGCGCCCATCGTGGCGCGCACGGTCTTGGGGTTCCAGACGTCCGCGCAGTCCCCGGTCAGGATCACGGTGTCGACGCTGAGGGCGTTCGCCGTGCGCAGGATCGTGCCGAGGTTGCCGGGGTCTTGGATCGTCTCCAGCACGAGCGTCCGCCCCGGCGGGGCGGGCTCCCAGCGGCGGCAGCGCACGGAGAAGACCACGCCCGCTGCGCTTTTGAGCGGAGAAACATAGTCCAGCAGCTCGCGCGGCACGCGGTACTGCGCCGGGCAGCCGATGCCCGGCTCCGGCTCATCCGCCCAGAGCACGGCGGTGATCTCCGCACCCCAGAGCTGCGCCTCGCGCAGCAGCTTCGGCCCGTCGCAGAGAAACTCCCCCGCGTCCCGCCGCGCCGCCCGGTCCGCGCCCAGCGCCCGAAGGCGCGCAATGATCGGATTTTTCCGGGATGTGATCGTCTCCATACGCCGCCTCCTGCCTCCGTTTTTTTCTGCGATACAATATAAATTCTTTTAAATGCAATAAAATGTATAACACAGTTCCTTTTAAAAATCAACAGGGAAAAAGGGAACCTTTGGATTTTTTGCCCGCGGCGCGTTCGGCTGAGCCTCCCGAAAGAAGCGCAAAAAGAGCAGCCCGCGGGCTGCTCTTTTTTATGCAATTTTGGCTCTTGCTTTTTTTCATTCCCTTTTCTATAATGTCGCCAGAATTTCCGAAAGGGCTCGATCTGCATGAAAAATTCCTTTCTTGCCCGCCTTTCGCGGCCCGTGGACCTCACGGCGGGGACGCCGTGGCGCGTGATCTTGCGCTACAGCGCGCCGATCATCCTCTCTTACCTGCTCCAGCAGCTCTATGTGCTGGCGGACGCCGCGATCTGCGGGCAGGTGCTGCGCGTCGACGAGGTTGCCGGCGTCAACGACACCTATGCGCTGACTTACTTCTTCCTCCAGTTCGCCTTCGGCTGCGCCGCTGGCTTCAGCGTCGTGACGGCGCAGGCGGTCGGCTCCGGTCAGACCGGGCGCGTGCGCGCCTCGCTCACCGCGCAGGGCTATCTGCTGCTGCTCGTCTCCGCGGCGCTGACGGCGGTCTCCGTGCCGCTGCTGCCGCAGCTGCTGCGCCTCGTCAACGTCACGCCCGCGGACAGCGCGGTCTACGGCGCGGCATACAGCTACTGTCTCGTCATCTTTCTCGGCATTTTCGCCCAGATGGGCTATAACCTCATCTGCGGCGTGCTGCGCGCTTACGGCGACGCCGTGACGCCGCTGCTGTTTCTGCTGCTGTCCACGCTGCTGAACGTGGGGCTCGACCTGCTGTTTATGATCCCCTTCGGCTGGGGTCCCGCGGGCGCGGCGGCGGCGACGGTGCTGGCGCAGCTGCTCAGCTTCGCCGGCTGCACGGTCTATACCTTGGCGCGCTATCCGGAGCTGCGCCCGCGGCGCGGCGACTGGCGCGAGGGGCGGCGCGAGCTGGGGCTGCATCTGCGGCAGGGGCTGCCGCTCGGCGCGCAGTTTTCCATCCTCGCCGTCGGCATCATCGTGATGCAGGCGGGCGCGGTGCGCTTTGATCTGACGGACGCCGGGACGCTCGCCGCGGACGCCGCTGCGCAGAACGGCTTCGGCGCGGCGACGAAGCTCATCAACTTTTTCTTCGCCATTATCAACGGTCTGTCCTCCGGCATTCTCGGCTTCAATGCCCAGAACTTCGGCCGCGGCGACCACGACCGCGTGCGGAGCGGCACGGTGCAGACGCTCTGGATGATGCTCGCCGCCTGCGCGCTCTGCCTGCTCGCGACTTGGGCGCTCACGGCGCACGGGACGTATCAGTATATTTTCCTGAGCGCGGACAAGGTGAGCGCGCGCTCGCTGCGGCTCGGAAACATCTACGTCTGGCTCGATCTCGCGCTCTATTTCATCGTGGGCTTCCTCGCCGTCACGCGCTCGGCGGTGCAGGGCGTCGGGCGCTCGGCTTACGTCCTCGGCGCAGGGCTCAGCGAGCTCATCGCGCGCGTGCTCATCTGCTCGCTTCTGCCCGCCGCGGTGAACGGCGGCGCGATCACGGTAAACGCCTCCCCCGCCGCCTTCGCCGCCCTCTGCTTAGGCGACCCCGGCGCATGGCTCGCCGGCTCGCTGTTTCTGCTTATCCCGACGGTGAAGTATATTTTCAAAAAGCAAGCGTAAAAAAGCCTCGCAGAGTTCGCGGCGCGCACGCCGCGAATAGAATTCAATCATTTTTGGCGGCGGCGTGTACGTCGCCAAAAATACTCTGCGCGGAGCGCGACGCGCCGCAAAGCGGCGCTAGTCCCTTGGGGAACGTGCGAAGCCCCTGCCGAACGGCAGGGGCTTCGTGCGCTGAGCGGAGTGAATCTCCCTCAAATGAGAGAGTGCTTTCAGCGTTCTCTCATTTGACTATCTTCCACCCCGCCGCCTGACGGCGCTCTACGACGAAGCGGCGGTAGATTCCGTCGGCGGCGACGAGCTCGTCGTGGGTACCGCGCTGGACGATCTCACTGTGGTCTATGACGAAGATACAGTCGGCGTTCCGCACGGTCTTGAGCCGGTGGGCGATCATGATGACCGTCTTGCTCCGCGTCAGCTCCGCGACCGCCTCCATCAGCTCCTTCTCGTTCTCCGGGTCGACGTTCGCCGTCGCCTCGTCGAGAATGATGATCTGCGCGTCCTTCAGCATCGCACGGGCGATGGAGATGCGCTGGCGCTCGCCGCCGGAGAGCGTTGCGCCGCCCTCGCCGATCACGGTGTCGAAGCCGTCCGGCAGCGCCTTGATAAAGTCGCAGCAGCGCGCGCTTTTCGCCGCCGCCTCGACCTCCGCCATCGTCGCCTCCGGTCTGCCGAAGCGGATGTTGTTCGCGATCGTGTCCGAGAAAAGATAAGTCCGCTGGAACACGAAGGAGAAATTGCGCATCAGACTGTCAAAGCTGTAATCGCGCACATCGCGCCCGCCGAGCGTCACGCGCCCGCCCTGCACGTCCCAGAAGCGGGCGAGCAGGTTGCAGAGCGTTGTTTTTCCGCTGCCGCTCGGTCCGACGACGGCGACCGTCGTCTTCTCCGGGATCGTGAGCGACACGTCGTGCAGGATCGGCTTGCTGTCATAAGAGAAGTCGACATTTTCCATCGCGAGGTCCTCCCGCTCCGGGCTGAGGTCCTCGCCGTCGATGTCCATGGGCTCGACGTTCAGCACGGCGTTGGCTTTTTCCACGCCGATGTCGATGGAGCGCAGGAGCGCGGAATAGCTCCCCGCGGCATTGAGCTGCTCGAAGAGGATGAACGAGCAGATGAGCATCAGCAGGCAGTTTTCCAGCGTCATCGTGCCGCCGAAATAAAAGCAGAGCGCGGCGGCGCAGACGGCGACGCCGGTGAGCTTGTTGACGATGAACTGGGCGAGCGAGAAGAGCACGGAGGGGATCTCCATGCCGAACGAAGCCGCCCGCGCCTCCTCGACCGCGCCGCGGACAAGGGTTCCGGAATCGGCGGTGAGGTCGAAATTCTTGACCTCCGCAATGCCCTGCACATATTCGAGCACCTTGCCGACAAGCCGCTCGTCGGCGCGGAACTTGCGCTCGGAGAGCGACTGCTCGCAGCGCTGCATCGCGGCGTTCACCGCGAAGAACACGGCGAGCCCCGCGAGCGCGATGGCGCCCATGCACCAGTCGAACACGATCATCATCGCGGCGATGACCCCCGCCGTGAGGAAGCCGCGCGTCGTGACCATCACGACGCGGGTGGCGACGTTCGCCATGTTCTCCATCGTGTTCGTCGTGACGCTCGTCACCTCGCCGAGGCTGTTGTCGTTGAACCAGCCCATCGGCAGATAGCGCAGCTGCTCCGCGATCTCGATGCGCTTTTCCGCGCAGGCGCGGTAGCCCGCGACGGTCTGGAGCATCGTGGCGCGCATGTTGATGCAGATGGTCACGGCGAGCGAGACGACGATGACGCCGAGGCTCGCCCAGAGCGTCGCCGCCGTGACGGACCCGCGCAGCAGCGCGCGGATGACGATCGCCGCCGCCGGGATTCGCAGCGCCGAGCAGATCGCGCTGATCACGCCGAGCCAGATGCTCGTGAGGAACATTTTCCGGTTCTGCTCGCCGCAGAAGGCGAAAAACTTATGGAATGTCTTCAGCATGGCGCGTCCTCCTCTCCGCTGTCCTTGACGCTGATATGCGCCTCCCACATCTCGCGGTAAAGCGGGCTGCTTTGGAGCAGCTCCGCCTGCGTGCCCTGCGCGGCGACCGTGCCGTTCTGGATGACGAAGATGCGGTCCGCGTCCGCGATGGTGGAGAGCCGGTGGGCGATGACGAGCAGCGTCCGCCCCTGAATGAGCCGCGCGAGCGCGGACTGGATGACCGCCTCGCTCTCCGGGTCGGTGTAGCTCGTCGCCTCGTCTAAAATAACGATGGGCGCATCCTTCAGCATCGCGCGGGCGATGGAAATGCGCTGGCGCTCGCCGCCGGAGAGATGACCGCCGGACGCGCCGCACACGGTGCCGTAGCCGTGCTCAAGCCCCATGATAAATTCGTGGCAGCCGCAGGCTTTCGCCGCGGCGATGACCTCCTCGTCCGCCGCGCCGCGTCTGCCGAGGCGGATATTCTCCATCACGGAGAGGTCGAAAAGATAATTCTCCTGCGAAACGTAAGCGATGCGCTTCGTACACTCCGCGAGCGGCAGAGCGCGCACGTCGACACCGCCGAGCAGCACCGCGCCCTCCTCCACGTCCCAGAGCGAGGCGACGAGGCGCGCGATGGTGGATTTTCCGCTGCCGCTCGGTCCGACGAGCGCCGCGACCGTGCCGGGCTCCACGCGCAGGCTGACACCGTGGAGCACCTCCTTGTCGTGGTAAGCAAAGCGCACATCGCGCAGCTCGATGGAGCTGTCCGCCGGGAGTGCCGCCGCGGTCTCCGGGCGGTGCAGGTCCTCCTGCTCCAGAATGTCCGCCACCTCGCTCATGATCGTGCGCACCTGCGCAAGATCGTCCGTGTAGGAAAAGGCGGTCAGCAGCGGCTGCATGACGCCGAAGGACAGCACGATGACGGTCAGAAACGTCTCCGCCGGGAGCGTGCCGCGCATATAGAGCAGGCAGCCGATGGGCAGCACGCCGAGCAGCGTGCAGGGGAAGATCGCCATGCCCGCCGACTGGCCGAAGAGGTTGCTGCGCATCCAGTCGATGAAGCAGTCCGCGCCCTCCTTCGCTGCGGCGGCGAACTTGGCGTAGCTCTTGCCGGACTGCCCGAACGCCTTGATGACCTCGATGCCGCCGATATACTCCACGGCGGTGTCGTTCAGCGCCTTCGTCGCCGTGACGGTGCGGCGGAAGCTCTCGCCGTAGCCGCGGAACATGCTCATCAGCGCGCCGCCGCCGAGCGGCACGACGATCAGCATCGCCAGCCCCATGCGCCAGTCGAGCACGAAGATCATCACGAGCACCGCGAGCGCGCCGACGAGGTTCGTCGTCATCTCCGGCAGCAGGTGGGCAAGCGTCGGCTCGATGGAGTCCACGCGCTCGACGATGATGTTTTTATAAGATCCGGACGAGCGGTCCAGCACCGTTCCGAGCGGCAGCGTCGCGAGCTTTTCGAGCAGCCGGTTCCGCGTCGCCGCCAGAACATGGAAGGTCGCATGGTGGGAGATCGTCGTGGAGACGCTGTGGAGCAGATAGCGCAGCAGCCAGCAGAGCCCCATCCAGAGGCAAAGGCGCAGGCACCAGCCGAGCTCCGCCGTTCCGCCGACGAGCGCCGCGATGAGCCGCGCCATGATGATGTAAGGCAGAAGCGAGCAGGCGACGCCGAGCAGCGCGCTCAGCACGCTGAGGGCGTATTCGCCCCGCCGCCCGGCGGAGAGCTCCGCGAGCCACGACGCCGCGGAGCGGGGTTTTGTTGCTTTTTCGTTCATTATTTTTCCTCTCCGGGTTCAACGATTCCGGCGGTAGCCCGCCTCGTCGCGGATCTCCGGGTGGTCCTTCAGGTAAGGGTCCCGGTCGCCGCAGATCGTATAGTCGCAGCGGCAGCCGCTCGCGCAGGTCGTCTTGCGCACGAGGCGCGCGCCGATGAGCTCCATGCCCTCGAAATCCGGGTTGCGGAGCGCCGGCATCACCTCCGTGAGCCCGTGCGCCTTCGCAAACTCCGCCGCGGGGCAGCGCGTGAACTCATAGTAAATGGGCTTCTCCGGGTCATAGGGCGCGAGATTCATTACATAGTCGCCCCACTTGTCGCACTGGCGCTTCGCGTTCTGAAACGCGCGGTACATCAGCTTTTTGAAAAACGGCTTGCTGCAGTCCACAAAGCGCAGCTTCCGGAACGCGGGCAGGAAAAGATCGCCCTCCATCGCCTCGATCTCCGCGAGGTCCGTGACGCTGCGGCAGACGGTGTAATACGACATCAGCGCAACGCAGTCGTAATTGCCGCCCACGCCGTTATGGAAGTTGCGCTTTCCGCCGAGGTCTTCGTCCCAGTCGGCAAGATAGTCGGCGTACTGCCGCTGCACCCGCTCCCAGACCGCCTCGCGCTCACTCTCCGGGTAATGGCGCGCAATAGCGGCGCGGATGAGCTTTTTGCAGGGCTTGGAATAGAGCACGTGGCGCGCCCGGTCAATGGGAACATCGCGGTCTTTCATCTCCCCACTCCCTTCAGATAGCCGGAACGCGCGCCCTCGGCGGTGTCGTCGCTCTCGTCATAGGCGTCATAGGGCGCGGCGGGGTCAAAGCCGCGCTTTTTGAAAGGCGAGCAGAGCTGGTCGCGGTGGGCGAAGGCGAACTCGAAATCATCCGTCCAGCCCGTGTGCCCCGTCAGGAACATCGGGCGCAGTCCGCGGCTGCGCAGCCGCTCCTCCAGTGCCGCGAGCGAGCGCACGGCGAGGCGGTTATCCTCCGCGAGCCCGGAGATGAAGCTGTAGCCCCCGTCCACGCCGAGCCAGATCGTGTCGCCGGTGAAGAGATAGCGCTCGTCGACAAGATAGACCATATGCCCCCACGTGTGGCCCGGCACGAGGAAGCATTCGACCCTGATCCCGCCGATATCGAGCACCTCGCCGTACCGGAGCAGGGTCTTTTCGTTCGGGATCGTCACCTGCGGCAGCTTATAGAGGTGATAGCACACCCGGCGGCGCACCTCGCCGGTCAGGTAGCGGTTCTCCTCCTCGCCGATATAAAGCCGCGCGCCGCGGAAAAGTCCGTCGCTGTCCGCCTCCACCGCGCCGACATGGTCGGTGTCCTGATGCGTGATGAGGATGTCCCGGATGCTGTCCGGCTCGATGCCGAGCCAGCCCATCTTCTCCGCCAGCCGGTCGTAGTTATACCCGGCGTCGATCATGATCGTCGTGCCGTTTTTGCGGTAAAAAAAGATATTCGCCACCCACTCGCGCAGGCAGGCGACGTGTTCGTCCACCCAGCCGGTGTTCAGCGGCTTGAAGATGGAGGTCCCGCGATACATCCTGCTCATCGCCTTCCGCTGAAAATGCGTTGCTTCCTTCGACATACGCTTGCTCCTTTGTGTTTGATCGTTTTTTAGTTAGTTATCTCCAACCCCCGTGCAGAAAAACAGTTAGCGTCATTTAACCGTACCCGTTCTAACGCGCCGTCCCGCCGTTTTCAAGCCCTTTTTCGCTTTTTTGGCGGTTTTTTCAACTGGAATTTCCGCCGGGCTGTGTTATAATAGCGGCAGGAACACTTTAAGGAGGTTCGGATATGAAAAGAAGGATCATTGAAATAGACCGGGAAAAGTGCAACGGCTGCGGGGAGTGCGCTGCGGCGTGTCACGAGGGCGCGATCGCCATGGCGGACGGAAAGGCGCAGCTGATGCGCGACGATTACTGCGACGGACTCGGCGACTGTCTGCCCGCCTGCCCCGCCGGGGCGATCTCCTTCGTGGAGCGCGAGGCGGCGGCATACGACGAAAAGGCGGTGCTCGCGAATAAGCGGAAGAAGATGCAGGAAGCGGCGCTGCCCTGCGGCTGTCCGGGAACGCAGGCAAGGCGCATCGGGCGCGCGGTCTGCGAGAGCGCGGAGGCACCGCGCGCGGAGATAGTGAGCCGCCTTTCCCAGTGGCCCGTGCAGATCAAGCTCGTGCCGGTGAACGCCCCGTATTTCGACGGTGCGAAGCTGCTCATCGCCGCCGACTGCACGGCTTACGCCTACGCCGCCTTCCACGAAAAATTCATCAAGGGGCGCATCACGCTCGTCGGCTGTCCGAAGCTCGACGGCGTGGATTACAGCGAAAAGCTCACGGAGATCCTCCGGAATAACGACATCCGAAGCGTCACCGTCGTCCGCATGGAGGTCCCCTGCTGCGGCGGGCTGGAAAACGCCGCAAAAACGGCGCTGCGCAGCAGCGGAAAGTTCATTTCATGGCAGGTCGTGACGGTCTCCACGAGCGGGGAGATTCTGGACTAAGCAAAAAGCATTTAAAGGCTCCCCTGTGCAAGGGGAGCTGGCGCGCGAAGCGCGACTGAGGGGTTGTTACCAAGCTTCCGAAAACGCCAAGCTTGGATATTGCGTCAGCTTACAACCCTCCAGTCAGCGCTTGCGCGCTGACAGCCTCCCTTACACAGGGAGGCCTTTAAAATCGCGGCTGTTTCTCCTATGGATACGTTGAAAAACTCCCGGCATTGCGACAGCAATGCCGGGAGTTTTATTCTTATCCAAGAATATCCCGTATGTTCCGATACGCGATCTTTTCCGCTTCCTCCTCCGTGAAATCCATGCGGTCGAGGATATCGAAATAGGTGTCGTAGATCTTCTCCGGCGGGAGGTGCCGGTTGTCGGGGTAGTCCGACGCGAACAGGAGCCGGTCTATGCCGAAGGCGCGGAGGATCCCGTTCGTCTTTTCGAGCCCGAAGGCGCGCATACCAGTGATCGTCGTCCTCGTCCGCTTCCATAAACTCCACGTATTCGTTCAGCACCGCGAGCTCAAGGTCGTAAGAAAACTGCCCGATACCGGGCTTTTCCTTGAGGCAGCCGTAGACCTCGTCCATAAAAGCCGCCTTCTGGTGGCTCGTCATGAAAAACGGGAAGGTCGCCCGGTCCTCCGTCGCGTGCGCGAGAAAGCGCGCGATGTCCAGCGAATAGGGCATCACGCCGCCGAAGCCCCAGTCGAGGATATAGACCTCCCCGTCCCGCTCCACGGTGTTGAACTGGAGAAGGTCGCCGTTGGACATAGTCCGCGGGCAGGTCTTCTGCCGCTCCATGAAGAGCAGGTAAGCCGGTCCGAGCACCGGGTCATCCTTGACGAAGGCATAGCGCCGCCCGATCCGCTCCAGATACGCCTCAAAGCGCGCGGTGTCCGGGCTGTTCCAGAAATAGTTCTGAATTTCCGCAAGGCTCCGCGCCGCTGCCTCTGCGCGCGCCACCGTCATGTCCCGCAGGTCCTCTCCCTCGATCGCCTCCAACGCGATCCAGAGCGCCCCGCCGGTCTCGGTCTTTCCAAAATATTTCGGCACCCGGAACGCCGCCCGGCTCAGATATTTCTCGTAATTCTCCGCTTCCCGCGCGTCCGATTTCTTCAGAAAAAGCTCGCCGATGTCCGTTGCGAGCCGGTAGACGTCGTACTCACGGCACTCCTCCGCCCGCTCGCCGTACTGCTCGCAGACGCGGCAAATTTTCCCGACGGAAATGCCGGGCAGAATGCCCTCCGCGACGCCGCGGATCTCCGCGTTCTCGGTTTCCCTCTCGAATCTTCCGATCTCCATTATTTCTCACCTTATTTCTTCACAACGATCCAGTCGTCGTTTTTTACGACATACTGGAACTCCGTCAGACTGTCGCTCAGCATGACCTCGATCAGCTCATCGAAGTCCTCGACCAGATTCACCTTGGAAAGCTCAGAAACTTTGACCCAGTGCATCTCGCCCTCCTCGGAACCCGCGACCTCGCCTTCAAACTCGTCCGTCTCGAAGAGAAAGACAAGATAGCGCCCGCCCTCGATCGGAAACTGCTTCACGCCGCAAAGCCGCAGGGATTTTATTGTGAGCCCGGTCTCCTCCTTCATCTCCCTGACAACAGCGTCCACGACCGACTCCCCCGGCTCGATGTGCCCGCCCGGAAGGGTGTAGCCCTTCCATTCCTTCTTCACTCTGTCCTGAAGCAAATAGCTGTCCCCGGTATGTATCAGGCATAACACCGTAAGCTCGACCTGTTCCGTTCTCATTTTCTCTATCGCACTCCTTGCTGTATCAGTTCTGCGTTTTCGTAAGCAAGACCACCGTCTCCACATGCGCCGTCCGCGGGAACATGTCCACGGCGCAGGCGCGCTGGGGGGTGTAGCCGCATTCGGCGAAGCGCTTTAGGTCTCTTGCTTGGGTGGCGACGTCGCAGGAGACGTAGACCACGCGCTCCGGCGACATGGCGCAGACGCAGTCGATGACCTCCGGGCTGAGCCCCTTGCGCGGCGGGTCGACCACGACGGCGTCCGGCCTTACGCCGCGGCGCAGGAGCTCCGCCGCCGCCTCGCCCGCGTCCGCGCAGAGAAATTCCGCGTTATGTACGCCGTTGCGCCGCGCGTTTTCGCGCGCGTTTTCCACCGCCTCCGGCACGATCTCCGCGCCGATGACGCGCTCGGCTCCGCGCGCGAGGCAGAGCGAGATGGTCCCCGCCCCGCAGTAGAGGTCCAGCACCGTGCCGCGGCCCTCCGGTGCGGCATATTCCAGCGCCTTGGCGTAAAGCCGCTCCGCCTGCGCGGGGTTCACCTGATAAAAGCTCCGGGGCGAGAGATCGAAGCTGAGCCCGCAGAGCGTATCGCGCAGCACGCCGCTGCCGCGCAGGGTGTAAAACTCCCCGGCGAGCACGGTGTTGCCCCGCGTGCGGTTCACGTTCAGGATCACACCCGCCGTCTCCGGGCAGGCGCGCTCCACCGCGTCGGCGAGCGCCGCAGTCTCGGCTCCAAGCCCCCCGGCGGTCACGACCGTCACCTGCAAGGCGCCATCTCGCGCCGTGCGCGTGAAGACGTGGCGCAGCAGCCCGGTCCCGCTCGCCTCGTCGTAGACGGGAAGGTTCCGCTCGCGGAAGAAATCGCAGACGGCGCGCGCGGCGCGGTCGCTCGCCTCGCTTTGCAGCGCGCAGCGCGCGACGGGCACGACATCGTGGCTCCGCGGGCGGAAAAAGCCCGGCTCCCACGCGGGGCTCACGGCGTAGATCGCCTTGTTGCGGTAGCCGTCCGTCTCCGCCGCGCCGAGAATTTCCTCCGCGGCGAGGTCCAGCCCCGCGATGCGGCGGTATGCGTCGTTCACGCGCTGCAATTTGCACTCCAGCTCCGCGGCATAGTCCGCGTGGCGCAGGGCGCAGCCGCCGCATTTGCCGTAAACCGGGCAGCCGGGGTCGCAGCGATGGGGCGAGGGCGCGAGCAGCTCCTCTCCCCGCCCGAACACAGCCGACGCCGTCGCCTTCACGATGCGCACGCGCCACGTTTCGCCGGGGATCGCGCCCTTGACGAACACGGCGCGCCCGCCGATGCGGGCGACGCCCGCGCCGTCGCTGCTCCATGCCGCGATCTCCGCGGTGTATATTTCGTTTTTCTTCAGCTCAAAAGTATCCATAGCGGGTCCATTTTATCATACCCGCCGGGCTTTCTCAAGAGCAAAAACGGTGCTTTCCGATGGTCACGATGAGCGGGCGGGACCAGATCCACTTGTTCGTCGCCGTCGCGGGGTTGAAGTAATAGATCGCGCCGCCGCTGGGGTCCCAGCCGTTCAGCGCGTCGCGCGCCGCCTGATAGCAGGAATCGGCGACCGGCTGGTCGAACTGGCCGTCGTCCATGCAGGAGAATGCCCCCGCCTGATAGATCACGCCGGACATCGTGTTCGGGAACGAGGGGTGGCGCATGCGGTTTAAGACCACCGCGCCGACGGCGACCTGCCCGTTATAGGGCTCGCCGCGCGCCTCCGCGGAGATGAGCCGCGCGAGCAGCGCCACCTCGCTGCTGGTCGCGCCCGCCGCGCCGCCGTCGGAGATGCCGAGCGCCTTCAGCGTCGCTGCCCCGGCGATGCCGTCCACCGTGAGCCCGCCCGCGCGCTGGAAATTGCGCACCGCCGTCTCCGTCGCGCTGCCGTAAATGCCGTCGATATTGCCGGAATAATAGCCCATGCTCCGCAGCTTGGTCTGGAGCTGGCTCACCGTCGAGCCCGTGCTCCCCCGCCGCAGCGCCGCGCCCTGCGTCTGCGCCGCAAGGCAGAGCGCGAGCAGCAGCACCGCCGCCGTCGTCGCCGCCCAGAGCCATCCGCGTTTTTTCCGCGTCATAAAAAAACCACGCTCCTTGCTTTGAAAAAATGCTGTCAGCCCTATTTTTGCGCGGCGCGGCGGCTTTTTAAGCGCGGCAAATTTTGCCGCGACGGATATAAGCGCGGCTGATGCTTCATCAAAAACTATGAATGCGCATTGTTCTTGACTTTGCGGCGCGGCACGTTTTAAAATGGAACAAAAAAATCGGAGGAGCTGCTATATGGACCTTGATCTGCGGTTTGACTCCGCGAAATACAAGACCGGCCGCGTCCGCGCCTGCGGGCGGGAGGTCGCTTACCGCTTTTATGCGAACATCCCCTACGCCGCGCGCCCGAACGCGCCGGAGGCGCAGGTGCTGAACATTTACGTCCCGGAGTCCGCGCTCGGCAGCCGGAGCGCGCCGATCTATTTCCTCCAGCGCAGCGGCGGCATGGGCTCCTGCGCGCCCTACACGCTCGAACAAGAGCGCGCCGCGATCGCCGCCGCTTCGGAGATGGAGGCACGGCTGCGCATCATCTCCCCGCGTCCCGTCGGCAAAAGCGAGAGCTGGGCGGACGCGACCGGCGCGTGGCATGACTGCACGGGCGCGTTTCTCCCCCGCGCGCTGGCGGAGGGCTACGTCGTCGTCTCCCCCGGCGCGCGCGGGCGCGAGACGGTCGTGGACGGCGTTTACGTCGGCCGCGGCGCGCTGCCGATGACGATCATTGACCTGAAGGCGGCGCTGCGCTGGCTGCACTATAACGCCGAGCGCCTCCCGGCGGACACGGAGCGCATCATCGTCGACGGCACGAGCTCCGGCGGCGGGCTGAGCGCCCTGCTCGGCGCAAGCGGCAACAGCCCGCGCTACGCGCCCTATCTCCGCGCCATCGGCGCGGCGGAGGCGCGCGACGACGTGTTCTGTGCCGTCGTCAACTCGCCCATCACGGACTTTGAGCACATCGACGCCGCCTACGAGTGGCTTTTCAGCCCCGCCCGCGTGACCGGGCTTTTCGACGGCGACGCCGCCTCCCGCGCGCTCAGCGGGGCGCTCGGCGCGGAGTTTGAATGTTATGTAAACACGCTCGCGCTCACGGACCCGCAGACCGGCGCACCCGTCGGCTTCGGCGCGGCGGACAGTTACACGCCCTATCTGCTCGCCCGTCTCGGCGAATCGGCGACGGTTTTCCTGCGTTCGCTGGACGAGCGCGAGCGCGAAGCGTGGCTCGCCGACCCGAAAAACGCCGGCGTCGTCCGCTGGGACGGCGAGACGGCGGAGGTCCCGGATATTTTGTGTTATGTAAACTGGAACAGCGGTCGCTGGATGCGCTATGTCGGCTGCTATGACGGCTTTTTCAGCCAGCCGAGCCGTGAAAACGAGGCGTTCGGCGCGCCGGACGGCGCGCTGGGTCACTTCAGCCGCTGCTTCGGCGGCTGCCTCGCCGCCCAGCCGGGGCGCGAAGCGGAGGGGCGGGAATGGATCGCCGCCGCGGAGCGAAACGCGGACGCCGCAGCGCTGCTCGACCCGCTGACCTTTATCGGCACCGGCGAGCGCGCCGAAGCCGCCCCCCCACTGGTTTATGCGCTGCGGCGCGCACCACGAGACCACGGCGAACCTCTTCCTGAACCTCGTCCTGCGCCTGCGAAATCGCACCGACGCCAATATCAGCGCCCGCTGCGTCTGGCAGCACCGCCACACCGCGATCTCGAACCTGCTCCCGGACGAGACCTTCGCGTTTTTGAATGAAATTTGTGGGAGGGATACACGATGCTGAAACCGATCACGTCGCCGGAGGCGCTGGCGGAGCGGGTGGAGGAGCTGGGGTTTCTGCCGCTTTTCCGCTGCTGTGTGCCGGGGCTTTCCGTGGAGGAGATGACGCCGCGGGAGCTCTGGTTCGCGCCGGACACGGACGGGCCTTGGGAGTGGAAGGGTCCCGTGCTGCGGACCGGGCGCTGCGCTTACGGCAAGCTTTTCCGCGGAAAATGCGGCTTTGTGAGCCTCGACTGGCTCCCGGACCTCGCGAATGCGCGGCGCGGCGGCTATGACTTCGACGCACGGGCAGAGGACGGACTCGCCTCGTGGCACGCGCAGCGCATTTACGCCGCGCTCGAAAAAGCTGGCGGCAGTCTGCTGAGCCGGGACCTCAAGGAAGCCTGCGGCTACGGCCGCGAGGGGCTCCGCGGCTTTGACCAGACCGTCACGCAGCTCCAGATGCAAACCTATCTCTGTGTGCAGGACTTCGAGTACGCGCTCGACAGGCACGGCAAGCCCTACGGCTGGGGGCTCTCCCGCCTCACGACCCCGGAGCGGCTCTACGGCGCGGAAACTGTCACCGCCGCCTATCGCCGCGACCCCACAGACTCCCTCGCCCGCTGCGCCGGGAAGCTGAAAACCGTCCTCCCCGACGCGGAGGAGAAGCTGATACTGCGCCTGCTGCGGGGATAAGGACAAAAACAATGCGGCGAAGCCGCACAATTTAAAGGCCTCCCTGTGCAAGGGAGGCTGTCAGCCGAAGGCTGACTG
>CAVJGI010000018.1:0-31315 GCA_963649145.1 Ruminococcus bicirculans (ex Wegman et al. 2014) | reverse complement strand
GGGGGTCGAAGACCCTCTTGGTCGTTCAGGAAAGGGATTGTTAAGGGAAAACCCAATCGAAAGGGTTTTCCCTTAACCGCGCCTTTGCTTACTTTCCCCGCGAGGGGCAAAGTAAGTCGCGCCCCGCGGGCGCGAAACTTATTCAATTTGCGCCAAAGGCGCATTCAATATTAAAGTCCCTCGCCCTTGGGACAAGAAAACCATAAAAAGGAACCGACACGCCATCACACCACGCAAAAGCGCGGATAAATCCGACAACGACCGGTTCTTTTAATTAATTTATACCGCATTTCCTCGAAAACCGCAAGAAAAATTCCAATTTGCTCAAAAGTTTCCATTTTAAAACCCAGCGATCCCGCCCTGTATCGGGCGGGATCACAAATCAAATCAAAGCGCTTTTTCAAGCGCGTCCAGCTCGTCGGCGAGCGCCTTCGGCAGCTTTTCGCCGAACTTGGCGTAAAACTCCCGGATACCCGCCGCCTCGGTGCGCCAGAGGTCGGGGTCCACGGTCAGAAGCTCGCGGAGCGTTTCCTCGCTGACGTCCGTTCCGCCGAGGTCGATATCCTCCGGGCGGGGGACGAAGCCGATCGGCGTCTCCACGGCATCCGCCTCGCCGAAGGCGCGGCGCAGGACCCAGTCGATGACGCGCAGATTATCGCCGAAGCCGGGCCAGAGGAACTTGCCCTGCTCATCCGTGCGGAACCAGTTGACGTTGCAGATGACCGGCGGGTTCGTGAGCTTTGCCTCCATATCCAGCCAGTGCTGCCAGTAGTCCGCCATGTGATAGCCGCAGAAGGGCAGCATCGCCATCGGGTCGCGGCGCGTTTCGCCGACGGTGCCCTCCGCCGCGGCGGTCTTCTCGCTCGCCATGATGGAGCCGACGAACACGCCGTGCGCCCAGCCGCGGGACTGGTAAACGAGCGGCGCGGTCTTCGCGCGGCGTCCGCCGAAGACGATCGCGCTGATGGGCACGCCCTGCGGGTTATCGAACTCCGGGCTGATGCAGGGGCAGTTTTTCGCCGGGGCGGTGAAGCGGCTGTTCGGGTGGGCGCCCGGCTCGCCGCTCGCGGGGTCCCACGGCTCGCCGCGCCAGTTGAGCGCATCCTTCGGCGGGTTCTTGTCGAGCCCCTCCCACCAGACGGTGCCGTCCGGCTTTAAGACAACGTTTGTGAAAATGGTGTTTTTCCGTGTGCTCGCGAGGGCGTTGGGGTTCGTCTTCTCGCTCGTGCCGGGGGCGACGCCGAAAAAGCCGTTTTCCGGGTTCACCGCCCAGAGCCGACCGTCCGGGCCGGGGCGCAGCCACGCGATATCGTCGCCGACGCACCAACACTTCCAGCCGCGCTCGCGGTAAGCCTCCGGCGGGATGAGCATCGCGAGGTTCGTCTTGCCGCAGGCGGACGGGAACGCGCCGCAGACATAGCGCACCTCGCCCTGCGGGTTCTGGACGCCGAGGATCAGCATATGCTCCGCGAGCCAGCCCTCGTCGCGGCCGAGGCAGGAGGCGATGCGCAGCGCAAAGCACTTTTTGCCAAGCAGGACGTTTCCGCCGTAGCCGGAGTTGACGGACATGATGGTGTTGTCCTGCGGGAAGTGGGCGATGTAGCGCTTCTCCGCGTCCAGCTCCGCCTTGGAGTGGAGCCCCTTGATGAAGTCACCGCCTTCGATGGCGTCGAAGATCTCCCTGCCGACCCGCGTCATGATCGCCATGGACACGACGACATAGATCGAGTCGGTCAGCTCCACGCCGTATTTGGCGAAGGGCGAGCCGGGGATACCCATCGCGTAGGGGATGACGTACATCGTGCGACCAGCCATCGCGCCGTCAAAGATGCCGCGGAGCTTCTCGCGCATCTCGGCGGGCGCCATCCAGTTGTTCGTCGGTCCGGCGTCCTCCTCGCGCTCGCAGCAGATGAAGGTGCGCGCTTCCACGCGCGCCACGTCGTTCACCGCGCTGCGGTGGTAAACGCAGCCGGGCAGCAGCTCCTGATTGAGCTCGATGAGCTCCCCGGTGCGGAAGCCCTCGCGCCGCAGCGCGTCCAGCTGCGCCTCGCTGCCGTCGATCCAGACGACCTCCTCCGGACGGCAGAGCGCCGCGCACTCCGCCACCCAGTCCGTGATGTGGTGATTTTCCGTCAAAGCCATTTGCGTTTTTAACCTCCGGCAAAAGTTGTTAGGATGTTTCCATACAATAGGATATTTGGAATGTTCAGAACATTATGGCACAAAAAGCGGCGAAAACCAGAGATTTTCGCGGCTTTTTTCAACAAATCCGATTATACTCCCCTTTCGCCGGATTGTAAAGGGGAAAAGCGGGGAAAGCGGCTCAGCGCTTGACCGGCGGGTAGGGACGGCGCTCATCGGTCAGACCGAGGAGATAGTCCGTGCTGGTCTTATAAAAGCGCGCGAGGCGGGCGAGCACGTCCGTCGGGATGTCGCGCTTGCCGAGCTCATAGTGGGAGTAGCTGACCTGCGTGCATTGCAGATAGTCGGCGAGGTCCTGCTGCCGCAGATCGGCGTCCTCCCGCAGATCGCGGATGCGTCGGTACATTTTATGCAGCTCCTTTTCACGTTATAAAAGGAGTATAAGCAAAACAAAATGTTATATTGACAGATAAAACAATTTGTTTTATAATAGGTCCACAAAGCACTGAAAGGAGCTCTTTGATATGAAAAAGAAGTGGTTGATCCCGATCTTGGCGCTGGCGCTCGCCGCGGCGCTCTGCGGCTGCGGGAAAAGCGAGGCGGTGGAAAACGCGGAGCGCGAGATCGCCGCCATCGGCGATGTGGACGCTTCGTCGCTCCGCGCCATCGAGGAGGCGGAGGCGGCGTATGAGGGTCTCAGCGAAAAAGAGCGCGGCAGGGTGGAAAACCTCAGCGCGCTGGAGGAAGCCCGCGCGGAATACGATGCGCTGGCGGCGAACACCGTCGTCGACGAGATCGCGCGGCTCGGTGAGATCAGCGAGAGCAGCGGCGGCGCGATCGCGGATGCGGAGCTTGCGTATGACATGCTGACCGAGGCGCAGAAGGACCTTGTGGAAAACTACGGCGAGCTGCGCGCGGCGCGGGAGCGCTTCGATGCGCTCTGCGCCACGGGCGTGGAGGCGCTCATTCAGCTCGTCCGCTGGGACGGCGAGAGCGAGCCGACGGCGGAGCTGCGCGAAGCCATCGCCGCGGCGCAGTCGGCGTATGACGCGCTGACGGATACGCAGCGCACCGCCGTCCGGAACTACGGCGAGCTGGAGGAGACAGCCGGGGCGCTCTCGCGCTTTGAAGTCGATCGCGCGCAGGGCGCGCTGGACACCGCCGCGGCGGAAAACAGCGGCTACGCCGAGGCGGACGCGCTCTATCAGGCGCTCAGCGCGGAGCAAAAATCGCAGATCACGGGCTACGGCGATTTTGCCGCGCGCTGGGAGGATTATAAAAATAGTCCGCCGATCGAGCTGCTGGGCTATTCACTCGGCAAAAACAGCATCAGCAACCCGGAGCTTTACGTTAAGGCGCAGAACGTCTCCGAAGGGATCATAAAGGAGTTTTCCATGACCGTTTTCGCCTTTGACGGCGACGGACTTCCGGTCAAGGTGTACTTCAACCACTATTCCGCCCTGCTTTCCTACACGGACGCGGTAAAGCCGGGAGAGGGGCTGAAGTCCAACTACGGCTGGACGCTCTACGGGGAGTATAACGAGATGAAGCAGGTCGTGATCATCCTGCGCGACGTGGAGTTTTTCGACGGGACGACGTGGGAAAACGCCAACTACGGCTCGCTCTGCGAAAAATACGAGCAGAAAATGCTCGAAGCCGGGGACAAAAATATTCTCCCGCGCGGCTGAGCGGAGAAAACGCCCTTCTTGCTTTTCCGCGCACGCCGTGGTATCATCGGGGCGCAGGATAAAAACACAACGTGTGCCCCTTCTCTTTGCCGGGCATGCCAGAGCTGGCCGGTAGCCCAGCCGTCCGCGCCGCGGCGCGGGTAAGTAACCCTCCCTCCGGGTCGTCCGTTCCTGCGGAAAACAACAGTTCAGGAGGGTTTCGTTTATGGACGACAGCATCGGGATTCTGACGGTATTTTTTGAGGACCCGTTCTGGGTCGGCGTGTTCGAGCGCGTCGACCGCGGGCGGCTCTCGGTCTGCAAGGTCACGTTCGGCGCGGAGCCGCGTGACGCGGAGGTCTGGGATTTTGTTCTGAAAAACTACCGCCGTCTCAGGTTCGGTCCGTCTGTTGCCGCGGCGCGGAAGCCGGGGCACGCCAATCCGAAGCGCGCGCTGCGGGAGGCGCGGCGCGAGTCCGCCTCAGCCGGGATCGGCACGCGCTCGCAGCAGGCGCTCCAGCTCCAGCGCGAGCAGGTCAAGCAGGAGCGCGCCGCACTCACCCGCGAGCAGCGCGAACAGGAAAAGGCGCGCCGCTTCGCCCTGAAGCAGCAGAAGCGAAAGGAAAAGCACAGGGGTCGATGACCCCCAACGCAGAAAAGGAAGGTCGGTTTTTGCCGACCTTCCTTTTCTGTCAAAAAGCTTCCCCGCACAGCGGGGATTTCATCCGGGCGAAAGCCCGGATTTCATCTGCGAAGCAGATTTCACCCGTCCAAAAGACGGATTTCATTTTAATCGTTACCCCTTTGCGAGGACCTTGCGCAGCGGCTTTTGGAGCAGGGCGCAGAGGACGACAGCGAGGATGGTGTTCGGGAGCATGTAGCTGCCGTTATAGAGGATGGAGTAGAGCACGGCGGAGCCGGTGGTGAGACCCATGATCTCCGTCGGGACCAGAATGGCGTAGATCGTGATACCGGAGAAGAAGTGGACGAGAAAGCGCGCAAAGCAGCCGATGAGCGCGCCGACGGGCAGCGCCGCCTTTTTTCCGCGCATCAGCCCCGCGAAGCCCACGAACATATACGCCACGGAGTAATCGAGGAGCATGCTCTGCCAGTTGACGGCGCTGCCGCCCGCGAAAAAGAACTTCAGCGTTCCGAACACGAGCCCCGCGCCGAGGCCCCAGCCCACGCCGCCGTAGACCGCGGCGAGGATGATGGGGATCATCACGAGGTCGATGCTGCCGCCCCAGCCGCCGAAGCCCGCGCCGATGGGGATCTTCAGATAGCTGAGCGCCATGGCGAGCGCCACGCACACGGCGGAGACGCAGAGCCGTTTGAGAATTTTTCTTTCCATTTGTTTTTCTTTCCTTTCCGTTTTCTGTTTTGCTTCGGTGGAAAGAGAAAAAGCCCCTTGGGAGCCAATGCTTCCGCGGAGCTTTTTCTTTTCTTCCTACGCCGGCATTACCCGTATCAGGTTCTGGGGTTTTCGGGCTTCGCGCCCTCCTCTCAGCCGGAACAGATCATCCAGCTCCCCCGCTATTCGGTTTGCGTTTGTTATTTTAGCCGTTTTGTCCGCGCTTGTCAAGCGCCGCGGCGAGCGTTTTATAAAACCGGCTCGCCGGCAGCCAGCGCATCAGCGGCAGACCGAGCGCGAACATCACGACCGCCTCGCCGAAGCCGACGGACGCGGCGTTGCCCAGAAACAGCAGCCAGAACGGTGCGGAATAAGCCTCCGCCAGCCCGTACCACGCGAGCAGCGCGCCGACCGTCACGGCATTGAACACCACCGGCACAAGACACGTCAGCACGCAGCGCCCCCAGCCGGGCCTTTCGCCGGGCACGGTCCCGCGCCCGAGCACGGTGACGCAGAGGCACGCCGCCAGCGTCGTCAGCGAGCCGACGACAAGGTCCGCCGCGCCGATGGGACTCAGCAGGTTGGCGATGAGGCAGCCGACGAAGACGCCCCAAGTCGTGACCGGGAAGAAGAACGGCAGCACGCCGAGCGCCTCCGCGATGCGGAACTGGACGCTGCCATAGCTCATAAAGCCGGTGGACATGGTCAGCGCGGCGTAGACCGCCGCAATGACCGCGGATACCGCCAGACGGCGGACGGACGGGTTTTTCATGTTTGATTTTCCTCCATTTTCTTAGTTCGCCGCAAAACGGCACGGTCAGGGTGTGGAAACCTGCCCGGTTTTTACGGAATTTTACCGCTCCCCGATCTCCTCCGGGAGGGAATCGTCGTTGAAGATCCAGTCGCGGACGTTGGTGACGGTGTAGTCGCCGTCGCCGATGCGGGCTACGACGCGGGAGATACCGGCGTTGATGATCATGCGGCGGCACATGGAGCAGCTCGTCGTGTCGTGGAGCAGCTCGTTGCTCTTCGCGTCGCGGCCGCTGAGATACATTGTGGCGTTCATCGTATCGCGCCGGGCGGCGGAGATGATGGCGTTCGCCTCCGCGTGGACGCTGCGGCAGAGCTCGTAGCGCTGGCCGGCGGGGATGCGCATCGCCTCGCGCGTGCAGTAGCCGAGGTCCGTGCAGTTGCGGCGGCCGCGGGGCGCGCCGTTATAGCCCGTGGAGATGATCTCGTCGTTATGGACGATGATCGCACCGTAGCGCCGGCGCAGGCAGGTCGCGCGCTCCGAGACGGCGTCCGCGATGTCGAGGTAATAGTTCTCCTTGCTGGTTCTGGCGTCCATAAAAAAAGCGCCTCCTTCTTTTCTTCTGCACCCATAGTTTAATAAAAAGCGCTTCCAAAGTCAACGACTTTTGTGCTATAATAGTCGCATGAAAACAAATTACCAGCTCCAGACCGATCAATGCCTCGCCGCGCTGGGCTCTTCGCGCCCGACGCTGCTGCTCCACTCCTGCTGCGGGCCGTGCAGCAGCTATGTGCTCGAATACCTGACGCAGTATTTCGACGTAACGCTGCTTTACTATAACCCGAACATCCAGCCGGAGGCGGAATACGAAAAACGTCTCGCGACGCAGCGCGAGCTTCTGACGCACTTCCCGGAGGTGCGTCTGATGGGCTGCGCCTACGACGGGTCCGCGTTCGACGCTGCGGCGGCGGGCTTTGAGGACGAGCCGGAGGGCGGCGCACGCTGCACGCGCTGCTTTCTCCTGCGCATGGAGGAGACGGCGCGCCGCGCCGCGGCGGGCGGGTTCGACTTTTTCTGCACCACCCTCAGCGTCTCGCCCCACAAGGACGCCGAGCGGATAAACCGCATCGGCGACGCCCTCGCCGACCGCTACGCCGTCCGCTGGCTGCCCTCCGATTTCAAAAAGCGAAACGGCTATCTCCGGAGCACCCAGCTCGCGCGGGAGTTCGGGCTCTATCGGCAGGCGGACTGCGGGTGTGAGTTCAGCAGGAGGGCGATGGGGTAAGGGTTTCTCGCCCACAAGGGCGAGGGGATTTAAATTTGAATGCGCCGTGCGCGGCGCAAATTGAATTTGTTTCGCGTCCGCGGGACGCGACTTACTTTTCCCCTCGCGGGGAAAGTAAGCAAAGGCGCGGTTAAGGGAAAACCCTTTCGAATGGGTTTTCCCTTAACAATCCCTTTCCTGAACGACCAAGTGGGTCTTGCGACCCCCTTGGATTCCCCCTAAAACGGAAGCTTGTTCGGTTTTACTGGGGCAGTAGAAATAAGCCGTGCAAACGTCGGTCACGTGCCCTCAACCAAAAGTCAAAAAATCAAAACCGCGGCGAAGCCGCGACCTTAGAAAAAGCTCCCCCGGGAGGGGAGCTGTCAGCGCTGCGCGCTGACTGAGGGGTGGCACGAGTTAGCTGAAGCTCCCGGCGGCGCACCCACAGTTAAAACGCTGGTGCTTGGACCACAGGGGGGTCCAAGGGGGTCGTCAGACCCTCTTGGTCGTTTAGGAGAGAAAGGTGTCGGGAGGAAAACCCAATCGAAAGGGTTTTCCTCCTGACTGTGCCTTTGCCTTCTTTCCCCACAGGGGGAAAGAAGGTCGCGCCGCAGCGCGAAACACTCCAAATTCCAATTTCAATTGCTCCAAAGGCGCATTCAATATTGAAATCCCCTCGCCCTTGTGGGCGAGAACCCCCCGTTTCTCAGATAAAGAAGAAATAAGCCGCCGCGCCGAGGACGGCGAGGAACAGGGCGTTCAGCCCGGCGAAGAGCAGGAGATATTCCTTCGTGCGTCCGGGGCAGAGCAGACGAAACTCGCTGAACGTGATAAGACTCGCGAGCGAGGCGATAATCGTGCCGGTGCCGCCGATATTGACGCCGAGGAGCAGCTCGCGGTAATTTTCCGTGAAGCGGCTCAGCAAGATCGCGGTCGGCACGTTGCTGATGCACTGGCAGGAGGCGAGGCTCACGAGCAGCGTGCTGCGCCGGAGCAGACCGGAGACACAGCGGTTGACCGCGTCGATGCGCGCGAGGTTTCCGGCGAAGATGAAAAACAGGAAAAACGTGGCGAGCAGGGCGTAATCCACCTGCCGCAGCGCGTCGCGGTCGAGCGCGAACAGCGCCGCCGTGATGACAACGAGCCCCGCCCAATAGGGGATCAGGCGGAACACGATGGCGAGCGAGAGCGCAAAAAGCGCGAGATAAACCGCCGCGCGCCGCCGGTTCAGCTTTTCCGGAAAGTCCTCGTCGATGCGGAGCTTTTCCGGCTTCAGCAGCAGGCAGCAGACCGTCAGCAGCGCGACGGCGAGCAGAAACGGCGGCAGCATGATCGCCGTAAATTCCCCGGTCGGGATGTTGAAATAGGAGTAATGATAAAGATTCTGCGGATTGCCGAAGGGCGTCAGCATGCCGCCGAGATTCGCGGAGATATTTTGCAGGATGAAGACATACGCCATGTGCCGCTCCTGCTTCGCGACGGAGAGGGCAAAGTAGCCGAGGGGCAGAAAGGTGATGAGCGCCATGTCGTTCGCGATGAGCATGCTGCCGAGAAAGGTGATATAAACGAGCGCAAGCGCGAGCACGCGCAGATTTCCCGTCAGGCGCACGATGCGCCGCGCCAGAATGGAGAAGAATTTGATATCCCGCAGCGCGCAGACGACGGCGAGCGTCAGAAACAGGCAGCAGAGCGTCCGCCAGTCGAAATAGCCGAGATATTCCGCGTCCGGCGGCACGAGCACGCCCGTCACGACCGCCGCCGCTGCCGCCGCGCAGAGCACGGGGTTTTTCTTCAGGAACCATTTCAGCTTTTTCATCGCAAACACACTCTCTCCTTCGCCGCATACCGGGCTATCATACGACGAAATCGCGCATTTTTCAAGAAAAAAGAAAACCGGGACGCAAACTGCCGTCCCGGTTTTCTTTATTTTTCCGCCAGCTCGAAGCCCAGCTTCAGGGCGCGGAGATTCAGCTCCTCCGTGCCTTTGGGGACGCTGCTGCGCACGGCTCGCTCCAGCGCTTCGTCGCTGAAGAGGGCGAGCGTTTTCCCCAGTATCCCGGCGGCGACGATGTTCGCCGTCATCGGCTTGCCGAGCGCTTCCGCCGCGGTGGAGAGGATCGGGTAAGACCGGATGCGCAGGTCCGTTCCCTCCGGCGGGGTGAGGCTCTCGTCTAAAATAAGCAGACTGCCGGGCGCGCACTGGGGCAGGTATTTTTCCATCGCGCTCTGGGTCAGGGCGAGGAAGATGTCGCTTTTCCCGACCTTCGGATAGTCGATGGGCGCGTCGGAGATGACGGTCTCCGCCTTGCAGCTGCCGCCGCGGGCTTCGGGGCCGTAGGACTGGGACTGCGCCGCGTAATGCCCCGCCGCGAGAGCGGCGCGCGCCAAAATGACGGAGCAGAGGATGACGCCCTGCCCGCCGGAGCCGCCGAGACGGACGCCTGTGATCTTTTCCCCGTTCATTCGCTTCCCTCCTCCCGCACGCGGGCGATGAGCGCCTCATACTGCTTGCAGTATTCTGGGCGCTCGCTGCAATAAAAGCGGCCCGCGAGCAGCTTTCCGCTCACGTCCTGCCCCTCCTTCGGCGCGCCGCGCTCGACGAAGTAGGTGTTCTCCTTCTGCCAGCGCAGCATGTCGACGGCGTCGCCCTTTTTGTTCTTGCGCCCGTAATAGGTCGGGCAGATACTCGCACAGTCCACGACGGAGAAGCCGCAGTGACTGATCGCGTCCGCCATCAGCTTTACGGTCTGGCGCGCGTGGAACGCCGTGCCGCGGGCGACATAGGTCGCGCCCGCGCCGATGGCGAGGCGGCAGACGTCGAAGTCCTGATCAATGACGCCGTAGGGCGCGGTGGTGCCGAACTCGCCGGTCGGGGTCGTCGGCGAATACTGGCCGCCGGTCATGCCGTAGACATTGTTGTTGAACACGAACACACTGAGGTCGATGTTGCGCCGGGCGGCGTGGATGAAGTGGTTGCCGCCGATGGCGGTCGCGTCGCCGTCGCCGGTCAGGACGATGACGGTCAGGTCCGGGCGGCACATTTTGATGCCCGTGGCAACCGGGATGGCGCGGCCATGGGTCGTGTGGATGGTGTTGAAATCCATATATCCGCTCGCACGGCTGGAGCAGCCGATGCCGGACACGATGCAGACCTCATCCTTGCTGAGACCCAGCGCGTCCACGGCGAGCGCCACGTCGCGCATCAGGATGCCGTTGCTGCATCCGGGGCACCAGATATGCGGCAGCATCGCCTCGCGGAAATATTCGTTTACGATGGGGTTCCCGCTCATTTTTACGCCGTCACCTCCCGCAGCTTTTCCAGAATGGTCTCCGGCTCGATGGGCGCGCCGGACACGGTGCCGAGAAAGTCCACCGGGCAGACCCCGGCGAGCTCGCGCTGGGCCTCGCGCACGATCTGACCGTAGTTGTGCTCCACGACCAGAACGCGCTTCGCGCTCTTCGCCCGCGCGGCAAGCTCCGCGCCCGGAAAGGGCCAGAGCGTCACGGCGCGGAAAAGCCCCGCCTTTATCCCCGCTTCGTGCGCGTCGCGCACGGCTTTTTTCGCGGCGCGGACCGTTCCGCCGTAACAGACGACGAGCGTCTCCGCGTCCTCCGTGCCGTATTCGTCCCACTGCACGATGTCGGCGCGAGCCCGCTCGATCTTGCGCATCAGGCGCTCCACGAGCTTCTGCGCCTCCGCCGGCGAGCTCGTCGGGTAGCCGCGCTCGTCGTGGGTCAGTCCCGTAACGTGGTAGCGCCAGCCCATGGCGAAAGGCGGGATCACCGGCACGAGCGTCTCCGGGTCGCCGCGATAGGGCAGCCAGTCCTTGTCCGCCGGGTCCGGCAAGGCGCGGTCCACGACCTCGTATTCGCTGGGCTGCGGCACGCGGACGCCCTCGCGCAGATGGCCCACGAGCTCGTCCATCAGGAAGATGACCGGCACGCGGTAGCGCTCGGAGAGATTGAAGGCGCGGACGGTGAAGTCAAACGCCTCCTGCACCGTGCCGGGCGCGAGGGCGATCACCGGGTGGTCGCCGTGCGTGCCCCAGCGCGATTGCATCACGTCGCCCTGCGCGGGGCTCGTCGCCATGCCGGTGGAGGGCCCCGCGCGCTGGACGTCCACGACGACGCAGGGCATCTCCGTCATCGCGGCGAGCCCGATATTCTCCTGCATCAGCGAAAAGCCCGGACCGCTCGTCGCGGTCATCGCCTTGACGCCCACGGCGGACGCGCCGATGATCGCCGCCATGCTGGAGATCTCGTCCTCCATCTGAATAAAACGGCCTCCGATCTTTGGCAGCAGCTCGGAGGCCTGTTCGGCGATCTCTGTGGAGGGTGTGATGGGGTAGCCGGCGTAAAAGCGCATCCCGGCGGCGATCGCACCGCGGAGGCACGCCTCGTTCCCCTGCATCAGGACCATCTCAGCCAACTGCTTCGCCCTCCCGCTCGACAAGATAAACGGCGAAGTCCGGGCAGAGACTCTCGCAGAGCCCGCAGGCGACGCAGTCCGTTCCGGGGACCGTATGCACCCTGCCGCCGACGAGCTTCAGAACATGCTTGGGGCAAAATTCCACGCAGACGCCGCAGCCCTTGCACCAGACGGGATTGAGTTCCAGAGTTTTCATATCGGATTCTCCTTATCAGGGGAAATTTGCATTTTCGTGTTTTCTAACTTGCATTATACTCCTCTCCCCCGCGTTTGTACACCGTGATTTTAGCCAAACTTTCCGGAATTTTTCGGCAGTTTGACCGAACTTTCGTTCTTTAATTGGATATAGAGCGTGAATTTCTTGGATTTTGAATATTCGTTTTTGCTTTTCAGGGCTTTTCCGGTCTTGCAAAATCCCGGTTTTTCGATTACACTATGGAAAAACAAACAGCCGTCCGGAGCGGACGGCGGAAGGGATTTTTTGCTATGACTGCATTTTTAACGAGCATTCCGACGATGGAGCGCGGCGGGGTGTTCTTCGCCGAGAACGGGCTGGCGGACGCGCTGCAAGCGCTTCTCCCGGCACGCGCGCTCCGCGCGCTGCTCATCACCTCCGACCCGACTGACTGCGAGCGCACGGCGCACATGGCGGCGGAAGGGCGCGCAGCGCTGGAAAAAAGCGGCTACGCCGTGGAGTGCTTCGACGCGCTCGACGGTGCGAATGACGCGGACGCCCCGGCGCTCATCGCCGCGGCGGACCTCATCCTCCTCGCAGGCGGCCACGTGCCGACGCAGAACGCCTATTTTCAGCGCATCGGGCTGCGCGGGCTGCTGGAAGGCTTTTCCGGCGTTCTGATCGGCATCAGCGCCGGCAGCATGAACAGCGCGGAAACGGTTTACGCCCAGCCGGAGCTCCCCGGCGAGAGCACGGACGCGGCGTTCCAGCGCTATCTTCCCGGTCTCGGTCTCACGAAAAAGCAGATCATCCCGCACTATCAGGCGATCCGGGACGAGCTGCTCGACGGAAAGCGGCTTTTTGAGGACATCACCTATCCGGACAGCTTTGGCAGAGAGTTTTTCGCCATCCCCGACGGCAGCTACCTCCGCGTCGACCCCGACGGCGAGCGCTTCCACGGCGAAGTCTGGCGCATCGCCGACGGTGTTTGCGAGAAAATTCAGTAAAAAAGTTCGGACGGCAGCATTTTGCTGCCGTCCGATGCTTTTTTCACCACTTCTCGAAGTGTACAAGGCTCTCGTCGTAGAGATCCCTCTCGCTGTCGTCGGGCTTGGCGGGGTAGCCGAAGGCGACGATGGAGTGGGGCACGATGTGCTCCGGGAGGTTAAAGAGCTTCTGCTGCGCCTTCACGCGCTCTTCAACGGGCCATGTGCCGAGCCAGACGCTGCCGACGCCGAGGTCGTGCGCCGCTAAAATGAGGTTCTGCGCCGCGATCGAGCCGTCCACGATCCAGAAATCCGGCGCTTTGGAAAACGCGCGGTGCAGGTCGCCGCAGACGAGCACGGCAAAGTCCGCGCCGCGCAGCGGCTCCATCGGTCCGCCGCCGCCTGCCTCCGCCATGGCATTGAGCATCGCCTTGTCACGCACGACGATAAACTGCCACGGGCGCGCGTTGACCGCGCTGGGACCGCTCATCCCGGCGCGCAGGATCGTGTGCAGCGTCTCGTCCTCCACCCGCTTTTCCGAAAACCGCCGCACGCTGCGGCGCGTAAAGATCGCCTTCAGGGTCTCCATACCGTTTCACCGGTCCTTTCCTTATGATGATAATTCGATTATAGCGGGAACTTTTTTAATTGTAAAGAACAAAAACAAATCAGCCTCGCAGAGTTTGCGCCCGAAGGCGCAAATAAATTCCAATCATTTTTCGGCGCGACACGTGCGTGCCGAAAAATTCTCTGCGCGGAGGGAACGTGCGAAGCCCCTGCCGAACGGCAGGGGCTTCGTGCGCTGAGCGGAGCGAAAAAATTCAACCGGGAGCCCAGCGGAGCGGGTCCCGGTTGAGTTATTATTGCAGGCCGTACTTCTTGTTGAACTTGTCCACGCGGCCGCTGGTGTCGACCAGCTTCTGCTTGCCGGTGTAGAAGGGGTGGCACTTGGAGCAGATTTCAACGGTGATGTTCTGCTTGGTGCTGCCGGTTTCGATCACGGCGCCGCAGGCGCAGCGGATGGTCGTCGGCTTATAATCGGGATGGATGCCTTCTTTCATGTCTGACGCAACTCCTGTTCACATTAAGCTGCCTTGAGTACACCGCCAATGAGCGGTGTGGTTACAAGACGCAACAGAGATTATAACAGACCGTTTCCGGAAATGCAAGGGCTTTTCGCGGGAAAATTCAGGTTTTTTCCGGCTCGACGTCGATCTCGACGCCGGGGCGCAGGAACCAGAGCGCGCAGCGGCGCACAGGCATGCCGAGGATGCGTTCGAGCGCGCGGGCATATGCGCGCAGCTGGCCCCGATAGCGCTCCGCGCGCTGCGGCGCCTCCGCCGCCGTGACGCGGTCGGTCTTGTAGTCCAGCACGGTCACGCCGCCGTCTTCGACGAAAAAGCAGTCCACGACGCCCTGAAGCAGCAGCCGGTCGTCCGCCGCCGCACCGGGGAAATAGTCCGCCGCGGGCTCCAAGAGCGTGAAGCGGAACTCCCGCCGCACGTCCGCCGCCGCAGCGAGATGCTGCCCCAGCGGGGAGGTAAAAAGCCGCAGGACGGAGGGCAAGTCCACCGCCGCTGCCTCCTCCGCCGTCAGCAGCCCCGCCGCGGCGATGCGCCGCAGCTCGGCGTCCAGCTGTGCGATGCTGCCCGTCTCGGAAAAGCGCAGGTGCTGCAAGAACGCATGCGTCGCCGTGCCGCGCTCGGCAGGCGTGAGCTTTGCCGGCTCGCCGGGCGTCGGGAGGCGGAACTCATAGTCCGCGTCCGGCGCGAGGAGCGGCGCACCCTCGGCGTCCGGGGCGTCCGCACCCTTCAGTTCCGTCGCCGTCAGCTTGCTCGGCAGGTCGGCGGAGGCGGCGTAAGGATAGCGGAAGGCGAGCTTTTCGGCGATGCGCGCCGCCGCGCCGTCCGCCGCCGGGGTCTCCGCGGGCGCGTCGGGCGCTTCCGGCGTCTCCGGTTCGGTGTCCGCGGAGATGATCTGCATCGCGATCGTCTCTCCGCCGTCGATGAGCGACGCCATGGCGAGCCACTGGGACGGGCTCTGCGCCGCGCGCAGCAGCGCCGGGGGCGCGGGATTCGTCAACCCGACGCCGAGCTTGCCGAGCGCCTTGTCCGGATTTTTCCAGACGCAGGTCATGATGAGCTTCTCCCGCGCACGGGTCATCGCGACATAGAGCACGCGCAGCTCCTCGCTCAGCATCTCGGTCGTGAGCCGCTCCGCGATGGCGCGGCGCGCGAGCGTGGGGTATTCGACGCCCCGCTCCCGGTCGCAGAGCTTGGGTCCGACGCCGAGGTCGCTGTGCATCAAAACCGGCGACAGCAGGTCCGAGCGGTTGAAGCGGTGGGCGAGGTCGCAGAGGAAGACAAAGGGAAATTCCAGTCCCTTGCTTTTGTGGATGCTCATGATCTGTACGGCGCGTCCCGTGGGCGCGCGCTCCGGCTCGCGGTTTTGCTCGGCGAGGCGACGCAGGTAAGTCACGAAGCGAAAGAGGCTGCCCGTGCCGCCCTCGGAAAAGCGCTCGGCGTATTCGAGCAGCAGCATGAGGTTGGCGCGGCGCGTCTCGCCGTCGCGCATCGCGGAGCAGACGGCGGGGAGCGCGGTGTCCGAATAGACGGTCCAGAGCAGCGCGCCGGGCGTCAGATCGGGCGCGGGCGCGCGCCAGCGGTCCAGCAGCGCGAGGAAGGCGGCGCACCGTTCGTCCCCCGCCTCCGCCGCAGCGCGGAGCGCGCCGTAAAAATCGCCGTCGCGCTTCGCGGCGCGGATGGCGCTCAGGGCGTCCGGGTCGAAGCCGAAGACCGGCGAGCGCAGCGCGGAGATGAGCGGCACATCCGCGTGGGGGTTATCGACGAGCGCGAGCAGATCGACCGCGACGGAGACCTCCAGACTTTTGAAAAAGCCGCTCCCCTGCCGGCTTTGGACGGGGATGCCCGCCTCCGCGAGCGCGCGGTGGAACGCCGCGCCCTTGCCGCCCGGCGCGCGCATCAATATCACAAAGTCGCCGGGGTCGCAGGGACGGGCTTCGCCGCCGGAATAGACCGGGGTCCCCTCGCGCAGCATCGCCGCGATGCGCGCGGCGACGAAGTGTGCCTCGCGCTCTGCCTTGTCCGGCGCGTCCTCCCCGCCCTCTCCGGCGTCCAGAATGTCAAATTCCACGGGGCTGTCCGTGCCCTCCGGGTAGTCGAGCGCGCCGAAGCGGAGCGCCGCGTCGTCGTCGTAGTCAAGCTCGCCGATCTCGCGCGACATGAGCGCGGAGAACACGCGGTTTGCCGCGTCGAGGACGCAGCGTCGCGAGCGGAAGTTTTCCCGCAGCAATATCTTGCGCCCCTCGCCCTCCGCGGCGCGGTCGAAGGGGACGAAGGTCTGATATTTTTCCAGAAACAGCGTCGGGTCCGCGAGGCGGAAGCGGTAAATGGACTGCTTCACGTCGCCGACCAAAAACAGGTTCCGCTCCTGCCGCGAAACGGCGCGGAAAATGCGCTCCTGCACGGCGTTCACGTCCTGATATTCGTCCACCATGATCTCCGTGAAGCGCCCGGCGAGCTCCGCCGCGATCCAAGTCGGCGCGCCGGTCTCCCGGTCGGTCAGCAGCCGGGCGGCGTAATGCTCCAGATCGGAGAAATCCACCGCGCTGCGGCGGCACTTTTCCGCCGTAAACGCGCGGTCAAATTCCAGCGTCAGGTCCAGCAGCGCCTCCATCGCCGGGGCTGCGGCGCGCTGGTCGCGCAGCAGCGCGGCGGAGGGCGCACCGAGGCGGTCGGCGAGCGACGCCATCGCTTTTTTGCAGCGGTCGCGCAGCGCCTTCAGCCGCGCGGGACGGTCCGGCTCCGGATAAGCGCGGAGCGCGCCGAGCCGCGGAAACGGCAGCGCCGCAAGCGCGCAGCGCGCTCTGTCCCAGCCGACCGAGAGCGCGCGGCGCAGCTCACGCAGCGCCTCCGCGTCCTCGGCGAAGGCGGGACCGTAAGCCTTTTTCAGCTTCTCGTCCGCCTCGATCTCCGCGAGGGCGGCTTCAAAGCTCTCGCACCAGAAGCCGGCCTCCGCCTCCGCCGCGCGGAGCAGCTCGCGCCCCCAGACGCTCTCGCCCGCGTCCTCGACGCCTTCGAGATGCAGCGCGGCACGCTGGTCCGCCGCCCATTTTTCCGGGTCGGGGTGGCTGCGGAGCTTGTCGTAGAGCTCCAGCACCGCGCTCTCAAGGCGCTTATCGTCCCGCCCCGCGCCGACCGTATCCGCCAGAAGGCGGAAGGCGCCGTCGCTCTCGATCTTCGCATAGCGCCGGTCGAGCACGCGGGAGAGCACGCCGCGGCGGATGGTCTCCGCGCGGTCCTCCTCCAGCACCGTGAACGCCGGGGAGAGCCCTAAATGGTGGCAGTTTTCGCGCAGCACGTCCGCGCAGAAGGCGTGGATCGTGCCGATATGGGCGCTGAGACAGAGCGTCTGCTGCCGCCGCAGGCGCAGATCGTCCGGGCGCTCCGCCGCTGCCTTGGCGAGCGCCTCCATAATGCGCCCGCGCAGCTCCGCCGCCGCCGCGCGCGTATAGGTGATGATAAGGAAGCGGTCGATGTCCACGGGGTCGGCGGGGTCCGTCACATAGCGGACGAGCCGCTCCGTGAGCACGCGGGTCTTTCCGCTGCCGGCGGCGGCGGACACGAGCAGGCTGCCGCCGCGGTTTTCGATCGCGGCGCGCTGGTCGGGTGTAAATTCAAACGCCATGGTCCGCCGCCTCCTTTTCGATCCTGTCCCAGACCTCGCCGGGCTTCATCGTTTCTATGTAGCGCATGCTGTCCTGCGATTCGTCGAAGTGGCACGCCGCCGCGTAATCGCAGAAGCGGCAAGCGTTTTCCGTCTGGCTGCGGAACCACGGGTCGGCTGCCACGGAGCCGCCGCGCAGCTCCCGCGCGAGGGCGCGGAGCGTGGCGTCGATATGCCGCCCCAGCGCGCCGAGACGCTCGGCGGACGCCAGCGCGTCGCCGGAATAGGTCCCGTCCTTGAAGCTGACGGGCAGGTATTGCAGCTCGCCATGCTCCATTGCGTCCAGAACCGCGCTCTCGCCGAGGAGCAGTCCGCTGCGGCGGCGCGCCTTCGCCTTTTCCGCCAAGATCTGCTCCGCCGTGAGCTCCGCCGGGGCGCTGACGAGCACGTCCCGCGCCGGGACATAGAGCACGCCCGCGGGCACGATCTCCATCCCGTAGCGCGATGCACCGGAGCGTTCGAGCGCGAAGAGATAGAGCAGCATCTGCAAGCCGAGCCCGTACCAGACGTCCGAGAGTGAAAAGCTCTTTTTGCCGGTCTTGTAGTCCACGACGCGCAGGTAGAGCCTGCCGTCATGGACCCAGCCGTCCACGCGGTCGGCGATGCCGGTCAGCACGAGGGAGTCCTCCCCCTCGCCGAGCGCGATGGGCGGGAACGCTTCACGGTCGCCGAAGTTCAGCTCAAAGTCGAGCGGCTGGAAGTCGCTTTTCGCGAGCTCCGCCGCCATATCCGTCACGACGGCGCGCACCGAGCCGGTGAGCCGCCGGAAGAGGTAAATGAAGCGCGGCGATTTCTGGCGGAAATCGTTCAGCTTCTCGTGGACATAGCGCGCCACATATTCGTCGCAGAGTGCCTCCACGCGCTCCGGCGAGACGGAGGCGAAGCCGCCCTCCGCAGCGATAGAGCGCGCGCAGCCCTCCAGCACGAAGTGCATAAAGGTGCCCATCTCCGGCGGGGCGAACTCCGCCGGCTGGCGCGGCTTCGCTTTCAGCCCGTATTGCAGGAAATAGGAGAAGGGGCAGCCGGAGAAATTGTCGATACGCGATGCCGAGAGCGTCAGCTTTTCGCCGTAGAGCGCGCGCACCGCGCTGCGGCTGAGCCGCCCGCGGGTGAGCGTCGCCGCGGCGTCCAGCTTCGCGAGCGCTGAGCCCGCGCCGCGGTCAACAAACCACTGCCGCGCCGCCTCCGCGCTCTCCGGATGGAACGGGCGCGACGCCGCGGCAGCGAGCTCAAACGCCGGTCCCGGCGCGCTCTCGCGGCAGCGGGCGCTGTCCGCGGTCTCCACGGGGAAACTGAAGACCTTCCGCAGCCGCTCGACGGCGAAGGCGGGCGACGCCTTCGCGCCCTCCGCGCCGAGGGCGCACCAGCTGATCGCCAGCGTGTCCGACGGCAGCGTCAGGCAGTTATAGAGCAGTGCGAACTCGCGGTCCAAGCGCTCCCCCGCGGCGGAGCCGACGTCCAGCCCCGCGGCGGCGAGCGCCTCGCGGTCCGCGTCGGACAAAATGCCGGTCCCCGGCGCGGCGGCGGGAACGCTCGCGCTGTCGCAGCCGAGCATGATGAGGTGGCGGATATGCCGCCGGCGCATGCGGTCAAAGTCGCCCGCGCTCACGCGGTCGAGCGAGAGCGGGATCGTGCCGACGTCGTAAGAGCTCAGCACGGTCGTAAAGAGCTTGCCGAAGCTCTCCAGATCCGTCTCCGTATCGCGCAGCACCTCGCCGCACTGCGTGAGCGCGTCGCAGACGATGTCCCAGAGCTGGGCGTATTCCGCCGCCGTCTGCGCCTGCCCCAGCGCACGCAGCTCCGCGGCGCGCTCCGTGAGGAGCCGCGGCAGCTCCAGCGCCGCGAAAAAGTCCGCGAGCGAGCGCGCCTGCGCGCCGCCCGTTTTCGCCGCCCCGCCGCGCTCGGCAAGCAGCAGCAGCGGCGCGCTCGCGCGGCGGCGCAGGGCGTTTATTTCCGCGAGCAGCGCGCGGTCTTCGTCCGTAAACTCCCTGCCGAAGCCCGCCGGGTGCTGCACCCAGTCCTCGTTCCTCGTCCAGTCCGCACCGCGGAGGCTCCAGAGGAAGACATAGTTTTCCAGCGTGTCGCATTCCGCGCGGCTGAGCCCCGCGAGCCCGGTTTTCAGGTACGCGAACACGTCCTCGTAGTCCCAGCCGCCGGTCACGGTGTCGTAAGCCGCGGCGACGAGCGCGGGCAGCGGCTTTTGCAGCAGCGCGCTGCGCTTCGCCGTATAGAGCGGGACGCCGTAGTGGGCAAAAACGCTCTCCATCGCGCCGCGGTAAGCCTCGAATGAGCGCGCCGTGACCGCGATGTCGCGCCAGCGGCAGCCCGTGGTGCGCACGAGCTCGAGGCAGCGCGCCGCCGCCCACTCGCACTCCGCCACGGTGTCCGGCGCGCAGACGAGCGCGAGCGCGCCCGCCGGCTCGCAGTGCGCCTCGGCGAAGGAAAACGCCTCGCGCTCCACGTCCGCCATCGGTCCGCTGCGCGCCGCGCCGGAAAAGCGCTCGACGCCCCACTCCGCGCCGCATTCCGCGGCGAGCGCCGTGAGACGCAGCGCCGCGCGGCGGCTCGGCTCAAAAATTTCGTGCCCCTCGGAAAGCCCCTCCGCCGTCAGGCAGACGCGCACCTCCGCGCCCGCGCGCAGCAGCGCACCGAGCACGGCGAGCTCCTGCGCCGTGAAATCCGTGAAGCCGTCCACGAAAAACGCGCAGCGGGCGTAAGCGCTCTCCCCGATGCGCTCCGCGAGGTGGGTCAGGCGGTCCATCGGGTCGAGCCCGCTGCGGTCGGCATAGGTCTGGTAAGCGTCATAGATGAGCGCGAGGTCGCCGAGCTTCTGGCGCAGCGCGTCCGTGCCCGGCGCATCGAGCTCGCCATGCGCGCCCTCGGCGTATTCGCGCAGCGCATCCGGGCTGATGCGGCAGGTCTTGAACTCGTCGATGGCGCGCAGCAGCTCCTGCTGAAGCGGCGCCTGCCGCCGCGCCGCGCCGTAAACGGCGAGCCGGGAGCCCACGTCGCCCAGCGCGCGGACGAGACAGAGCAGCCGCCCGCCCCGGCTGAGCGCCGCGCATCTCGCGCCGCCGTGCTCGCCCTCCACCCGCGCGGCGAGCCGCGTGAAGGAGAGGACCTCGGCGTATAAGCTCGCGCTGTCGCCGCAGACGGCGAGCAGCTCGGTCTCCGCCTCGTGGCTGTACTGCTCCGGCACGAGCACCACCGCCCCGCCGACGCCCCGCGCCGCCCGCGCCCGGATGCGCTCCATCATATCCGCGGTCTTGCCCGTTTTCGCCCGCCCAAGGATCAAAGTCAGCATCGCATTCGTCCTTTCGTTTCTCATTACATTACCATCGGTTAACAAGAGCACGCGCGCCTGACAGCGCGTCTTTCCGGTGCTTTTCGCCCTTTTCGGCTTGACGGGCGACAGCCCGCCTGCGCCTCAAAAGCCGAAAATCACGCGAAAATCCAGCGCTGACAGGTGCGAAGCAGTTTTGGCGTTCCCGGCGGTGCTCAGGCAAGGAATCAGCCGCAGGGAATACTTTTCGTATTTCCAAGGCTGATGACGCAGCATGAACGCCGCCGGGATCGCCAAAACCGCGCGTGCCCTTGTCAACCGATGGTATATTATTATAGCAAACCCGCAGGCAAAAGCGCAAGGCTTGGTTTTCGCGGCGCGAAAGCAAAAAAAAGAGACCGCCCACGCGGGGCGGTCTCTCCTGTTTTCATTTTCAGCCCTCGATGTCGTAGTAAACGAGCGCCTTGCGGCTGACCCAGTAGGACGTGCCGCCGATCGTGGAAATCTTGACCAGCTCGCCGAGATCGGGGTCTTCATATTCATCTCTGATTACAAAAGCGTTTCTCCTATCGATGGTAATACCGTTCACGTCGCGCGCGCCATCCTCCACCCAGACGGGCCAGCGGACCAGACTCTTCGACTCCTCCGTATAGGCGACGGCGTCCGCCTCGCGGAGCCAGATCTGATGCAGCTTCGTGTAAAGGGTGTATTCGCCGAGGTCCGAGCCGTTGCAGAGCGAGAGCAGCAGCCAGTTTTCCTCCGTGCCGTCCGTGAGGGTGAAGCGGAACACGGTGTCCACGCGGAAAAGCCCGTTATTGCCGAGATTGCCCCACTCGAAGAGCACGTAGGGGAAAATATAGCCCGTGGCTGTCGCGACGACGAGGTCGCCCTCGGCGAAGCGGCTGCCCGTGTTGTAGCCGGTGTAAGTCTTGATGCCGGGGCCCAGCTCCTCCGGCGTCGGCGTCGGTTCGGGTATCTCCGTCTGGCGCACTGGCGGGGTGAACAGGTCGCTCGGCGTGGCGGGGAGCTCCTCCGTCGGCTCCGGCGTCCCGGTCGGCTCCGGGGTCTGCGCCGGCTCCGGCGTTTCCGTCTGCTGCGGCGGCGCAGAGGGCTCTTCCGTCTCCGCCGGGCTCCCGCCCGCGCAGCCGGTCAGCAGCAGCGCAAAAAGCAGCAGCAGCGCGATCAGGCTTCGGTTTTTCATAGCAAAGGCTCCTTTCTTTCTCTCGTTCCGGTGTCTCTTCCCGGCGGAAAATCCCGCCGATTATTCATCATTATACCATAAGCTTCCGCGCTTGACCATAGCAAATCGCGCAAATTTTCAGGGCATAGTGACGAATTTTCATGCTTTGCTTTGAAATCCCGCGCATCGACGGAGACTTTTGCCCCTCTACGCCCCATATTTCTCCGCCATATACACGCTCGCGCGCGACTGCACCAGTGCCGCGGATTCCTCAGCAGTCTTGTCGCCGGAGAGGTAGCTCTGGGCGCCGGTGAGGATGATCTGGCGGAGGGGCTCGTCGGCGTAGTTGAGGGCGGTGCGGATGCCCGCGAGCAGGGCGTTCAGCTTCTCCGCGTCCTCCGGCGCGAGAGCGGCGGAGAGCCGGCTGAGCGCCTCGGCGTTCACCGGAAGTCCCTCCGCCGTGCCCTCCTCCGCGGCGCGGAGCTGCTCCGCGAGCGAGAGACTGCCGGAGATATAAGCCCAAGCCCCGTCCTTGCAGCGCCCCGCGGCGGGGATCGCCATACACTCGCCCGCGCTGACATAATAGCTCTCGCTCTGCGCGCCGACGGGGTAGCCGACAAAGGCGTAAGGCTCGCCGAAGCGCTCGCGGTAAGCCGCCGCGCCGCCGACGTCGCGCAGCGTCAGACATTTCAGCAGCGAATCCTCCAGATGCCACGGCAGCGAGGGATAGACATCCTGTCCGTAGGGCGCGTCGCTGCCCGCGGCGGCGATCCAGTCCAGCAGCGCGGCGAAGCCGCCGTCATCGAAGCGGGCGGAGGCGGTCTCCCGGTCGGCATACTCGCTGACCGCCACGGCGGAGGTCAGCGCCAGCAGCAGCTCGCGCCCGATGGGGTACTCAAACACCGCCTGATACCGCTCGCTCTCCGCCACGGCGCGCAGGCAGTCCGCCGCGCCGAGCCCCGCCGCGGGGACGTCCGCCTCGCGCGCCAAAATGGTCTGGACGCAGACCGAGGACCAGAGCTGGGTCAGCCGCCCGTTCACGGCGACGGCGTCCAGCAGCCCCGGCAGAAAGCTCTCCCGCGAGAGCGCGGGGTCGGCGTCCAGATAAGGAAGAAGGTCGTCGAAAAGCGCCGAGTCCGTCGGGATGTAATAGCCCTCCATGTCCCGCAGCCCGATGTTCTGCGGGTTCGGGAACAGCAGCAGGTCCGGCGCGTCCGCGCCGCTCGCGAGCTTTGTGAGCAGCAGCTCGCGCTGGGAAAAATCGTAAAACTCGCAACGGTAGACCCAGTCGCCGGAGAGCGCGGCGCAGCGCGCTTCATATTCGCGGAAGCGGCTGCTGTCGTCAAAAACCGCGACGCGCACCGTCCGCGCGGCGGCGGCGTCCGCTTCATAGAGCACATGGAGCCCCGCGTCGCCCGCGAGGGTGTAGACCGCGGCGCGCTCTCCGAGACGGCAGACGCCGCCGCAATCGGAGCCGATCGCAGCCCCGTCCGCGTTCCAGAGCAGCAGCCGCTCGCCCGCGCCGGTTGCGGGGTCGACGGCGTAAAAGCCCTCGCCGTCGTTCACGAGATACTCGCCCGCGAGCCCCTGCGACGGCGACCAGCTCGCGCTCAGGACCGTGCTGACGTCGAAGCCGTCCGCAATGGGCTCCAGCTCCAGCGGCGAAAACGCGCCGACGGCGAGGGTAAAAAGTCCCGTGTGCAGCCTGCCGTCCACCCACTGCACCGCGGCGCACCAGCAGTCTCCGGCGCGTGCGGCGGAGAGAAAGCCCGCGTCCGCGCCGAGCGCGGCGAGCGCCGCGTCCAGATACTGCGCGTCCTCTGCCTCGCCGTCGCGCCAGTGCAGCAGCGCCGCGGTCTGGCAGGCGTAAAGCAGCAGCTCGCCGTCCGGACCCGCGGCAATGCCGAGCATTTCCCCGGCGGACCAGTCCCGCAGCGTCATCTGCCCAAGCAGCGCACCGTCCGCCGCATATTTCAGCACGCAGTAGCGTCCCTGATAGTCCTCATTGCGCACGATCTCGCGCGAGGCGTTCAGCCGCGAGGCGGGCTCCTCACCGGTCAGGACATAGAAACAGTCCTCCCCGGCGGCGACACCCCAGAGCCGCGCCTCGTCCGCCGCCTCCGGTGCAGGCAGCGTCAGCAGCCGCGTCTCGCCGAGCGTGAGCCCCTCTGCGCCAAGCGACCACTCCGCCATCCCCAGCACCGGCGCGCCGCCGCTCTCCCCGCCGAGCAGCAGCGTGTCCCCGACGCGCGCGACCCCGACCAGCTCCGCCGGAGCGGGAAGCGGGTAGACCACCTCGGTCCGCACCACCGTGGACGCAGCCGTCGCCTCCGGCGTCTCCGCGGGCGCGCTCGGCACCCCGCAGGCGCTCAGCAGCAGCGCGAGCGCGAGGGTGAGTGTGAGCAGTTTTTTCATAAAGATAACCTCCCCGGCCTGAAATCTCGAAAAGGGTGCGGCGATGCTCGCCGCACCCTTACATTTTGTTTCAGGTCACATAATCACAGCCAATGTAGGCGTCTACCACATAGCCCCTGCGAGTCGGGCTCTGCGCCGTCTGAATATAGCGATACACCGTAGAGCCGAGGTCGGAAAAGACCTTCGTAGAGCCGGGGAAAACGCCTTCGTTTTCTTCGACCAGAACATCGGTCAGATTTCCATAGCTGTCGCGAAGATTGACCGTATAGAGCATATAGTAGGAATAGCTCCCCCGTGCCGCGGCAAAAGTGGGGACCGCGATTGCGAAAATGAGGAGGAAGCACAACAGGATGGAGATAAACTTTTTCATCTTTTTCTACCCTTTCTTTCATCAAAATCTTTATTTGTTTCCTCTTAACAGAATATGATCCCTCACGCACGCATAGGCATCACCTCCAATGTTATTTCGCCCTCACCATATCACACAAAAAGCCGATTGTCTACGGCATCTCGAGCAAATTTAAATTTGCTTGAAATGCCATAGACAGCTCTCAATTTCCGTGATATAATGCTAAGGTTAGATTCCCCGCCGGCATACTGTCGGCGGGAATTTTTTTGCATTCTGCGCCCCACAAAAGCGCTGCGCATCTTCAACTGCTTGCGTTTTGGTGCTGGAGTGTGGTATAATGCGGCATATCGGAAGGAGGCGAGGCGGCGATGAATGAGATCGCGATCGGGACGATGATCCGAAAGGAGCGCGAGGCGCAGGGACTCACGCAGCATATGCTCTGCGCGGGAATATGCGACATCACGACCCTCTCCCGGCTGGAAACCGGGAAAAACGCACCCTCGGCAGGCAAGATGCGCGCGCTGATGCAAAGACTGGGTCTGCCGGAGGAGCGCGTCTATGCGCTCGTGGGCGAAAAGGAATTGAAGCTCAGCGAGTTAGAGCGCGAGCTTGTCAGTCTGCATGTGCGGTTTTTCAGCGCGCCGGAGGAGGAAAAACCGGGCATCCGCGCGGAGGTGCTTGCAAAGCAGAAGTCGCTGCTGTCGCTTGCCGGGGAGAATGACCGGCTCGTGCAGCAAACCGTCCTGCGCTCCAAATTCCTGATCGGAACGGAAGACGGTCCCTATGGCGTGGAGGACGGGTTAAAGCTCCTGCTGGACGCGATCCGTCTGACGTCGCCGAAATTTGATTTGCAGAACATCGCGTGCGGACTTTACTCTGAGACCGAGATCAAGCTGATCAACAACATTGCGGTCCTGTATCTCCAAAATGGGATGCATCTCGATTCTGTCCATGTTCTGCGGCAGCTCCTCGCATATTTGGACGGTCACACGAAAAAGCTGTCGCCGGTCCGCGTCCATCTTCCCATGGTGCTGTTCAACTATGCCCGCGAGCTTTGCGCGCTGGGCTGTTACGACGAGGCCGTCGATGCGGCGGAGCGCGGGCGAAAAATCTGCATCAGCTACGGGCATTATCAGCATCTCCCCGACCTGCTCGCGATCCTTGCGGAAGCCTATTGCCGCAAGGGTGACATGGAGCGGGGCATCAGGCTTTACACGCGGGCTTACAGCTTGTATGACGTGCTTGAGGACGAGCACAACAAGCAGCTCATCTGGAACGAGGCAAAGGAATTGGCGGGAATAGAATTAGAGTGAGCGGCAAACGCCGCCCACTCTATAGCTGTTCGTAATTAAAATCCTTCCGGTTTCCCGTCCGGCAGCTCCTCCCCGTTCGGCTCCGCCGGAGTCTCGCCGCCCTTGTCCGGGTCCTTCGGTCCGACGGGCTCGACGGTCTCCGTCGGCACCGGCGGGTCAGGAATTTCAGCCGCAGAAGCAAGCTGAAGTCCCGCGGTGATCGTCATGGCTGCGCAGAGGATGAATGCGAGCGCGGTGGTGATGAGTTTTTTCATGGGTGATGTCTCCTTTGTGAAAATGTTTTGGAAATCTTCCCGCCGTTATTCTGACCCGTACTTGTCCGGGGGAAATCCGGTAAGCTCGGACAGATAATCATATACCTGCGAATAGGTTTCTCCGCTTACGGCCGCGTAGTGTGAGTATCCGATTTCGATCTCCTCCGGATTGCACAAAATGAAGGTCGTTCGCCCCTCTTCTCCGAATACGAAGGTCAATTTGTAGGACCAGCCCATCCCGAAGCCGCCTCTGCTCCTGTGGAATACGTCTCCGCAAAAGGTGTCGGTGATCCACTCCAGAACCTCCGGGTCCGTGATGACGCAGGACTTCCCGTTGTTTCCGTTTTTGACCTCGATCCGCTCCGGCGTCCCGTATGCCGCCTTGATCGGCGTCCGCGGAGTATAGGCGATGACCAGCGGGATGCCGACGATCACTGCCAGCGCCAGAAGGATAATGATGATTCGCTTCCGCATGCTCTTTTCCTCCCCGTCTTTTTTCTCGGACGACCCCTTTCGGCTGGTTTGTCACTCCCACCATATCACACAAAAAGCGGAATGTCTATGGCATATCGCGCAAATTTAAATTTGCGCGATATGCCATAGACAGCGGTCGATTCTCGTGATATAATACTAAGGTTGATCCCCCGCCGGCACACTGCCGGCGGGGATTTTTTCGTCTCACTTCCCGTAGCGCTCCGCCATGTACACGCTCGCGCGTGACTGCACCAGCGCCGCGGCTTCTTCCGCGGTCTTGTCGCCGGAGAGGTAGCGGGCGGCTTCGGCGGTGATGACGGCGAGGAGAGTCTCGTCCGTGCCGGAGAGGAGCGTCGTGCCCTCGATGAGGGCGCGGAGCCGGTCGGCGTCGCTTTGCGTGAAGTCATAGTGCTCCACCATGGTGTCGACCCCCTGCGCGACGGCTTGGCGGAGCTGCTCGTCGAACACGCGCTCCGACGCGGGGAATCCGGCGCCGAGATTCGCCGCCTGCACCGCGGGGCTCAGCGCAAAGCGCAGGAACGCCCACGCGCCCGCGGCGTTTTCGCTCCCCGCTGCGACGGCGAGGCGCAGCTCCGGCACGAACATGCTGCCGTTTCCGCTCTCGCAGGGGAAGCCGGCAAAGCAGTAATCGCCGCCGTAATTAGCGTGGACGGCGCTGACGCGCAGGAAGCCCTGCAAAAGCTCCGGCGTGAGCAGCGACTGCTCGCCGCGCTCGCTCTGCGTGCCGCTGCGGGACCACTTTTTGCAGAGCGTCAGCAGGTCGGCGAACTCCGGGCTGTCAAAGCGCGCCGTGCCGCTCTCGCGGTCCGTGAAGCGCCCGATCGCCATGCGCGCCGTCCAGCCGAGCATCACGTCCTCGGTACACCACTGCGGCAGCAGCGTCAGTCCGCCGCCCGCGCGCTCCAGCGCCGCCTCCGCCTCGGCGAGCGTGAAGCCCGGCTCCGGGATGAGACTCGCCGGCGCGGTGAAGGTCGCGATGCTGAAGGCGTAGGGCAGAAAATAAACCGCCCCACCGTCGCGGCAGGCGTTCAGCAGCGCCGGGAGCGGCGCGGCATCGGAGCCGTCCAGATACGGCGTGAGGTCGGCACAGAGCTTCGCCGGGTCGGTTTCCGCGAGCGTCGTCTCCTGCGTGAAGGCGAGGATATCCGGACCCGACCCCGCGCCGAGCTCCGCGCGCAGCCGCATCTGCGCCTCCGGCGTGTCATAGACCGCGACGCGGACGAAATAGTCCTCCTGCGACTGATTGAACAGTGCGGCGAGCGTCTGCGCCGTGCCGTGCCCGGAATCCGCGGCGAGCAGCAGCTCCGTCCGCGGCGGTGCGGCGGTCCACTGCGCGGCATAGAGCGCGTCCGCGCAGCGCGCGTAAAGCCGCCAGCCCTCGCCCTCGGGTCAGACGGCGAGGAAGCTCTCCGGCGCATAGAGCGCCGCCCAGTCCGCGCGCAGCGTCAGCGTTCCGTCCGCGCCGAGGGCGAAAAGCCCCGTCTCCGTGCAGAGCAGCGCACCGCCGGTATCGTCCGTGCCGAGCCCGGTGACGGTCTCGTCCAGCGTCAAGCGGGAGCGCTCCGCGAGCGATTCGGGGTCCAGCGCCGCGAGCGATGAGCCGGAGCCGCCCCAGAGCGTCTCCGCGAGGAAAAGCGCGCCGTCCGCGAGTGCCATCGCCGCAATGCGCCGCGTGGATTCCGCGGGCGTATAGCGCGCCGTGACCGCGCCGGTCTCGTCCAGCCGCAGGAGACGGTCATGCGCGAGCAGGAAAAACGCACCGTCGGACCAGAGCAGCTGCTTCCAGACCGCGTCGGCGTCCGCAGCGAGCTCCGTCAGCTCCGTGACGGACGGGTGGAGCCCCCAGCGCAGGAGGAAAAACCGTCCCTCCGGCGCGGGGTTATACTGCAAGTCACCGGAAGCGTCCGTGTAAGCCGGCGGCAGGCTGCCGCAGAGCACCGCCGCGCCGGGCGGCGTGTCGCAGACGGCGTAGACCATCTCCGTCCCCTCCGGCAGCGGAATGAGCGTTTCTTTGCCGTCCGCGGTGCAGTAAAGCGCCGCGCCCTCCGGCGCGAAGCCGCCGACCCAGAGCCCGTCCGCGCAGGGGGCGAGCGCCGTCACGTTCGCGAGCGCGCCCGGCAGCGGCTCCGCCGCGCATTGCAGCCGCAGCTCCGGCTCCGCCGCGGCGGTCTCCTCCGGGATGTCCGGCTCCGCAGATGCGGAAAGCCGCGTCTCCGTGGGCGCGCCCTGCGCCCCGCAGCCGCTCAGCAGCAGCGCAAGCGCGAGGGTGAGTGCAAGCAGTTTTTTCATGGGAAAATTCTCCTTTTTTCTTTACCATACCGTGCTTTTGCATCGTTTTGCCCAGAAAACTGCATCATTTTTCCAACGAAAAATCCCCGCCGGACGCGCGGCGGGGATTGACAACGGGGGAAACGGTGGTATAATAATAGGTGAAAAGGGCGCTGCGACAAGCGGTTAGTCCTAGCTAGTTTGGTATTCTATGAAATAGAAACCGTCACTTGCCAGAGTGGCGGTTTCTGCCTTTTGTGATACGTAACATAAAGGTCAATCCGAAGATATGCCATGTAAACGTGATCGGCAAAAGACTCACCCCCTCTCATAAGGGAGTGACCAACCGCCTGCCGTTTGAGCAGCGCCCTGCCCTTGCGGGCGACGTCATTATAACATATTGCGCGGCGAATGTCTATGATTATTCGCTGTTTTCTGCGGAAAAGCCCGGATTTTCGGGCTTTTTCGCTTTTTTTCTTATTTGGCGCAAACGCTTGGGGCGCAAGGGTTCGACGCTCGTTTTCGACGTTTTCCGTCGAAATTTTTTGATTGTATTTTTCGACAAGCCCATGCTACTATACGCGCAAGACGCTGTTTTTTCGGCGTAAAAATGAGAGAGGTAGTTTTGATATGGAGAAAATTCGGGTGTTTCTGGCGGACGCTTCGGAGGAGTTTCTGGCGCGGATGCGGGTTGAGCTTATTTCCGGCGGGTTTGAGGTCGTCGGGACAGCTACGGACGGTAGGGCGGCGCTTGCGGGGATGCGGGGCGCGGCGGTGGAGGTGCTGCTTGCTGACATTTTGCTGCCGGGGATCGACGGGTTTGCGCTTGCGGAGGCGGTGCGGGATGCCGGAGTTGGCTGCGCGGTGGTGTTTTTGTCGGCGTTTCTGAGCAGCGCGACGGCGCGGCGCGCGGGCGAAGTTGGGGCTGCGGACTATCTTTTGAAGCCCTGCGACACGGTGTATCTGTTGCGGCGGCTGCGTGAGGCGGCGCGGGGCGCGAAGCCGCGGCGGGACTGCGCGCCGGAGATCGCGGCGGCGCTGCGGGCGTTTGGCATCCCGCCGCATCTCACGGGTTACGCCTTCCTTGCCGAGGCGCTGATGCGCGCGGCGGAGGACCGGACGCAGCTGCGGGGCGTGACAAAAGTGCTCTACCCGGAGCTCGCGGAGCAGTTTGCGTCCACGGCGGAATGCGTAGAGCGCGCGATCCGCGTCGCGGTTGAGAAGGCGTGGATTCCCCGCAACGCCGAGCGCCGGAAGGCATACTTCGGCGACGCTTTCGACAGCTTCGAGAAAGCTCCGACCAACGCAAGGTTTCTTGCGATCGTTACGGAGGTTGTCGCGGAAAAGACGGTGTGGGAAATGTGAGTTTCCACTCCCTCCGTCACAGCCGCACCGGGACCTGCCGCTTTTCTCAAAGGTTTTCCTTGACTTTTTCACCGCAAAACTTTAAAATGGCAAAGCGCGCTGCGGCTTCGGTGCGCGAGAGAAAAGAGAGAGCCCGGCTGCTTTTTGCCGGGCGTGAGGGGAGATCTATGAGTAAAAACACCAAGCATTTCGGCTCGCGCTGGGGCTTTATTCTCGCCTCCGTGGGCTCCGCGGTCGGCATGGCCAACGTCTGGGGCTTCCCGAACAAGCTGGGCAGCAACGGCGGCGGGGCTTTTCTGCTGGTCTATCTGCTGTTCGTCTGCATCTTCAGCTATGTCGGGCTCCCGGCGGAGTTCGCCGTGGGCCGCCGCGCCGGAACGGGAACGCTCGGCGCTTACCGCGGCGCGTGGGCGACGCGCGGGAAGACGGCGGGAAAAATCGGCGGCGTGCTCGGCTGGCTACCGCTCGCGGGCTCGCTCTGCATTGCGCTCGGCTACGCCGTCATCATCGCCTACGTGCTCAAGGCGCTCGTCGATTCCGTGCTGGGCACGCTGCTGAGCGCGGACACCGCCGTCTGGTTCGGCACGTTTTCCTCCACGGACTTTTCCGTCGTGCCCTACCACGTCATCGTCGTGGTCGGCACGCTCCTGACGCTGCTGCTCGGCGCGCACAGCATCGAGAAGACGAACAAGGTCATGATGCCGCTTTTCTTCCTGATCTTCCTCGTGCTCGCCGTGCGCGTGGCGTTTCTGCCCGGCGCGGCGGCGGGTTATGTGTTCATGTTCACCCCGCGCTGGGAGGCGCTGAAAGACCCCATGATCTGGCTTTGGGCGATGGGGCAGGCGTTTTTCTCCCTGTCCGTCACGGGCAGCGGCATGATCG
>CAVJGI010000017.1:0-31950 GCA_963649145.1 Ruminococcus bicirculans (ex Wegman et al. 2014) | reverse complement strand
CGTTTCTTCCATTATACCAGAAACCGGGGCGGTTTGGAAGTTCTTTGACAAGCTGAAGGGCTCTTTTGTCTATGACAAAAGAGCCCTTTTCGCACTTTAAGTGTGCCGACGGCGCACTGAAACTTCACAGCGGCACCGCCGCGGCTTCACTTGGGCGAAGTCCAAACTTCACCAAAAAGCCGTCATTATATTGGTCATCTGAAAGCGCAAAGCCCCGCCACGGGACACGCGGTGGGGCTTTTGCCGATCGGATATCTGCGCGTTTTCCTTGCATTCTAAAGTCCAGTGCGACCCTTGCATCAGCTCCGACTCATGCCCGGCGTCAGCAGCTCGCGCAGCGCGTCCTGAAGCACCTGCGAGAAATTGACGCCGCGCTCCTGCGCCGCTGCGTTCATCCATGCCGGTAGCGTCACGGTGCGGCTCACGGACCGGTTCACGTTCGCCATACGGACCGAGGGCATATAGACGTCCACAAGCACCGCACGCTCGTTGCGCTCCAGCGGGACCTCCGCAAGCGCGGAGGGCGCCGGGATGGGCTCTCCGTCCTCCTCCAGCCCGTAAAGCGCACAGCCGAGAAGCTCGCGCGCAGAGAGCAGCGCGTCGTCATCGTCCTTTCCGCTGGTAGCGATGTCCAGATCCGGAAACACGACCGCGATCTCCTGCCCCGGCTCGTAGGTAAACACTGCCGGGTAAAAATAACGTTCCTGCTGCTTCATGTTTGCACCTCCTGAAAAGCTGTAAGGGGGCAGGACTCAGCGAAAGCGGAGTCCCGACTGTCTTTCGATGCTGTCGAGCGTTTTTCGGGGTATGTCCTTATCCGGATGCTTCACCGTCACGCGCCCCGGCCGTGCCGGATGCTTGAACTGGTGATGGCTTCCGACGACATTGACCTCGTACCACCCCGCGGCCAGCAGCGCCGCGATCACCTCGCGGGAAGAGTAGCTCTTCATCAGCTTTCCCCCTTACGCATTTTATGATAACACATATAATTATATTTGTCAATTGGAATGTGTCCAATTTGGACACGGAGTCCTTAGGCTCTATTTTTTCGCTCATAAGACAGATAAACCTGAAGCTTCACTAAAAATCCTCTACCAAAAGTCGAAAACTACCGTCTTGACATCGCTCAAAAATAGTTTTAGAATTACTTAGGTGCATGTCCGCACCGATTATTTACCGATCAGGAGTTGAAAACCCATGCCGTCCATGCTTCGCAGGCGCAAGCGTGTGAGCCCTTATCAGCCTCTTTGGAACTACATCCGCGACAGCGGGGAGATCGAGCTTCGTCTGACCTTCGACCAGATCGCCGAGATCACGGGGGTTCCCTTCGACGCCAAGTTCCTTTTTTACCAAAAAGAAGCCCTCAACTACGGCTACTACACTTACCGTCTCTCCACCCGCGACAACGCCGTTTCGTTCTGCAAGGTCATCTGAGGGCCGCTCCCGGCGGGGCACCGGCAGCATTTTTTCTCCCTCTCCTCGCCGCCGGCGCTCTCTTTTGTCCGCTCTCCGGCTGCGTTCGGAACGCCGAGGGCGGCGAGGAGCATGAATACTGCGTTTACGATGGCAAGGAGCTTCTGCGAGAGGGTTCCAAGCTCCAGCCTCAGCCCGAAGAGAGCCGCCGCGGACTGCACGAGCAGGAGCACCGCCGGGATGAGCGCGAGCCAGAATCGCCGGCTCCGGATGCGCGTTTTCCAGTTGACCATTTTGTTTTTACCTCCTTCAGCGTTCCGATAACTTCCCCTTGACAAATCTGTTCACAGCCGCTATTATGTAAGTGTCAGCCAACATAATAGCGGTTATGAATTTCAAACCGCGCCGAGTTTTTCCAGTTTTGTCCTTGCAATTGTCATTATAGCCACCAAAACGGTCGCTGTCAATGATTTGCCGCCGTTTTGTTGGTTTTCGTAGCATTGCACAAAAACGCCCGCTTCGTTTTTGTGCTTTCTATCCCGGACCCTTGGGTGGTCCGGACCAATCTGAGAGGTAACGAGGGCGTCCGGAATGGCAGCCAGAAAAACAGTGAATGTGGATATCAAAACGGTGTGCGGGCTCGTTGACCAGAACGGCTGGAGCAACGCCACGTTTGCAAAAAAGGTCGGGAAGCACAGCCGGTGGCTGAGCGAGATCGCGCGCGGGCGCAACCTCCCTTCCCCGGAGGAGGCGGCGCGGATGTGTGCGCTGCTCGGCGCCGCGCCGGAGGACATTCTCCCCGCCGCCGGCGAGACCGAGGCGGAGAACGCAAAGCGGCAGGCGGACATTGCGCTCGTGCGCAGCCTGCTTGACGCCGAATGCGCAGAAAAAGAGCGCCCCGCAGACAGCGGGACGCCGAACAAGGATGCGCTCCTGCGCTTTATTCAGACTACAGACGACCGCAGCGAGCTTCTCGCGGCGATGGAGGAGATCAGCAAAAGACTGCGCGAGCTCGGCTGAAAAAGCGAATTTTCCACCCTTCATACGGCGGTGCCCAGCTCCCGCAGCGCCGCAACGATCTCCGCGCACTGCTCCTCGCTGAGCCGCCCCGCTCTTTCGAGCAAAAGCTCCCGCAGCGTCTCCAGAGACACGCCTCCGGAATCTTCCCGCCCCGCGCCGGGCAAGTGGACCTTAACCGCCGTGTTTGTCACGCCTGCGTCCTCCTTGTCTTCTGTCATCTTTCCGGGGTAAACACGCGCTTTTATACCATCGGTTGACAAGGGTAAACGCGGTTTTTCGGGGCGGATTTGACGCCTGAACGCGTTATCCTCGTCGCTGGGCGCCAGCCCAGCTTCCTCGTCTGTCTTGTCAGGTGCCAAATCCGCTCTCGAAAAACTCCGAAGAACCCTCCGGCGAGCAGAAATCGCCGCTGGCAAGGAAGAGGACGCAGGCGGGCTGGCGCCCGCCAAGGACGATGACGCCGCCAGCGGTGATTTATGCCGCCGGAGGGCGCGTTTCCCCTTGTCAACCGATGGTACCAAAACCCTAAAACCAAAAGGCCGTTTGCAGCTGCATCCTCCAATGCGGGACTGGAAATTGACTTGCTATCAAAACGGCCCTGTCGCCCCTGCAACGGACAGCAGGGCCTTGCAACAGATAGACCCAACTTACACAAAAGCCCATCTGCTGCTGTGTTCATCGTAGCAGATATGGGGCGGGCAAATCAATCCAATGATTCCGGAACCGGCGGCAAATCATCGGATAATTGTCTGCCCATATTCGGGCAAGCTGTCAATTCAAGATCTGTGTCGAGAGAAGAAATCGGAACTGAAGCTGACCTCGCAGGAGATCGCCGAAAAATCCGGCGTGCCCGTTTCCACCGTCAACAATTTCTTTGCCTCGGCATCGAAAGCACCCGGTTTTTATACCGCCATCGCGATCTGTGCCGCACTCGGCGTTTCCGTGGATAAGCATTACGGCATCTCCGACACCCCGGAGCAGATCATAACCGAACGGCTCGACCACAAGGACGAGGTCATCGCCGGTCTTCAGCACAACAACAATAACCTGCGGCATATCATCTTTGCCCTGCTCGTTATTCTGGCGCTCGCCTTCGTCTACGGTATTACCCTCGACATCCTGAAACCCGACATGGGGCTGTTCCGCGGGGGAATGTGAACGGCGGCGCAGACAGAAAGGACCTGAGGAATCAGAATGTCATTTTTCGATAACACCCGCAAACCGTCCGGCGCGGGCGGGCGGCTGATGGTCGCGATGATGAATCTGGGGCACAGTGCGCTCGCGAGCTGGGGGCTGCGCGCGCTGGCGCTGCCGAAGGATGCAAAGATCCTCGACTGCGGCTGCGGCGGGGGGCGCGAACATCCGGAAAATGCTCCGGCGCTGTCCGAAGGGCATCGTCAAGGGCATAGATTATTCGCCTGTAAGCGTCCAGAAGGCGAAGTGAGTCAACCGGAAAGCCATGGCGGAGGGCCACTGTGTCATCTGGCAGGGCAGCGTTTCGGAGATCATATTCGCCGCGTCGTGGTTCGATTTTGTGACGGCGTTTGAGATGGTCTACTTCTGGCAGGACCTTGACCGCTGCTTCCGTGAGGTCCTCCGCGTTCTGAAGCCGGGCGGCACCTTCCTGCTCTGCAACGAGTGCGGCGGGGACGATCCCAAGGACGAAAAGTGGACCGAAAAGGTCAGCGGAATGAATATCTATACGGACGCCGAGCTGAAAGCGGCGCTGGAAAAAGCCGGATTTTGCAGCGTACAATGCCGCAAAAATGCAAAAGGCTGGCTCTGCGTCACCGCAGATAAGCCGTAAAGCAAAGCCTCCCCCTGCCGCGGCAGGGGGAGGTTTCGCTTTGTCCTCATTTATTCTTATAGTAGATTGCGACGAGACCGTCCAGCAGCAGGGCGGGGTCGAGCTGCATCCGGCGGCGGCAGTGCGGGATGACCGCCTTGGCGAGCCCGCCGCAGGCGACGATGGTCTTCACCTCGCCGAGCTCGGCGAGGTAGCGGTCCAGCATCCCGTCGATCATCGAGGCGGTGCCGAGAATGCTGCCGGACGCCATGCAGTCGACGGTGTTCGTGCCGATCACGCGGACGGCGCGCGGCACGCCGATGCTGGGCAGCAGTGCGGCGGAGGCGCTCAGCGCGCCGAGGGAGACCTCCATGCCAGGCGCGATGGAGCCGCCGAGGAAGTTGCGCTTTTCGTCCACAACGGTGAGCTTCGTCGCGGTGCCGAGATCGACGATGATGGCGGGCAGCGGATATTTTTCGATCGCGCCCGCGGCGGTGCATACCATGTCCGCGCCGCAGGAGGACGGCTCGTCGATCCGGAGGCTGACGCCCGTGCGCACGCCGGGACCGACGGCGAGCACCGGCACGGCGGCGAGCAGACGCACCGCGTCGCGGATGACGGCGGTCATCGCCGGAACGACGCAGGAGAGCGCCGCGCCCTCGATCTCCGACGGGTCGACGTGATGGATGGCGAGGATCTCGTTGAAGAGCACCGCGTACTCCGTCTCCGTCCGCAGCGGCTCCGTCCGCACCCGCGCCGTAAAAAGCGCCTTCCGCTCCCGGAACGCCCCCAGACAGATATTGCTGTTCCCAACGTCGATCGCCAAGATCATAAGCCCTTCGCCCCTTTCCATAACTGCGGCTATTATACCGCCGCAAAGCAGCGCGCGTCAAGAGAAAAGCAGCCCCGCAGTGGGGGCTGCTTTTTCTTATGCTTTGTTTACCGGATCGTCCGGACGCGCATGACGGGTTCCATTTCGCTGATCTTCTGCTCAATATCCTTGCCGATGTCGCTGCCGGCGTCGATGATGGTGTAGGCTATTTCGCCGCGGGGCTTGTTGATCATGTGCTCGACGTTGATGTTCTCCGCGCCGATGAGGTCGAGGATGCGGTTTAACATTCTCGGCTGGTTTTTGTGGATGACGCAGAGACGGCAGACGCCTTGACGCTCCAGACGGACGTCCGGGAGGTTGACGGAGTTTTTCGTGTTGCCGTTATAGAGGTAATCCGCGAGCTCCTGCGCCGCCATGACAGCGCACTTTTCCTCGCTCTCCGGCGTGGACGCGCCGAGGTGGGGCATGGCGACGACGCCCTTGGCGGTCACGATGCGGTCGTTCGGGAAATCCGTGACATAGCGCGCGACGCGGCCGCTTTCGAGTGCGGCGAGCATCGCCTCGTCGTCCACGAGCTCGCCGCGGGCGAGGTTGATGATGCGCACGCCGTCGCGCATCTTGGCGAAGGCGTCGGCACCCAGCATCCCGCGGGTGGAGTCGTTGCAGTGGACCTGAACCATAATGTAGTCGCTCTTTTTGAAGATGGCATCCAGATCGTCGGCGCGGCGCACCTCGCTGCTGAGGCGCCATGCGGCGTCGACGGAGAGATAGGGGTCATAGCCGTAAACAGTCATGCCGAGCGCGGCGGCGGCGTTCGCGACGAGGGAGCCGATCGCACCGAGACCGATGACGCCGAGGGTCTTGCCGCCGAGCTCCGGACCGACGAAGGCGGACTTCCCCTTTTCGACCTGCGCGGCGACGCTGCCGCTGCCGGCGAGGGAGCGCGCCCACTCGATGCCGCCGACAACGTCGCGCGAGGCGAGCAGCAGCGCGCAGAGCGCGAGCTCCTTGACCGCCTGCGCGTTCGCGCCCGCGGTGTTAAAGACGGCGATGCCCTGCTCCGTGCAGCGCGCGACGGGCACATTGTCCGTGCCGACGCCGGCGCGGGCGATGGCGAGCAGCTTGTCGCCGAAAACGGCGTCTTCGAGCTTCGCGCTGCGGATGAGCAGCCCGTCCGGGTTCTCCGCCTCCACGTTCACTGCAAGCCCCTGCGCAGCGAGCTCGTCGAGCCCCTGCTGCGCGATATTGTTCATGGTTTTGATCTCAAACACGGTTTTTCACCTCATAGTCCTTCATAAACGCGACGAGCGCCTTTACCGCCGCCATGGGCTGGGCGTTATAGACGGAGGCGCGCATGCCGCCGACGGAGCGGTGGCCCTTCACATTGAGGAAGCCCGCCGCCGTCGCCGCCTTGCAGAAGTCGGCGTCCGTGTCCTTGTCGCCGGTCGTGAACGTGACGTTCATATAGCTGCGGGCGTCCGGCTCGGCACAGCCGCGGAAGAGCTTCGACTCGTCGAGATAATCATAAATGAGCCCGCTCTTTTCCACGCGAAGGCGCGCCATCGCCTCGACGCCGCCCTGCTTTTCCAGCCACTTGAGCACGAGACCCAGCATGTAAATATTGTAGCACGGGGGCGTGTTGTACATCGAGTCCTTGTCGATCATGGTCTTGTAGCTCAGCATCAGCGGCGTGATCGGCAGCTCGTTTCCGGCGAGGTCGCGCCGGATGATGACGGCGGTGACGCCTGCGGGCGCCATATTCTTCTGCGCACCGGCGAAGATAATGCCGAATTTGGAGATGTCGAGCGGCTGGGTCAGGATGTCGGAGGACATATCCGCCACGAGCGGCTTATCCCCGGCGTCCGGCACATAGTGCCACTCCGTGCCGTAGATCGTGTTGTTGGCGCAGTAGTAGAAATACTTCGCGTCCGGGCTGAGCTTCAGCTCGCTTTGCGCCGGGATGCGGGTGTGGTTGCTCTCGGACGTGTCCGCCGCGATGTTGACCTTGCCGTACTTCGCCGCTTCCTTCGCGGCGATCTTCGCGAAATTGCCGGTAACGGCATAATCGGCGCTGCCGCCCTCCCCCATCAGGTTCAGCGGTACCATGGAAAACTGCATCGACGCGCCGCCCTGCAGGAAAAGCACCTCGTGGGTGTCCGGGACGTTCAGCGCTTTTTTGAGCTTCTCCTTCGTCTCCGTGAAGATCTCCTGATAAACGGAAGATCGGTGGCTCATCTCCATCACGCTCATTCCACAGGATCGGAACTCCAGCAGCTCAGAGGCTGCTGTCTGCAAAACTTCCGTGGGCAGCGCCGACGGACCTGCGGCAAAATTGTATGTCGTCTCTCTTGACATAGCGACCTTTCCTCCATTTTTAATTAGATTATTCGCCTGTTATCACTTTAGCGAATTTAAGTGCTATTGTACTACCACAGCAGCGTGATTGTCAAACGACAATTCCGCTAAGTTTTTTCCCCTCCCTCGCTATGATCTTGACGTTTTTCATAACGCCGTGCCAGTTTTCGCCCGCGTCCGGGACGCGGACCTCGCAGTAGTTTTCGCTGTGGCCCTGCCATGCGCCGTCTCCGGCGGTCTCCAGCAGGACGGAGAGCGTTTTCCCGACCTGCGCGTCCAAGTACGCAAGCTGCATCTCGTCGGCGATGCGCTGCGCTTCGCGGGCGCGGCGCTGCTTGACGGCGTGGGTCAGCTGGTCCGGCATGGCGGCTGCCTTCGTGCCGGGGCGGACGGAATAGGGGAAAATGTGCATCTCCGCAAAGCCGATCTCGCGGATAAACGCGAGCGCCGCGGCGTGGTCGTCCTCCGTCTCTCCGGGGAAGCCCGCGATGAGGTCCGCCGTCAGCGCGCAGCCGGGGAATGCTTCCCGCAGCAGCGCCGCCGCGCGGCGGAAGCCGGCGGTGTCATACTTCCGGTGCATCGCCGCGAGCGTGCGGTCGCAGCCGCTCTGTAAGCTGAGATGGAAGTGGGGGCAGACATTGCCCGGCGCGGCGAGGCGGTGGCAGAACGCCTCCGTCACGACCGTGGGCTCCAGACTGCCGAGGCGAACGCGCGCGCCCGCCGCGCTCTCCGCCGCGGCGCATACGGCGTCGGCAAGCGTCGTGCCGTCGCGGAAGTCCTTGCCGTAGGAGGAAATCTCAATGCCGGTGACGATGATCTCGCGGAAGCCCTCGGCGGCGAGCCGGGCGCTCTCCGCGGCGACATCGGCGAGCGGCAGGCTCCGCACCCTGCCGCGGGCGTAAGGGATGACACAGTAGGTGCAGAAATTGTCGCAGCCGTCCTCGATCTTGAGGTAAGCGCGGGCTCTGCCCTCCAGCGCGCCGGCGGCGAGATGCTCGATCGTGAGCCGCCGGAAGGGGTCGTCCACGCTCCGCTCCCCGCGCCGCTCCGCGACGGCGGTCTCCACCGCCTCAACGAACTTCGCGCGGTCGCCGCTGCCGAAAACGACATCCGCGCCGAGCGCGGCGGTCTCCTCCGGCTCGATCTGGGAGAAGCAGCCGCAGACGGCGGCGACCGCGCCGGGGTTTTCGGAGAGCAGCCGCCGCACGGTCTGGCGCGACTTGCGCCCGCTCTCCGCCGTAACAGCGCAGGTGTTGACGATCACGGCGTCGGCGTCGCCCGCGTCGGTCGGCGTGTGGCCGTGGGATTGCAGGATCGCCTCCATCGCCTGCGTCTCAAACTGGTTGACCTTGCAGCCCAGCGTTGCAAAAACGTATTTCATGGCAAAAATGTCCTTGTCTCATCGGAAGATTTGGTGTAGAATTTTCATGTTATCCTATTTTATTCGGAAGTGAACGGAATGTCAATCTATCTTGATAACGCCGCGACGACGCGGGTGTGTCCGGAGGCGGCGGAGGCGGCGCTCGGCGCGATGACGGAGGTCTACGGCAACCCCAGCTCCACCCACCGGATGGGGCGCGAGGCGAAGAAGCTGCTCGACACCGCCCGCGCGCAGGTCAGCCGCGCGCTCGGCTGCGCGCCGGAGGAGCTTTATTTCACCTCCTGCGGCAGCGAGAGCGACAACTGGGCGATCCGCCGCGGCGCGGAGTATAACGCGCGGCACGGGCGGCATGTGATAAGCTCCGCCGTGGAGCACTCTGCCGTGCTGAAAAGTCTGGACGAGCTCGAAAAAAACGGCTGGGAGGTCACGCGGCTCTCTCCGCGCGCGGACGGCTCCGTCGCGGCGGAGGACGTCCTCGCCGCGCTGCGCCCGGACACCGCGCTCATCACGCTCATGCTCGTCCAGAACGAGACCGGCGCGGTCACGGACTTCGCCGCGATCGCGAAGGCGGTGCGCGCGGAAAATCCGCACACACTGCTCCACTGCGACGCGGTGCAGGGCTTTCTGAAGGTGCCGTTTTCGGCGAAAACGCTCGGCGCGGATATGATCAGCATCTCCGGCCACAAGGTCCACGCGCCGAAGGGCGTCGGCGCGCTTTATATCCGCAGGGGGCTGAATCTCCCGCCCTTGCTCCTCGGCGGCGGGCAGGAAAACGGCAGGCGCGCGGGCACGGAGTCTCTCCCGCTCATCGCCGCCTTCGGCGCCGCCTGCGAAGCCGCGCGGCGGGACTTCCCCGTTTACGCCGAGCGCCTCGCCGCGCTGCGGCAGCACGCCGTCGACCGGCTCACGGCGGAAAACGAGGGGCTGCTCATTCTCGGCGGCGGCGCGCCGCAGATTCTGAGTCTCTCCCTCCCCGGCTGGCGCAGCGAGGTGCTGATGAACTTCCTCGAAGCGCGGGATATTTTTGTCTCCAAAAGCTCCGCCTGCAAAAAGGGCGGGCGCAGCTATGTTCTGGAGGAGCTTCGCCTCCCCGCCAAGGTCATCGACGGCGCGCTGCGCGTCAGCTTCTCCCGCTTCACGACCGCGGAGGAGGTCGACGCCCTCTGCGACGCCCTGCGCGACGCGAGAGCGTCTCTCAGAAGCTCGATCCGATAAAAAACGCAAAGACCGCCCGGCTCGCCGGGCGGTCTTGCTGTTTATTCTTCCTTCTTCTCCTCCTGCGGAGCTTCCTCTTTCGACTCCTCCGCGGGGGGCGTTTTCTTTTTCCAGCGCCATACAAAGGGCTTTTTCGGCGGCTTGGGGCGCTCGGATTTTTCGACCCGCGCGCCGGTTTTGGGGTCGAAATAGTCCAGCTCGCGGTATTCGGCGGAGTCCGTCGGCAGACCGCTGCGGCCGAGCTTTTTGTTCACGAGGTTCTTGAAGAATGAATAGATCACGACGAACACCGGGACGCCGAGCAGCATGCCCGCAAAGCCGAAGAGCCCCGCGCCGAAGATGATGGAGAACATGACCCAGAAGCCGTTGATGCCGACCTTGTTGCCGAGAATTTTCGGTCCCAGAATGTTGCCGTCGAACTGCTGGAGCAGGATGATGAACACGAGGAAGATGAGGGCCTTCAGCGGCGACTCCATCAGGATGATGAGCGTGCCGGGGATCATGCCAAACAGCGGTCCGAAAAACGGGATCACGTTCGTCACGCCGACGATGACGCTGACGAGCAGCGCGTAGGGCATGCGCAGTATCATGCAGCCGGCATAGCAGAGGATGCCGATGATGAGGCTGTCCAAAATCTTGCCGGAGAGGAAGCCGATGAAGACCTGATTCGTGAACTGGACGCCCTTGAGGATCTTCTCGGAGGCTTCGAGCGAGAAAATGCAGTAGATGATCTTTTTGCAGTGGGAGGCGAAGGTCTCGCGGCTGTAGAGCACGTAGACGGAGACGATGATGCCGATGATGACGTTGTAAACGCCCTTGAAGAAGTAATAGACATTGACCGTGACATTCGTGGCGATGTCCTTCAGCAGCGGCAGCAGCGTGCTCGTCGCCCACGTGACGAGTCCGTTGGAGAGGTCCCCCACCGCGCCGCTGATCGCCTGTTCGAGCTCCGGATAGTCCGAGAGCACGCGCGTGAGCCATGCGTCCGCCGCGGCGATATAGTCGCCGCTGTTGACGACTATGCGCTCGATGCTGCTGACGAGCTGGGGCGCGACGAGCCAGATCATGCCGCCCACGATGACGAGCAGGGAGATGATGGAGAGAAACACCGCGAGCCCGCGGGCAAGCTTCGGGACACGCTCTTCCGCCTTGGCGCTGCGGCGGAAAATGAGCTTCGCGAGCGGCGTGAAGAGGTGGCGCTGGTAAATTTTCATCAGCGGGTAGAGCAGGTAGGCGATCACAAGACCCCAGATAAAGGGGCTCAGAATGTTGCCGAGCTGCTTGAGCGCCGCGCCGAGCCAGCCGAGATTGTTGACGATGAGGTAAAACAGGATGCACGCCGCGATGACGAGAAACGCCGTTACGCCCCAATATAAGTACTTTTTGTCCCAACGATACCGTTTCATAAGCCGCTCTCCATCGGTGAAAAATCCGCTTTTTTCCAGTTTACTATCCCCGCCCCCTCCCGTCAAGTGGAAAAATGAAAAAAATCTCATGCGCATTTCCGGCGGTTTTCCCGGAAAACATCCCGTTTTTGCCATTATGTAAACTGATTTTGGATATTTTTTGCAAAAAAACCGGGGCTGCGGCTGTTGATAACTCTGTTGAAAGAGTGGAAAACCCCCGGTTTTCCCCGCTCCGGGGACCATACAAGTTGGGTAGGCGCTATGCGTTTTGGGCGTGAATATTCAGATATTTTCCGCAACCGGACCGCGTTATGTAACCGCGCATAATCCGCCGGGGGCGCACATAGGCTTTGGACAAAGTGATCTTCGGAGGTAACGCGCAGCCATGAAAAAGCTCCTTGCCCTTTTCCTCGCCCTCGCTCTGCTCGCCGCGCCCGCCGCGGCGGTGGAGACCGTTTATGACGACGCGATCGCCATCGCCGCGCCCTCGGCGATCTTGGTGGAAAAAACGACCGGCGCCGTGCTCTACGAGAAAAACGCCGATGAGCGGCTCTCCCCCGCCTCGGTTACAAAGGTGATGACCATGCTGCTCGTGGTGGAGGCGGTCGAGTCCGGCGCGCTCGCGCTGGACGATAAGGTAACGGCGTCCGCCCACGCCGCCGGGATGGGCGGCAGCCAGATCTGGCTGGAGGAGGGCGAGCAGATGAGCGTTGACGAGATGCTCAAATGCGTCGCCGTCGTCTCCGCAAACGACTGCTGCGTCGCCCTCGCGGAGCATATCGCCGGCACGGAGGACGCCTTCGTCGCGCGGATGAACGAGCGCGCCGCGGCGCTCGGCATGGAGAACACCCACTTCACCTGCTGCAGCGGTCTGATGGAGAGCGACGAGCACTACACCACGGCGCGCGACATCGCGCTTATGAGCTGCGAGCTGATGCGCCACGACATGATCCGCGATTACACGACGATCTGGATGGACACGGCGCGCGGCGGCGCGTTCGGGCTCGCCAACACGAACAAGCTCATCTACTATTATAAAGGCGCGACCGGACTCAAGACCGGCTTCACGCACAAGGCGATGTACTGCCTTTCCGCGGCGGCGGAGCGCGACGGCGTGGAGTATATCGCCGTGGTGCTCCACGCGCCGACGTCCACGGACCGCTTCGAGAGCGCGAAGACGCTGCTCAACTACGCCTTCGCGAACTACACGCTCGTCACCCCTGCCGGGATGCAGGCGATCCCGCCCGTTCCGGTGCGCCTCGGCGCGGCGGACGCGGTGCAGCCGGTCCTCGGCGATGAAAGCGGCGTTCTGGTCGAGCGCGGCGCGGCGGGGAGCGTCACGGCGGAGCTCGATCTCCCCGAAAGCCTCGACGCGCCGGTGGAAGCCGGGCAAGTGATCGGCTATCTCACCGTCCGCTCCGGGGGCGAGAGCGTGCAGAAGCTCCCCCTCCGCGCCGCGGAGAGCATAGAGCGACTCAGCCTCGGCGCGCTCTGGCGGCGCTTCCTCTGCGCGATGGTGGGGGTTACCATCGGTTGACAGAAGCCCGCGCGGTTTTGGCGATCCCGGCGGCGCCCATGCTGCGTCATCAACCTTGGAAATACACAAAGTATTCCCTGCGGCTGATTCCTTGCCTGAGCAACGCCGGGAACGCCAAAACTGCTTCGCACCTGACAGCGCTGCGCGCTGTCAGGCGTGCGTGCTCTTGTTAACCGATGGTATCGAAAATAACGATTGCCAATTTGCGGAAAGTGTAGTATAATTGCTTGGTTAGTGGATGATACCGTCCGCTTTGAGCCCCGTTTTTCTCCCCCGGTGGGGGACGGGGACGGGTTTTGCATTGCAAAGGAGAGTGTTTGCTTTATGATCAAGGTCGATTTACAGGGCGCGCAGGAATTTTTTGACGCCGCCGGTCCGGACTATGCCGCGGCAGCGGAGGCGCACCGCCTGCTGGAGAGCCGCAGCGGTGCGGGCAGCGAGTTCACGGGCTGGCTGGAGCTGCCCCAGCGCGTCGCGGACGGCGAGCTGAAGGCGATTTTAGCCGCGGCGCAGAAGATCCGCCGGCAGGGTGAGGTGCTCCTCGTCGTCGGCATCGGCGGCAGCTATCTCGGCGCGCGCGCCGCGATCGAGCTGCTGCACACGCCGGAGCGCGAGGGCGCGGAGGTCCTGTTTCTGGGCAACACCCTCTCCCCCGACGCCGTTCACGAGCTGACCGCCCGCCTCGGCGACCGGGATTTCTGCGTGAACGTCATCTCCAAATCCGGCGGCACGCTGGAGCCGGCGCTCGGCTTCCGCTTCGCCCGCGCGCTTCTGGAGCAGAAATACGGCAAAAACGGCGCAAAGCGCCGCATTTTCGTCACGACGGACGCCGAAAAGGGCGTGCTGCATGCCATCGCAGAGAGCGAGGGCTACGAGCGCTTCGTCGTCCCCGGCGACGTGGGCGGGCGCTTCAGCGTGCTCTCCGCCGTGGGTCTGCTGCCGATGGCGGTCGCCGGGATCGACATTGAGGCGGTCCTGAACGCCGCGATCGCGGAGCTGCACGATCTGGACCTCCGCTCGCCGGAGAATCCCGCGTGGCAGTACGCAGCGGCGCGTCAGCACCTTTACCGGCAGGGCAAAAGCATCGAGCTGCTCGCCTGCTACGAGCCCTCCTTCCGCTTTATGGCGGAGTGGTGGAAGCAGCTTTTCGGCGAGAGCGAGGGCAAAAACGGCATCGGCATTTACCCCGCGAGCGTGGAATTCAACGCCGATCTGCACTCGATGGGCCAGTATATTCAGGACGGTCCGCGCACGCTGATGGAGACCGTCGTCAGCTTTGACGAGCCGCTCTGCGACTGCAAGGTCCCCTTCGAGATGGGCGACCCGGACGGGCTGAACTACCTCGCCGGGCGCAGCCTTGCAGACGTCCAGCGCACCGCGGCGGACGCCGTGCGCGCGGCGCACATCGCCGGCGGCGTTCCGAACATCACGGTCAGCATCCCCCGCCGCGACGAGGCAGGCTTCGCCGCGCTCGTCTGCTTCTTCGAGATGTCCTGCGCCATCTCCGCCTACATGAGCGGCGTAAACCCCTTCGACCAGCCGGGCGTGGAGGCGTATAAGAAGAACATGTTCCGCATGCTGGGGAAAGAGTGAATGTAAAAAACAGAGGACTGTAAAAAAGCCCTCTGTTTTTTGTCAAAAAAGCCTCGCAGAGTTCGCGCCCGCAGGCGCGAATAGATTCTGATCCATTTTTCGGCGCGACACGTGCGTGCCGAAAAATACTCTGCGCGGAGGGAACGTGCGCCCCGAAGGGGCGTGCGCTGAGCGGAGCGTTCCCTTCTCAACCGAGAGCCCAGCGTAGCGGGTCTCGGTTGAATTTTCAGCCGAGCAGGGCGCTCTCCAGATCGGAGAGCATCAGATCCAGCGCGGTGATGCCGCCCTCGGCGGTGTACCATGCGTTCGGGTGCGCCAGATAGACGATGTTGCCGTTTTTATAGGCGTCCGTGGTCATAACGAGCTCGTTTTCCACGATCTGCTGCGCGGTCTGCGCGCCGTCCGTGCCGATTGCGGCATCGCGGTCCATCACGAAGATGTAATCCGGGTTCAGGGAGACCAGCAGCTCTAAAGACGCCTCGTTGCCGTGGGTGGAGGTGCCGCCCTTGCCGCTGCCGCCGCCCTGACCGCCGCCGTTGCCCTGACCGCTGCCGCCGTTGCCGCCGGACTTCTCGTCGCTCGTCACGGTGTTGCTGAGATTGTTGAAGCCGATCTCGCGTCCGATGATGGAGCAGCGGCCGTCGTCGCCGAGCACGTTGAAGCTGCCGCTGGTGCACATACCGACCATGGCGGTCTTGCCCTCCGCGGCGGCGGCGAGCGCACTGACGCGGGCGTCAAAGCCGGCGAGCTTCTCGGCGACCTCGTCCTCCATCCCGAAGAGGGAGGCGACGGTCTCCGCGATGCGGCGGGTGCCCGCGACGACGCCCTCGGTCGTGACGTCGATGCTGAGGAACACGACGGGCGCGACCTCGCTCAGGGCGTCATACATAGAGCTGAGGCGGCCGCCGATGAAGATGACGTCCGGCTCGCATTTCATGACGGACTCCAGATCCGCCTCCTTGATGGTGCCGAGCAGCGTGACGTTCTCGTCCTCCGTGTAGTGCTTCAGATAGTCCAGCGTGGTGGACGCGGTGCCGACGACGCGGTCGCCGAGACCGAGGTTATCCAGCGCATCCAGCACGGCGAAGTCCAGCACGGCGATACGCTGGGGATCGTAAGGGATCTCGACCTCGGTCTCCTCCTTGCTGCCGTTCAGGGTCTTGACGGTGACAAATTCGGGCTTGGCTTCCGGCTCCTCCGTCGGGGTGACGGTCTCCTCCGTCGCGGCGGTCTCCTCCGCCAGAGGCGGCTCGGTGGTCTCCGCGGGCGTCTTGCCGCCGCAGGCGGCGAGGCTCAGCACCATCACGGCGGCGAGCATCAGACTCATCCATTTTTTCATTTTGTGTTTGTTCTCCTTTCAAAAAGTACTGAAAATGTATTTTGGATGAGATCAATAGCAGATGGAGAGGGGCTTCCCCTCGATCTCCATGATCTCAAAATCCACATTGTAAATATCGGACAGGACCTCCTTCGTCATGATCTCCCGGACCGTGCCGAAGCGAAAGACCTTGCCGTCCTTGAACGCGCAGATATAGTCGGAATAAAACGCCGCATAGTTGATCTCGTGCAGCACGAGGATCACGGTCTTGCCGAGCTCGTCGCAGAGGCGGCGCAGCCTTTTTCATCATGTTGGACGCGTGGTAAACATCCAGATTGTTGGTCGGTTCGTCGAGCAGAACATACTCGGTGTCCTGCGCGATGACCATGGCGATGAACGCCCGCTGCCGCTGGCCGCCGGAGAGCTCGTCGATGAACTGCTCCTCCACCTCCCGCAGCTCCATATAGTCAAGCGCGCGGTCGACCTTCTCCCGGTCCTCCGCGGTCAGGCGGCTGCCGGAATAAGGGAAGCGGCCGAAGCTCACGAGCTCGCGGACGGTCAGCTTCATCTGCACGTTGTTCGTTTGGGTCAGGATCGCGAGTCGCTTTGCGAGGTCCCGGCTCTTCCATTTGGAAATGTCCCGCCCTTCGAAATCGACAATGCCGCTATCCCGCGCGATCAGGCGGGAGATCATGCCCATCACGGTGGATTTTCCCGCGCCGTTCGGACCGATCAGCGACAGCACCTTGCCCTTCGGGATCTCAAAGGAGACCCCGTCCACGACGGTCTTGCCGTCATAGCGTTTTGTGAGGTTCCGGATCTTCAAGGCGTTCACGCCCCCTTTCTTTTCAGCAGCAGATACAGGAAATAAACGCCGCCGAACACGCTGATAAACACACTGATGGGGATCACATAGGCATAGACCCGCTCCACGACCAGCTGCCCGCCCACGAGCACGACCATGCCGAAGAGCGTGGACGCCAGAATGAGCTGGCTGTGGCGGTAAGTCCGGAGCAGCTGGCGCGCGAGGTTTGCGATGATCAGTCCGAGGAACGAGATCGGTCCCACCATCGCCGTGGCGACGGCGATGAACAGCGTCACGCCCAGCAGCAGCCGGCGGATGCAGCGGTCATAATCGACGCCGAGGTTGACCGACTGCTCCTTGCCAAGCGTCAGCACATCCAGCAGCGCCAGCTCCTTCCGCAGGGCAAAGACCACGGCGGCAAGCACCGCGGCGGCGAGCACGATCACCTCCGTGTTGATGTTGTTGAAGCTCGCCACGAACGTCGCGAGCAGCGCGTCATACTCGTTCGGGTCCATCACGCGGGTAAGCGTGTTCTGGACGCTGGAGAAAAAGGACGTCAGCACCGTCCCGATCAGCAGGATATAGAGCACATTGTGATGGGTCTTTTCAAACAGCCAGCCGTAAACGACCGTAGCGATCACCCCCATCAGCGCAAGGTCCACCGCAAAGGCGAGGTTTCCGTTCGTGGCAAGGATGCTGCCGGACCCGGCGGCAAACACCACCGCCGTGTGGATGAGGGAGTAGAGCGAGTTCATACCAAGCAGGCAGGGCGTGACGATGACGTTATTGATGATGGACTGAAACACGATGCTCGCCCCGCCGATGGCGAAGGCGGTGAGCAGCATGACGATCAGCTTTGGGATGCGCAGGGACATCGAATAGCGGAAAAGCCGCGGATTGCCGAAGTCGACGCCGACGAAGAGATAGCCCGCGGCGCAGAGCAATATCAGCACGGTGAGAACGGCGATCTTCCGCCGGTTTGCGCGGAGCGCAGCGTTCATTTTCCGTCCCCTCCCTCCTCCGCCGGGCGCACAAAGCGCAGGCGGACCGCCTTTCGCCCGTGGTTTAAGCGATAGAGCAGCATGGCGATGAAGATCAGGCTGCCCAGAATGCCGATAATGAGCTCGATCGGCAGCTCGTAAGGGGCGATGACGGCTCTGCCGAGCATATCGCACGCCAGCACGAACACGGCGCCGAACAGCGCGGTGTCCACCAGCGTGCCGCGGATCTTGTCGCCCTTGAACATCGCCACCAGATTGGGGACGATCAGCCCAATATAGGAGATCGAGCCGACGACCACGACCACCGACGCGGTGATCATCGCCGCGATGGAGAGCCCCGCGAAGAGCACAAGGTTATAATGCACGCCCAGATTGCCGGAAAATTCCTTGCCCATGCCGACGATGTTGAAGTGGTTGGCGAAGATAAACGCCAAGATCACGAGCGGAACGACCAGATAGACGATCTCGTAGCGTCCGCGCAGGACCAGATTGAAGTGTCCCGTCAGCCACGCGGAGAGGGACTGCGTTAAGTCGAAGCGATAGGCAAAATAGTACGTGACGCCGCCGATGACGTTGCCGAACATAATGCCGACGAGCGGGACCATCACCGCGCTTTTGAACCGGATGCGCTGAATGAACCAGACAAACGCCCATGTTCCCGCGACCGCGAAGGCGAAGGCGAACCGTGCCCTCCCCCACAGCGTGGAGCTCGGCAGGAACAGCAGCGCCATCAGAATGCCGAGCTGCGCCGAGGAGATCGTGGCGCCCGTCGTGGGTGAGACGAATTTGTTCATGCAAAGTTGCTGCATGATGAGCCCCGCCACGCTCATGCCGACGCCGGTACACAAGATCGCAAGAAGCCGCGGCAGGCTGGAGATCAGGAAGATCTCCAGCCCCTCCCCGCGCAGCACCTCCGAGGGCGAAACATCCAGCACGCCGACAAAAAGCGACCACACGGACAGCACCAGCAGCAAAAGAGCCAGAACGATCGTTGAGGCGTGTTTTCTGATAGGTATCACTCCTTATTTTTGTGAAGTTAGATGTATTTAACCGCTTATTAAAAAGCACGATGCGGTAAAATGTACTTGACTTGCATGCGTTTTACCACATCGCTCTGTGCCTCAGATTATAGCACGGGAGAAGCGAAAAATGCAAGCTCCCAATCCTGCACAAACATTTTTTGGGGATTCCCCAGTAATTTTGTAGAGAATCTCCACGCGCTCCTCTCCGTCAGAAAGTCAATTTTTTGCGATAAAATTTACAATTTAGCGTTGCAGTATTTCACAATTGATGGTATGATGAGGGCAAAGCAAAACCAAAATGCATTAAGGAGTGTGATCATCATATGGTTAAGCTGATTATGGGTCTCAAGGGTTCCGGAAAGACCAAAACGCTTGTGGACCTTGTCAAAAAGGCTGTCGAGGAAGAGCACGGCGACGTGATCTGCATCGAAAAGGACAAAAATCTGACTTACGACATCCCCTACACCGCCCGTCTCATCCACGCGAGCGAATACGGCATCAATTCCAACGATCTTCTCCGTGGCTTTGTCTCCGGTCTCCACGCCGGCAATTACGACATTACCCACGTTTTCATTGATAATTTCTACAAAATGCTCTCCGACTCCTCCGACGAGGCTGTCTCCGCCTTCCTCGCATGGCTCGATGATTTCAGCACCCGCGAGAAAGTGAACTTCACCATCTCCGCCACCGCCGACCCCGAAACCGTCAGCGAGGGCATCAAGAAGTTCTTCTAAGAAAGTAACAAATCCCCGTGCCGCTCCCGGCACGGGGATTCTCTCTATGCAAAAGCGTTCCGGAAGCTCTTGACAATAATTATTTTGCTTCTATAATGTGAGTTATGAGAGATGAATATAACATCGAGGAACTGAGCCCAAGGAAGAACCCCTATGCGGCGCGCCTGAAGAAGCAGATCACGATCAACATTGACGGCAGCACCATTGACTATTTCAAGTCTCTCGCCGAGAGCGACGGGATCCCCTATCAGACCCTGATCAACCTCTATCTGCGGGACTGCGCCGACAATAAGCGCCAGCTTCACATGTCTTGGCAATGAAACAAATCCCCGTGCCGTTCCCGGCACGGGGATTTTCTCTGTCTGCTTCGCAGAATTGCGGCGCGCACGCCGCAAGAAATCCGACCATTTTTCGGCGCGACCTGTGCGTGCCGAAAAATACTCTGCGCGGAGGGAACGTGCGCCCCGAAGGGGCGTGCGCTGAGCGGAGTGAATCCTTTTCAAATGAGAGACCGCCTTTGGCGGTCTCTCATTTGAGTATTTCAGTGCGTCAGCAGGAACATTGCGGCAAAAAGCGCGCTGATGATCCACGTGGCGGCATTGATCTCCTTAGCTTTGCCGGTGAAGAGGCGGACAAAGATGTAGGAGATAAGACCGAAGCCGATGCCGTAGGAGATATTGTAGGTGAAGGGCATCACGGTGAGCGTCAGGAAGGACGGGACCGCGACGGCGGGATCCGCCCAGTCGATATCGCGCACGCAGGAGATCATCAGGGTGCCGATATAGATGAGCGCGGCGGAGTATGCGCAGGCGGGCACGAGGGCGGCGACCGGGCTCAGGAACAGCGCGATGAAAAACAGCACGCTCGTGACGATGCTGGCCAGACCGGTGCGGCCGCCGACGGCGATGCCGGAGGAGGACTCGACGAAAGTCGTGACCGTGCTGGTGCCGCAGACGGCACCCACGCAGGTGGCGAGCGCGTCGGCGAGCATGGCGCGGTCCATATTTGGGACCTCTTCCTCGCCCTTCTGGTTCTTGATGAGCATATTTCCGCCGCGGCAGGCGCCGTAGAGCGTGCCGAGCGTATCGAACATATCGACGACGCAGAACGCGAGCGCGGTCGTGGCGAAGGCGAGGACGAGCCCGCCGACCGTGTGCCCCTCGACGGCGAGGTAGCCGCTGAAGTCAAAGCCCTCAGTGAAGACCTTGCCGAAGGCGAGATCGCCGAAATCCCGGAAGGCATCCAGCGGGTTCAGGGAGACGCCGACGAGGAAATCGTCGTAAAAGCCGGGGACGGTGAAGCCGAGCGCGTAATAGACGATCGCGCCGCCGAGGATGCTCCAGAGGATCGCGCCGCGGACGCCGCGCTTGCTCAGCACCGCGATGGCGATGAGCGCGCCGACGGTCACGAGGATGGGCATAATGGTGCCCCACGTCGCGCTGCCGAGCAGGTTCAGGGACACGAGGCCGACGCAGGTCGCAGAGTCGTTCACGACGATGCCGGCGTCCTGAAAGCCGAGGAAGGCGATGAACAGACCGATACCGGCGGGGATTGCCGCCTTGACCGGCGCGGGGATGGCGTTGAAGATGAGGCGGCGCAGACCGGTGACGGTCAGCAGGACGAAAATAATGCCGTCCGCCAGCACGAAAAGCAGCGCGTTGGCGTAGCTGAAGCCGAGGCCGAAGCAGACCGTGTAGACGAAAAATGCGTTGAGACCCATGCCGCTCGCCTGCGCAAGGGGCAGGTTGGACAGCAGACCGATGAGCAGCGTGCCGACGACGGCGGAGAGCGCCGTGGCGATATAGATCGCACCGTAGCTCACATTGCCGAGGCTTGCGAACATGCCGGGGTTGACCATGAGGATATACGCCATGGCCATGAAGATCGTCACACCGGCGATGACCTCCGTCCGCACGTTCGTGCCGTTCCTGGAAAGCTGAAATCTCTTTTCCATCTCTTTTTCTCCTTATTCTGTTTTTCTCAGGGGATCTCTCTGTACATAGCGGCGGCGTCGGCTTTTCCGGCGGTCTCGTTGATCTCCGTGACCTCCACGCGCAGCGTGCGCTGGCCGAAGGCGATCTCGATCACATCGCCGACCTTGACCTGATAGCTTGCCTTTACCTGCCTGCCGTTGACGCTGATGCGCTCGCCGTCGCAGGCGTCGTTTGCGATGGTGCGGCGCTTGATGAGGCGGGAGACCTTCAGGTATTTGTCGATTCGCATAAAAACGTCTCTCCCTTCCGTTTTCAGCAAAAAAGCCGCCCGGTTTCTGGAACAGAGCGGCATTTCCTGCTAAAAGACTTTTTACTTTGCGACGGCATCCTTCAGAGCCTTGCCAGCCTTGAAGCTGGGGATGCGGGATGCCGGGATCTTGATCTCCGCCTTGGTGCGGGGATTGCGGCCGATGCGCTCGCCGCGCTCCTTGGTCTCGAACACGCCGAAGCCGACGAGCTGGACCTTCTCGCCCGCCTCAAGTGCGGCGGTGATGGCTTCAAATGCGGCGGTGACCGCCTTCTCGCTGTCCTTCTTTGAGAGCTCGGTCTTCTCCGCGACCGCAGCGATGAGTTCTGCTTTGTTCATAATAAGAAATTCTCCTCCTCTAATGATTGTGCCATTGCTTTGGTATAGGGTTTATAATGCACTACGACAAGGTACCACGTCCGGCGTGATTTGTCAAGGAAAACCCGGCTTTTTCGGGACTTTTTCGGTGAAAAAATGGAGCGCTCAGCCCATTTCGGAGGTCTTTGCCTCCCGATAGCGGCGCTCCAGCTCCGAAATGGGCAGCTCCGCCATATTTTCGCCGTGCTGCGCGCAGAGCGCCTCCGTCGCCGAGAAGCGGCGCAGGAACTTCACGCAGCAGCGATGGAGCGCCGCCTCCGGGTCGACGCCGCAGAAGCGCCCGACCTTCACCGCGGCGAACAGTGTGTCGCCGAGCTCCTCGGCGATGTGGTCGGCGTCCCCCTCCGCGACGGCTGCGGTGAGCTCCTCCGTCTCCTCGCGGAGCTTATTTACGGCATAGCCGACGTCGGGCCACTCGAAGCCCGCCTTTGCCGCCTTGCTCTGCATCTTCTCCGCACGCCAGAGGGCGGGCAGATTCTCCGGGACGCTCGCCATGGCCTCGGCGGTGGTCCGCTGCCTCTTCTCGACGCGCTTCGCCGCGTCCCAGACGTCCAGCGCCTCGTCCCCGCTCACCGCGGCTGCGGAGCCGAAGACGTGCGGATGGCGGAAGATGAGCTTTTTGCACGCCGAGTCCGCCACGTCGTCGAGGTCGAAGCGCCCGGCTTCCTCCTCCATGCGGCTGTGGAGCAGCACCTGAAGCAGCACGTCGCCGAGCTCCTCCTTCAGATTCTCGTTGTCGCCGGTGTCGATGGCGTGGCAGAGCTCGTATGTCTCCTCCAGCGCGCAGCGGCGGATGGACTCGTGGGTCTGCGCCGCGTCCCAAGGGCAGCCGCCCGGCGCGCGCAGCACGGCGACGAGGCGGCGGAAATCGTTTAAGTCATAGCGGTCCTTCAGTTCAAAATCGGGCATAGCGATCGTCTCCTTTGCAAAACGCCGAAAGCCGGTCCTTTTCCGACCGGCTTTTCGCTTTTATTTGATGTGCAGCAGCCGGGCGATCTTCTCGCCCTTCGGGATGAGCTTCATATCCTCCAGCGTGACGCTCTTCGTCACGACGACCATCACGACGTAGACGACGACGGCGACTACGATGGCGAGCCCCATGGCGAGGATGACCGGCACGCGGCTCTCCGCCGCGGCGACGTGCAGCAGCTTCGCGGCGATGCCGTAGACCGCCCAAGCCGCCGCGCCCATGACGGCGGCGCTCACGAGCGGGCGGAGGAAGGCGCTGCCGTAATGCGGCTTCACGCGCAGGCGGCGGTAAATGAACGCGCAGTTCATCACGCAGATGACGGCGTAGCACGCGATGGTGCCGATCGCCGCGCCGAGGATGTTGATCTCCGGGCGGCTCACAAGCAGGAGGTTGCAGACGATCTTGACAACGCCGCCGGCGACCATGGACAAAATGGGAAGCTTTTCGTGTCCGCCCGCCTGCAAAATGGCGTTCGTGACGAGCGCGATGCAGACAAAGACGGAGGCGACGGACATATAGACCAGAATGGTCGGACCCATCGCGTTCGTGCGCGGATAGAGCACATGGACGATCGGGTCGGCGAGCACGGCGAGCCCGACGCCCATCGGCAGCGCGATGACCGCGGAGATGCGCAGCCCGCTCTCCGCCGTCGCGCCGACCTCCCCGTGCGCGCCGCGCGCGGCGGCGGCGGAGATCGCCGGGACGATGGCGATGGTCATCGGCGTGATGAAGCTCGCCGGGAGGTTATAGAGCGTCTGCATGGCGCTGTAGGACCCGTAAAGCTCGTCGGCGAGCGCGGGACCGATGCCGGGGACGTTCGGGAGCTGGACGTTGATGAGCTTCGTGTCGATGAGGGAGATAACGCTCATAACGGAGGCGCCGAGCGTAATGACGAGGCCGATCAGGATAAACTGCCCCAGCGTATGTCCGACGGAATCGGGCTGGTCGCTGCTGAGGCGGCAGGCCTCCAGACTCGGTCCGCGGTACTGGCGCAGGTAGCACCAGAACATATAGATGAGCGCGGCGAGCGCGCCGGCGGTGACGCCGAAGATCGCGCCGGCGGAGCTCACGGGCAGGCTCTTGCCCGCGCGGGTGAACATCACGGCGAGGACGAGCCCGACGATGACCTTGACGAGCACTTCGAGCACCTGTCCGACCGTGGTCGGGGTCATGTTGCCGTGGCCCTGAATATAGCCGCGGAACGCGCTTGTGAGGCACACGAGCAGCACCGCGGGCGAGAGCGCCCAGACACACTGGCTGACCTCAGCCTTGCTGACGAAAAGCACCGCCATCTCCGTCGGGAACAGGAACATCGCGAGCGAGAACACGACGCCCAGCACCGCGAGCACGACGGTCGCGATGCGGAAGGTCCGCCGCGCCTGCCGCGGACGGTCCAGCGTGTTCGCCTCGCTGATCATGCGGCTGAGCGCCACAGGAAGTCCCGCGGTGGAGATCGTGAGCAGCACGTTATAGATCGTGTAGGCGGCGAAGAAATAGCCGTAGCCCGTGTCGCCCAGAATGTTTTGCAGCGGGATCTTGTAGATCGCGCCGAGGATCTTCATAATGACCACGCCGGCGGCAAGGATCGCCGCACCGTGGAGAAAATTCTGCTTTTTTGCCTCTGCCAAGCGTGTTACCTCCAAACCAGAAAAGAGCACTGCCGGTTTTATACTCGGTTTTATACTATATGCCGATACGAAGGAGATTCTACACCATGTTCAGGAAGAAATCAAGAAAAACCGCCGGGCGGCGAAGCCGGCCGGCGGTTCAGACTGCGTTTTTTCAGGTTTTTGCGGGCTTTGCGGCTTTGCCGCGGACGAGCTGGAGGGCGATGACGCCGCCGACCAAGACGACGCCGATTAGATCGGTCGCCCAGCCGGGATAGATGAGCAGCAGTCCCCCGGCGACGCAGAGGAGACGGAACAGCCAGTGCAGCCGTCCCCGGAAGAAGCCCTCAAGCCCCATTGCGACGCCGAACATGCCGACGGCGGAGGTCACAATGACCTGCACGGCGGCGAGGACGCCCTTGTTCATCAGCAGCAGGCTCGGCTCCAGCGCGAAGATGTAGGGGATGATGAACGCGGCGATGGCGAGCTTCGTGGCGATGACACCGGTTTTCATCGGGTCGGATTTTGCGATCGCGGAGCCGGCGTAAGCCGCGAGCGCGACCGGCGGCGTGATGTCCGCGACGATGCCGAAATAGAACACGAAAAAGTGCGCCGCGACCTTCGGGATACCGAGCGTGATGAGGATCGGCGCGCAGGTGCTCGCCATGATGCAGTAGTTTGCCGTGGTGGGCACGCCCATGCCGAGCACGATGCAGCAGACCATCGTCAGGAAAAGGGCGAGCAGCGCCGCAAGCATCGGGATGGGGATCATCCCGGAGAGCGCGATGACGCCGTTGATGAGCTTGGAGGCGAGACCCGTGACCGTGATGCAGCCGGCGATGATGCCCGCCATAGAGCAGGCGACGGCGACGGTGATGCAGCCGCGGCCGCCGGACTCCAGCGCGCTCACGACCATGTCCCCGGTCTTTTCCGCCATAACAGCGGCGGTGGGTCCTTTTTCTTTTTTACTGTCGAGAAAGAGCACCGGCAGGCTCACGACGACGGAGAGCACGATGGCGACCGAGGCGCTCCACTGGAGCGAGCGGACGTTCGCCGCGACGAGCCAGACGAGCAGCACGAGCGGGAGCAGCAGGTAAATGCTCTTCACGAGCACGCGGAAGCGCGGCAGCTCGCTGCGCGGAACGCCGCTCAGCCCCAGCTTTTTCGCTTCGAGGTGGACGGACATGAAAATACCGGCAAAATAGAGCACGGCGGGCAGGATCGCCCAGAGCGCGACCTGACCGTATTTCACGTCCATATACTCCGCCATCAGGAACGCCGCCGCGCCCATGACGGGGGGCATGATCTGCCCGCCGGTGCTGGCGGCAGCCTCGACCGCCGCGGCGAACTCCGGGCGGTAGCCGGTCTTTTTCATCATCGGGATCGTAACAGAGCCGGTCGTGACCGTGTTGCCGACGGAGGAGCCGCTCACCATGCCGCAGAGCGCGGAGGAGATGACGGCGACCTTGGCGGGACCGCCGGAGGTGGACCCGGCGACGCAGTTCGCGAGGTCGATAAAGAACGCGGCGATGCCGGTGCGCTCCAGAAACGCGCCGAAGATGATGAACACGGCGATGAACTTCAGGCAGACTTGCACGGGCGTCGCCATAACGCCGCTTGTGCCGTAAAAGAGCGTGTAGACCACGCGGGCGAGGTTCTGACCGCTCGCGAAGGTATAAGCCAGCAGCGCGCCGGCGACGACGAGGATCGGCAGACCCACGCAGCGGCGGCAGAGCTCTGCCAGCACGAGCACGCCCACGATGCCGATCATCAGATAAAACCACGCATTCGGCAGAGCGTTATCGCCCCACGGGTTGATCTTGCCCGCGGAGGTGATGACCATCACGAGGCTGTTATAGCGGAAGCAGAAGAAGAAAAAGCAGAACGCGCCCGCCGCCATCAGCACGACATCGTACCACGGCAGGCGGTTCGGCTTCACATGGTGCTTGCTGGCGGGATAGGTCAGATAGCCCATAATGACGATCAGCCCCAGAAACGCGGAGAGGCGGATCGGAAGGTCCGCCGTGGAAAACAGCGTGGACCAGATGCAGTAAAGGGAAAAGGCGGCCATGATATAGCGCACGACGCGCCGCGGGATCCCAGCCCAGATGCGGGTCGCGGACTCGCGGTCATACTGCCGCATAATGTCCTCCGCGGACATGTCGCCGGCGGGGATGTTTTTCTTTTTGTCAGCCATTTTTGGGGCTCCTCCTTGCATGGAGATTTATCAAAGGAAATGCAGACCGGGAGGGTCTGCATCTCCGAGTGCCGTGTTTTTAATAGGTATCGGCGGGAATGGTGTAGGCAGAGTAGAACGGGGACTCGGCGAGCAGGGCGTCGCTGTGCTCCTTGTCGATGCTGACGAGGTAGACATTGCCGGAGGTGGCGAGGTCCGTGATGGCGTTCGTCGGCGCACCGGCGACGATGAACGCGGCGTCGATCTTGCCGTCCTTGAGGGAGTCGGCGCTGTCGCCGAAGCTCTGGTAAACGGGCTTGATGTCGCTCTCGGTCAGACCGTAGGCGTCGAGCACGTCAATGGCGTTGAAGTAAACGCCGGAGCCGACCGCGCCGATGGAGACGGTCTTGCCCTTCAGATCGGCGACGGAGCTGATGGCGGAATTGGTGGTGACGATCTGGACCTGCTCCATATAGAGCGCCGCGACGACGGAGAAGCCGTCGACCTTGGCGTCGAAGAGGCGCTCACCGTGATAGGCGTAGCTCATAACGTCGGACTGGACGAAGCCGAGCTGGACGTCGCCGCTCGTCATATCCTCCACGTTGGCCTTGGAGCCGCCGGAGGTGACAGCCGTAACGGAGAAGTCATTTTTGATGGAGACAAAGTTCGCGAGCACGCTGCCGAAGGCGTAGTAGGTGCCGGCGTCGCCGCCGGTGCCGAAGGTCAGGTCCTTGGTATCGCCGACGCCCGCGCCGTCCTTCGTGGCGGCGACGGTGTAGCCCTTCTCGGCGAAATACTTCGCCGCTCCGGGGTGATACGGCACGCTGGTCACGCCGCTCGCGAAGGCGAGGTCGAGCTCGGCGCCCTTGCCATGCTGCTCCTTGATGGCGTCGATATTGTCAAAGATCGCGGAGACGAAGCCGTAGATCTCGTCCTCCGGAACATCGTCGCGCGCGATGACGACGGCGCTGACGGCAACGGTGTCGGTATCGGTCTTGGCGGCGGGTTCATCCTTTTTCGTATCTCCGCCGCAGGCGCAGAGCGCGAACGCCAGAGACAGCGCGAGCAAAACAGCGATCAGTTTTTTCATTTTCGGTCTCTCCTTTTTGTTTTTCAATTATGTGCCGTATTTTAGCACGTTTGAAAGATTTGTCAAGAGGGAAAATGAAATTTCTTTTTTGCTGTTTTGCAATTTTCCTGCATTTTTCCACGAGTGTTTCTGTCCGTTTTGCAATTTTATGAAAACAGCTGATTCGTAAATTGCATTTCAACTGAGCATTCCGCCAACCACGGCGAGTGCTTTTGTCAGAATGCCCAAATTTTTCGCGTAAATCGACGCAAAGTCTGAAAGTGGCAGCGGGTTTTCGCCGATCCCCGCCTCGATCGTGTAGCTGGGGCGGTCAAAATCGAGCAGGAACCAGTCCTTATACCCGGCGAAGCCGGAGGCATAGGGCGTGTCCTCGACGGCGTAGCCGCTCGCGGCGGCGAAGCGCTCCGCAAGGGCGCGCGCCCCGGCGGGCTCGATGTCGAGGTACTTCCAGAAGATGACCTCGCCCTGCGTGTGGTAAGAGAGCGTCAGCGCCGGGTCAAAGCTGCGCGTGAAATCGGCAACGGCGCGGCTCTCCGGCGCGGCGAGCGGCGCGGTGCCGACATAGTCGCGCGGCGCGGGCTTCGTGAAGCCCTGCGCGAACTTGATCTCCCGCGCGGTCTCCCAGCCCGCGGGGTATTGCAGATTGAGGTCCACGCCGAGGATATTCGCCTTCCAGCCGTCCGGAAACGGGATATCCGGAAACGCCGCCGCGATCGAGCGCGCCGCGTCGAAGACGGGTCCGTCCGCAATGTCACCGGTCACGAGGTCCACACCGTCCGGGTCCACGCAGGGCGCTATGGCGAGCTCCGCGTTTTGCAGCAGCGCCCCGGCGTCATACCCGCCGATTGCCGCGCCGCGGACGGCTGCCTCGGCGAGTTCCTCGACGAAATGCAGCAGCAGCGGCACCGTGATCCACTCGTTTGCGTGGTGCGCCGCGTTGAAAAACGCGCGCCCCTCCCCTGCTCCGAGCCGCAGCAGCCAGAGCGGACGGTCAAGCTCGCTCCTGCCGATCTCGGAGACGGCGAGGAAGGGATAGCGCGCCGCGAGACCGCGGCAGCAAAGCTCCGTCAGCGCGCTGCACCACGCGATGCCGGTCGGCACGACGGGAAAGCCGAGCGGCACCACGACCTCCGCGCCCGGCTGCAAATTCTCCGCCGCGGCGCCGGGATTCGCCGCCGCGATAGCACGGACGCTCGTCCCATAGCGCCGCGCGAGGCGGTAAAACGTGTCGCCTTCCGTGAGACGCTTTCGCAGAAAGCCGGTGTAAAACGGCTCCAGCGCTGCGTGGGTCCGCGCCCCGGCGACGCCGTCCGGCGTCAGGCGGCGGCTCAGCTGAAAGCGCCGCAGCGCGTCCTGCGTCCGGCGTCCGAACGCGCCGTCCGTCCCGCCCGCGGCGAAGCCCGCGCGCTCCAGCGCGAGCTGGAGCAGCTGCACCTGCGGTCCCCGGCTTCCCAAGCGCAAAATTTTCATTTTCAAAAAACTCCCTCCGACATGTTTTTCAAATCCATAAAATATATGCCGCCGCGGAAAAAGATTTGCCGGGTGTTTTTGATGCGCCCCGCGGCAAACTGATATTGCGCGGCAAAACGCGCGAAAAACGGAAAAAGGAGGGAATTTCAAAAATATGAAGCACAAAACTTGGGCTCTGTCGCTGGCGATGCTGCTGGCGCTGGCGTCCCCGGCGGCGGCGCTGGACGCCGAGGAGCTGGTGCCGGTCGGCTCCGCGGTCGGGATCGAGCTGGAGATGGGCGGCGTGCTCGTCGTGGGGCTCGCGGACGTTGAGACCGCGGCGGGCACGGTGCGTCCGGCGGCGGACGCCGGGATCGCGCCCGGCGATCTTATTTTGTCCGTAAACGGGCGCGAAACGCGCTCCGCGGCGGAGTTTCTGACCGCGGTCGGCGCGCTGGACGGCAAAGCCGTGACCGTCGTCGCGGACCGGGACGGCACGGAGACGGCGTTTTCCGTCCAGCCCGCGCAGACGGCGGAGGGCGCGTGGCAGCTCGGTCTCTGGCTGCGCGACGGCGTGAGCGGCATCGGCACGGTGACGTTTTACGACCCGGCGAGCGGCACCTTCGGCGCGCTGGGCCACGGCGTGAACGATCTCGACAGCGGCGAGCTGCTGCCCTGCGCCGACGGCTGCATCACCGAAGCGCACGTGACGGACGTCGTCCGCGGCGAGCGCGGCAAGGCGGGCGAGCTCTGCGGCGAGTTCGACCGCGAAACGGTGCGCGGCGCGCTGGAGAAAAACACCGCGCGCGGCATTTTCGGCAGCGGCGACTTCAGCGCCGCGGGCGCGGCGATCCCCGTTGCGGATGAGGACGAGGTGACGCTCGGTCCCGCGACCATCCTCAGCAATGTCCGCGGCGACGCGGTGGAGGAATTTGACATTGAGATCAGCCGCATTTACCGCGGCTGCACGGACAGCCGCTTCCTGCTCCTGACCATCACCGATCAGGACCTGCTGGACGCCACCGGCGGCATCGTGCAGGGCATGAGCGGCAGCCCGATCCTGCAAAACGGCAAGATCGTCGGTGCCGTGACCCACGTGCTGCTGAGCGACCCCGCGCGGGGCTACGGGATCAGCATCGAGGAGATGCTGGAGGCGGCGTAAAGAAAATTAGTGTCCGCTTCGCGGACGAATTGAAGAAGGTGTTTCGCGCCGCGGCGCGACTTACTTTCCCCCTGCGGGGAAAGTAAGCAAAGGCGCAGTTAAGGGAAAACCCTTTCGATTGGGTTTTCCCTTAACAATCCCTTTCCTAAACGACCAAGGGGATCTCACGATCCCCTTGGATCCCCTCCCATATCGAAGCACCGGCGTTTTAACTGCGGGAGCATCACCGGGAGCAGCAGCTAAATCGTGACACCCCTCAGGCGGTGCGCAGCGCCGCCAGCTCCCCTTTCCGGGGAGTTTTTTCTAAGGTCGCGGCTTCGCCGCGGTTTTGATTTTTTGTTCTTTTTGGTTGAGGGCGCGTAACCGGCGTTTGTACGGCTTATTTCTACCGCCCATAGTAAAACCGTATCAACCCCAACTTAAGGGGGGAATCCAAGGGGGTCGTAAGACCCTCTTGGTCGTTCAGGAAAAGAAGGTGTCGGGAGGAAAACCCAATCGAAAGGGTTTTCCTCCTGACCGCGCCTTTGCTTACTTTCCCCGCGAGGGGCAAAGTAAGTCGCGCCCGCAGGCGCGAAACGCCCCTCATTTAGTTTACATAACGTTTCGTCTTGAACGAACATTGAAGAACTCTTGACAAACCAACTCCCTTCGCGGTATCCTTGTCCCGGTATTTTGTCGAAAAACGGAGCGAATTTTTATGGAAAAACACGTTTCTCAGTCTATGATCGAGCAGGTTTACCGCCTGCGGCCGGAGCATCTGAACGGCGGCGGGCGGCTTTTCGGCGGGCAGTTGATGGCGTGGATCGACGAGGCGGCGGGGCTCGCCGCGATCCGCCACGCGCACGCCGACGTTGTGACCGCCTCGGTGGAGCATCTGGAGTTTCTGCGCGGCGCGGCGCAGAACGACCTTGTCGTGCTCATTGCGCGGCTCGTCTGGGTCGGGCGGAGCTCGATGGAGGTGCGCGTGGATTCCTTCGTGGAGCACCTCGACGGCTCGCGCGAGCTCATCAACCGCGCCTACCTGACCCTCGTTTCCATCGACGCCGAGGGGCACAGCCGCCCCGTGCCGGGGCTCATCCCCGGCACCGAAGAGGAGCGCGCCGAATACGAAGCGGCGGCAGCCCGCCGCGCGCGACGGAAGGCGGAGAAAGGGAAAAGTGTTTGATTGTTGGTTTTATGTTAACCAAGTTTCTGCGGGATAAGGTAGTGTGACTGAGTTGGCAGGTCTTTCTTTGACCTATCCATTTTGTTATGTAAACTCTTATTTGATCGCCCGCCCAATGTTATGTTAACTTTCTGATATGAAGTTTCGTTTACATAATACATATTATGGATTCTGGATAATAGTGAATTTGAATGCGCCTTTGGCGCAAATTTAATAAGTTTCGCGTCCGAAGGACGCGACAGCTTGTCAAAGAACTTCCAAACCGCCCCGGTTTCTGGTATAATGGAAGAAACG
>CAVJGI010000016.1:0-31958 GCA_963649145.1 Ruminococcus bicirculans (ex Wegman et al. 2014) | reverse complement strand
CCACCAAAGTCACGTTATACGTACCCTGACGCGGAAATCATCGCTATATCTGGGGTTTTCGTCCTAACGTGCCCCCTAAAATGAAGAACAGCGCCTGTCCGCTTGGATAGGCGCTGTTCCCTTTTTCAGATCCTTTTCAGCTTTCCCATTACACTGTCATAGACTCGCTCGTTGACGATGCGGAGGGTGTCCATCAGCTCGTCCATCACCGCCCACGCCCTTTCAGCGTCCTTGCCGTCTACGGCGCGCAGAAAATCGCTGTCGCCGGTCACGGCCACGGTCATAATATCCGGCGCGGGTGCCGCGGAGTACATAGCGACCGGAGCCGCTTCCGGCTTCCCCTGCTGGCGGTCCTGTATGATATACAGAGCCGCCAGCTTTTCGTAGTTTGTCCAGCTCGATCCTTCTGTCTCAAGCCTACTGATCCAGAGCCGGAGCTCGTCCTTGTCTACCACGGGGACGCACCCCCTTCAGCTCTCCATCAGGTTCATCGCGCGGCGCAATGCGTCCTTCACGCGGTCATCGTCCGTGTCGCGCATCATATCGTCAAGCTGTTCGCGGAGGCGTTCGTGCGCTTCCGTGCGGCTGTAGTGACCGCGGACGTAGTGCGAGCCGCGTCGGGCGTAAGAGCTGCCCCTACCGTAAGTGCCGCGCATATCCGCCTCCCACGCGCCGTCGCGGGGATAGCGCCCGGAATATTCCTCGTCACCCTCGTACATCTCGATCTTGTCAATATTCTTGATGGTGTCGGTCAGCTTGTGCGCGACCTCCAGATCGCCCGCGCCGAGTTCGCCCTTGCGGACCAGCTCGTCCAGCTCCTTGCAGAGCATATCGCGCAGGTCATACATTGCTTTCATACTCATGTCCATTCTCCTTTCAGCAAACTCTTGTGACAATCAAGTTGGCATTGCTTACGTCAATACTCTGACCGCTTACGTTGCGGATAGACAGCGACGCGCAACAACCCTTTGCCACATCGATGTATTCGGACGTTGCCACGTTAAAAAACGCTTCCGCTGCGGTAGGCGTAACTGTAGCTACCGATGATGCAAGAGGCTCGCCGTCTACCGCAATCGCAATAGAGATTGGCCCCGCTGTGCCTCCGGCGCTCACGGCAATATTGCCGCCGAAGTCCACCTTGTAACGAGCGCGGCACTGAGAACAGTTACCGCGAAGATTGAACAGTCCAGACCCCGCGCGATGGGCCACAAGCCCTCTTGTGCAAGGAATGGGTGTTTCAGTGAAAAGTGTGTTCTGATTTTCCGCCACAGTCTGAGTAGCAATAGCGGTATATTCAGGCATGTTGATGCTCCTTTCTGTGAAAATGTTAAAAATTATTTTTCTCTTGTTTTTTGATTGTTCCCCCTAACGACGGGCACCTCAAGGCATTCTTCATCCGTCCAACCGCACCGTTTCCGATATGCGAGCGTAGGCTGTTTTATTCCTGTTATTTCGGCCCATTGCGCAATCGTTTTGGACTCCCCCTTGTATGTCAAAAACACATTTCTTCTCGTGTTATTGCTTTGATCTTTAGGAGTAACCCATCGGCAATTATCGGGGGAATAGCCTTTACTGTTGTCGACCCTGTCAATCGACAGCCCGATAGAGTATCCGTTTTGAGTTGCCCATTCATAAAAAGACAAGAACGAGCTGTTCCATTCATCACAAACAGAAATGCCAATAGCACCATAAAGAGGATAGCTAATACAGGATTCTCGATTGCACCGCTCTTTCATTCCGCGCCAAATTGAATGGAGCCTTTCACCGACTGCGTCTCCTTTATAAATTCGGCAACGCTCAGATGTGAGTTCGGACTGCAAGCAGCCACAAGATTTGGTTAGCCCTCTTCTTAAGCTCGCACCGTTTATAGATTTTACGTTGCCGCAATCGCATTTGCACACCCACTTAGTCATCTTGCTTCTTTTGCAATTAAAATCCTGCGACAAGACTAAAAGACGTCCGAACCGCTTCCCTGTTAAATCAATAATATGTGACACATTCGTTTTCTCCTTAGTTTAATTAAGTTTAATTAAACTATACCACATTATTAGCTTGATTTCAAGTGGATATTGTGTTAAACTTAATTAAATTTTAGGAGGTGCATCATGGCCCAAAATGAATTGAAAAACAGAGTCCGATTTTCTACTACTATTAGCTTTGAAGCCGAAAGAGCGCTAAAAGAGTATTCAAAGCAAACAAGCGTGCCTATTAGCAAAATCGTTGATAAGGCGATTATCCAGTATATAGAGGGAAAAGAAAACACTTGAAAAATACAGCGGCGGGACGATTGCCCCGCCGCGTTTTTGGTCAGTATCGGCACGGGGCCGACCATTTTGCCGATGTCGGCAAAAAGCTATGCTATGGAGTTTTTCAGCAGCCGCATCCGGCGCAGCCGGTGTAGCTCCCGCCAGCCCACGGGTTGCAGGACTGGTAAGCGGGGATCGGCGTCGGGCGAAGCTGGGAAATCAGATAGTTGTTCTGCGCAGCCTGAGACGCGGCGAGGCGCAGCTCCTGATTAGCGCTCTGGAGGTCCTGAAGCTTGCTCTGCGTCAGGAAGTCGAGAATGGCGCGGCTGTTGGCGTTCTGGTTGTCGATGATGTCGCGGGTCGCAGACTGAACCGTGTTCCGGGTGTCGCAAGCCTGCGTCGCCATATCATAGCGGACCTGCGCGATGGCTGCGCGGTTCTCGCAGCAGCACTCCTGCGCCTGCATCTGCATCGCGCTAAGCTGCTGCATGAGCGCCGCCTGCTGGTTGCAGCGGGCAAGCTCCGCCTGAGAGAACCCGCTCGTCACAGCCTGCGTCACACCGGCGAAGCCGTTGAGCATCCCCGTGTTCATCGCATAGAAGCCGTCACAGATGCCATTATTTACGCCGTCCAGCTTCCGCTCGATGTTGGCGAAATCAGAGGTCAGCACATAACCGTCCACGACGCCGGAACCGCCGCCGTTTCCGTTATTGCCCCAACCGTTTCCGCCCCAGCCGAAGATCGCGAAGATGAGGAACAGGATGATGAACCAGCTTCCTTCGCCGCCCCAGCCGAAGCCGCCACCGCTGTTGGTGTTCGCGGGCGCTACCGGCATGGTCATGGTGGGCATACCGTCAGTAAGAGACATTAGATCACTCCTCTTTTTGAATTTTTTTATAATCAAACCGTGGCCACGATGTTGATTTTGCTAACTTGTTTGCTTATTTTTGCTAATTGTTTGCTTAACGCATCAGGTCCCCGAACTGCTTTGCCATAGCCTGTACCTGATCGAGCTGCGCCTGCGAGATTTTCCCGGATTGCAGCAGTTTTTCAACCTCCGTTTTTGGGTCTCCCTTGAAGTTGGCTTTGAACTGCTGGAACTGCTGCATCATTCTCTGAAACTGACCTACCGGACCGGGCATTTGCCCGCCGCCGAGCGCTTTGAACAGCGGGTTATTCATCATCCTCATCCTCCTCGACCTTGCGTTTCTTCTTGCCCTTCATTTCGCCCACGAGCGCCGCCAGACGGTCAAATTCCTCGCGGGTGACATATTCCACCGCCTTGCCCTCCGGGGGCGTCTGCGGCGCGCCTGCGCGCTCCACGAGGTCGTATACGGTCAGCGTCGGCTTGCCGCTCGCGTCCGCCTGCTTGAGATATACGGTCGGCGCGTTGCTGTCCCAGAGCGCTACGGCGGAGTTCGGCGCGATGAGATACCCCCGCGCTTCCTGTTCGCCACTGACCCACTGGACGCCCCCCTGCGCCACGGGGTTCGGCTGCATCGCGGGCTGCATCGGCTGCTGCATCATCTGCGGCTGCCGGAGCTGACCGAGACTGTCCTGCATCGGGGGTGGGTAATACGGGTTTCCATAGTACGGATAGGGCATTGATCTATTCCTCACTTTCCCGGCGCCAGTAGTAGAGCACCGTTTCGTTCTCGCTGTGCCAGCTGTCGTAGATCACGCCGTCCTGCACGCACACGACGTGACCGGACAGCGCGAGAATGTACGTCCCCTCCGGGTGCTCGTCCGCAAACTGCGCGACGGTGTAGCAGATCGGGCAGCTATCCGGAACGATGTAACGCCGGAAGCCGAGGGAATGGAGGTAAGCGCCCCAGACGGCGTTGGAGCTTGGCAGGTCCGCCTCCAGATAACCTTGGATGCAGAGGGCGAGGTAAGTGTCACCCCAGTCCTGCCCGGTCGCCTTGGAGATGGCGCGGACAGTGCAGTCGCCGACATTGCGCCCCTTCGGGTTCTCGTTGTAGTAGCAAAAAGACATCACACCGCCCTCCTTGCCATCATCGTAGCCTGAAAACGCGGCGCGAAAGTGTGAAGAAAAGCGCCGGAAAAGTGCCGAAAAAGCGTAAAAAAATACGGCACCCTTTCAGGTGCCGTATCGCAGTTCATCCGCTATTTTTTTGTACGCGCGCCGCCGGTAATTTTTGATCATCTCCGGCGATAGATTGAGATTGTAAGCCGCTTCGAGGCAGCTCCGGCGGCGGACGTCGCACTCGATGACGGTGCGCGCCTCGTCCTCCGGGAGCTGCAACCGCTCCACGAACGCGATCGCGCGCAGGGGAGCCATAGACTGTAAATTTGCCCTGATCTGCTGGTGCATCTTGTCCATTGCGTTTCTCTCCGCGCCGTGGACTTGCGGGCGCGCCGGTTGCGGCAGCGCGTGGGGGCAGAGACGGCAGGTCGTAGCTCTGCCCCGTCCAGATGGTTTATGTCCTACTTTGCCACTTCGTGTGCGGTCACTTCCCGCATAAACCTCATGTACTCGTCGGCAGCGTCGCGGGCGGCGTCGCGGGCACGCTCCACGTTGCCGTTATTGTGTCCGCCCGTGAGCGCGTTTGCCGACACGATGGCGAGCTGCATATTCGCGTCCGTCATCTTCAGCATCAGCAGATTCTCGCGCTCCCTGAGCGCCGCGTGCCGCTCCGCGCGGCTCGCCGCCGCCTTGCTGCTCCTTGCGATAAGCGCGCAGACGACCGCCGCCAGCGCGCTCACGACCGCGCAGATGATCTCCGTCATGTGTGTTGTCTCCGTCTCCTTTCCCGTTTAAAGGCTCCCCTGTGCAAGGGGAGCTGGCGCGGCGCAGCCGCGACTGAGGGGTTGTAAGCTCCCGCAATGCAGCGGTTGTCACTTCGCCGGTTCGTCATAGCCCATCGCCCGCTCGCTGTCCGCCACGCCCTGCGTGGTGGGGTCTACCACAACGCCGAGGATGGTCAGCACCACAAACACCGCATTGACGACGGTCAGCAGCTTCTCGGAGACCGCGCCGAGGTCCAGCTCAAAGCCGAACAGCGCCGCTACCGCCTGCACGAGCAGCAGCACCGCCGGAATGAGCGCGAGCCAGAAGCTCTTGTTCTTGATGCGCACCTTCCAGTTGATCATTTCGTTTCACCTCCTCTCATTTATTTTGCAGATACAGCGCCCGCCAGAGGTCGTATTTCGTCGCCGCCTCCGCCTTGTCGCTGCCGTCCGCGGTGAGGCCCAGCGAATACGCAAAGTCCACCACGGGATCGGTCTTTTCCACGAGGTTGTTCAGCTCCGCTTTCCGGATAATCGCCGGGTAGTCCCGCAGCGCCACGTTGCAGTCCACGTCCGGGCCGAAGCCCACGCGCCGCTCCTTGCCGTACTGCCACAGTCCGCAGCTCATCCCCGGCTGCGCCGTCTCGCTGAGTGCCTTCCAGTCCGCGAGCCAGAGGTCATACTTGCGCAGGATGTCATCCTCGAAGTAGCGCCCGGAGAAATCCCGGTTGGAATACACCATCGTGTAATACCCCGCGCCCTCAACAGCCTCGCAGAAGCCGCGCACGATGGCGCTGACATTCTCCTTGCCCGGCGTCACACCGGCGCTCTCCAGCTTGTCCCGGCTCTCGTATTCGAAGTCGAAGGCGACGGGAAGCTCGATGCGCCAGTCGGCAATCGCGGCGAGACAGGCCTCCGCCTCCGCAGCCGCTTCCTCCGCGTCCTTCGCGTAGCTGAACCAGTAAACGCCCGCCGGGATGCCCAGCCGGTTCAGCTCGGAAATATTCCGCAGCCAGTACTTGTCCTGCCGCGTCCCGACGCCCGCCCGGACCATCACGCCGTCGATGCCGGAAACCTTGTCCCAGTCCACCTCGCACTGCCATTCCGAAACGTCCAGATAGATTTTCATTCCGTCAACCTCCGATCAGCCTGTTCCACACAGCCGCGTCCGCCTCGCCCGTCACAGGAAGCCCCTGCGCCGTCTGAAATTTGCGAAGCGCGTTATACGTCGCCGTGCCGAAATCCCCGTCCGCGCCGAACCAGCCGCAGGAATAGCCCCAGCTCGCAAGCAGCGTCTGGAGGCTCTTCACCGCGCGCCCCTTGCTGCCCTTCTTGATCGCCGGATAACTCGTCACGTCATCCACCTCCGATTTCTTATTTTTGACCCAAAACAGGGTATGCACCACCCGCGTGCTGCGCACGTCCCCGGAGGGCGTGGAGCACTGCGAAGAGCCGCCGCCGTCGAAGTTCACGGCATACTTGCAGCCGAGCGCGATGAGCTTGTCCGCCAGTGCCGGGATCGTCAGCCCCTGCGCGTCCGGAACGCAGAACATCACGATCGTGCCGTCCGCCTTCAAGCCCAGCGCCGTGCGCCCCCGCGCCCCCGCGAGCGCCGCCGGAACCGGATTGCCGGGATACTTCCCGTCCTTCACCACGGTCAGACAGCCCGCGAAATTCTCATACTTCGCCGCATGGTCGCTCGTGTCCCAGCAGAGCGCCCCGCCGGTCTTATCCCATCCGAAGCCCTCGTAAATGTACCCGTCGTCGGCGATGACCTTGCCGTCGACCTTGGTAAAGCAGCACGCCGTCCAGTTGCCGTTGAAAAGCTGGAAGTTACAAACAGCATCCGCCCCCACAACGCGCTTCACCTGTGCCAGCGAATACTTCGACCCGTTGACATACACCCCAATCTCCGCAGGGGCTTTGAACTCATAGAGCATTTACTCCTCCTTGGGCAGCATACCCACAAGCTCGTTGTACTGCTCCGCAGTGATGCGCCCGGCGGCGTAGAAGATGTCCAGCTTCTCCTGCATCCCCTCGGTCTGGTTGCGCTCGATCATTCGTTTCAGCGTTCTGTAAAGCATTGCGTGTTCTCCTTTCGTTTTATTCCGTCAGTCCAAGCTCCAGCATCGTAATGCGAAGCTCGTGGTCAACCATAAGTGCGTCGGTGTCGTCCTGTGCGGTGGGTTCGGGCTCTCCGGGCTCCACGTCGGGGAACTCCTCCAGATAGGCGTCCAGCGCGTCCTGATTGCCGGTCATCCCGGTCAGATACGTCCCGTCGTGCTCGATGTGGACAAATCCGCGGAACGTCTGGAAAATCTCCGCGTCAAAGTCGTCCGGGACCAAGACAAAACCGTCCGGCGGTGTTATACTGTTCCATGACTGCATGGGTGGGCGTCCGCCGTTCGCCCGCGGGTCTTTCATAATGATTTTCATTTTTTACACCTCCAAATTCTGAAAGGGCCATACTATGGTTTATGCTTATATCCGGGTCTCCACTGATAAACAGACGGAGACCAACCAGCACTTTGAGATCGCGCAGTTTTGCGAGCGGGAAGGGCTCACCGTTGACACGTGGATCACCGAGACCGTATCCGGCACCGCGCAGCCGGAGAAGCGCAAGCTCGGCGAGCTTTTGAATCGCGCCGCAGCAGGGGACACCATCATCGCAACGGAGATATCCCGCTTCGGCAGATCGCTCTACATGATCATGGACATCCTCCACCTTTGCATGGACCGCGGATGCCGCATCCGCACGATCAAGGACGGCTTTTGCCTCGGCGACGATATCCAGAGCAAAGTCCTCGCCTTCGCTTTTGGCTTGTCCGCCGAGATCGAGCGCAACCTCATCTCCCAGCGCACCAAAGAGGCGCTGGAGTGCCGCCGCGCCGCCGGGTTCAAGCTCGGCAGACCCAAGGGCGCACTCGGAAAAAATACGCGCCTGTCGCCCTATGAAAGCACCATTCGCGTACTCATAGAGCAGGACAACACTTACGCTGCCGTCGCCCGCCTGTTCCACGTCGACCGCTCCACAATGAAGCGTTTTTGCGACGGAAGAGGAATAAAACGTCCCGTTCCCGGCAACAAGATTTCCGACACTTTTTGACGTTGCGGGTTAGTCCGAGGATATCCCGCGTCCATCGCCGATGACCGAGTACCGGCGCGCGGAGAAGGGAAGTGCGGGTGGGGAGAATAAATCGTTCGATTTTGAGCCATTGATGGTTGCGGTTTGTTCACTAAACAATGGACTGATTCCCTTGAATGGCTGCTGGTTGAATTGCTTTTTATGGATAGAAGGTGAATCATCAACACAAATTGGCGTAACCGGAACATCTGGACTGTGTAATTTTGATAAGACAAATAATACTCTTTCTTGGTACACTAAATATGGCACCGACTACAACCAGTGCAATGGTAATAAAACCACGTATAAGTGGCTTGCTATAGGCTCCGCATAATTGTTCGATAGAGAACCAATACTTGTCATAGTTTATCTTCAAAGAATATATGCGTCTCACGCCGGTGCAATATCAAGTCAAGATACTGCGTTGCCATATGAGAATGCCTTTATTTGGGTTCCAGAGCAAACATACGCGCCAATCGAATATGCGCAAAACATTATATTCACATATTCGTCTAATAAACTGCAATGGTACAACAAAAATAAAGCATCATATCAACTAAATAACAACGGCAACATCTACAAATATATTGTGTTCGGCTAATCCTTTATTTTCCGGCAATACCATAACTTGGTATAGTACAAGCAGTTCCCAAAATCAGCTAAACAATAGCGGGTATACATATAAATATATTGCCATTGGTTAACTTATAGCGATATAAAAATATTGATCTGTAGACGCATTTAATTGACACCAAGCGTTTTGTGTGGAAGAGCCGCTACCGCCCATAAATCTTCCCGAAGCATACCAATTAACGTTGTTATCTCCCCATGTTAGAGCTATTTCAGGGAATTTTTCCCCGTTGGAGCTTTGACCATTACCACCACTATAAGCAAAGGGGGACGGATTAACAAATATTGAAGCAAGCCAAACAGCTCGTCCGCATATAATAATCAACTTCGGCTCAAAATCGAACGTTAAACTGCACGGATTAGCCGAGCCATAGGTGCCGGTGCCGACATAAGAGCCGGTCTGAATTTTAGTGCCACTCGCGATAGCCACGGCGAGCGCGGCAAACGCATCGTTCGGCGTCTTGCTGTCATCAAGCGCGCCGAAGATCGCCTGAACGGTCTCATCCGTCAGCAGGTTAGCCTTGTTCAGCTTGGTGCCAATCTGCTGCGGGCTGTCGGCGCGGGTCATATCGTAGATGTTTTCCTGCCCCGCAACGGGTTCGAGCTTCACCCGACCGGGGTAGAGTGGGACGCGATCCTTCATTATTCATCTCTCCTTTCAAATTTCCGCTGCATAGACGTCGTCGGAGTAAACCTCTTCGGCGGCTGTGTTGTCTATCAGCGTTTCGGTTTCCGCTTTCCAGTCTGTGATTTTGGCGTCCAGACCGAGCAGCGCCTTTTCGATGGCGTTTGCGCCGGTGAACGTGAGCTTCTCCATCGTCTCCGGCAGGGCGTCGGTGTCGTAGTCGAACGCCGCACGGAGCAGCACCACGTTGCCGAGGTATTCCGCCATATCCGAGCCGGACGGTATCTCGGACGTCTGCCACGTGATTTTTGCCTCGAAGTCGTAGTCCGCCGGGTCATACGGCACCGCGAAGAACGCATCTGGCGCAACGCCCTTGCTGGTGAGATACGCCTGCATATCCTCCGGGAGCTGCGTGAGCCGCCCGACAAGGTAGTTGACGGCGTTGCCCACGCGGTTGAGGTCCGAGGCGTTGTAAGCGCCCTTGAGGTCCGCTGCCCATTCGGTCTTTTCCGCGTCGGTCATATTCGCGTAGCCCTTTGCCGCGAGCTGCCGGACGCGGCTGACATCCGCCTGTGTGCGGTCGGTGATGAGGGTGATCATCGTTACACCACCCGGATATTGACCGACCGCTTGATGATCTCGGTGCCGAGACCGAAGGTGTAAGTCAGCTTATACGGTCGCCGCTGCTTCGGCTGCACCTCGCAGGACAGCTCCCACGCATCGCCGTCCTGTGCCGTATCGCAAGCGCCCTCCGCCTCGGCAACGCCGCCGAGCAGCAGAGCAAACGTGCAGTCCGCGGGCTGGAATGCCGCGTGGTCGTTGAGCCAAACCCGCATAGTGACCCGGCGGCGCTCGCCGAGTTCGAATACCTTTTCGCTTTCGCAGTTCATAGACCGCACACCTCGCATTTCACAATTTCGCTCCGCACGGGGTCGCCGTCCAGAGAATAGGACAGCTCCCCGATGCTGAACTCCGTACCGAACCGGTCGCCCGCGAGAACGCGGAGAACGTCGTCCACGGAAAATCCTGCGCCGATTTCAAGGATTTCGACCTTGAAGCACAGCTTCGACGGATCGTAAGTGATCCGGATGGTGGCAAAGTAACCGGTGTTCCCGGCTTCGTCCTCTGCCCACAGCGCGATGATATAGGTGCCGTCCTGAGCGGCGGGAACGGTGGTTTCCCACCGCTCCCCGCCCAGTGGCGAGCAGATGATGTCCGCGCCGTTGCAGCTCCCCCAGAGCTTTACGACCATCAGTCAGTGACCGTGACGGTGATGATGTAGGTCGCACCCGCATCGACCGGGTTCGGGGTGAGCGTGATCGCGGTGATGACCGGCGCGCCGGTATCCAGCGTGACAGTGCGCTCGATGGTCGTGGACTTGCCGGCACTGTCGGTGGCAATGACCTTGATGGTGTTTGCGCCCTCGGTCAGGTTGACGTTGATCGAAAACGCGCCGTCGGAGCCGACCTCGGCATTCTGCGCCGTGCCGTTGTTGACGATGACCTTGACCGTGACCGGGCTGGAGGTCGAGTCGTTGGTGGTACCGGCGACGGTGATGGTGGTCTTGTTGGTGATGAGACCGTCTGCCGGGCTGGTCAGGTTGAGCGTCGGCGGGACGGTATCGACCGTGAAGCTGGTGGACGCCTGAGAAGCCGCGTTGCCGTCGTTGTCCGAGACATTGAAATACACCGTGTGCGAGCCTTCGGAGAGCGCCGAGGCGGGCGTGTAGCTGCACTCGTAGCCATTGGTAATGGCGGTCTTGGTGATGCCAGACGTGATCGCGGTGTTGCCGTCGATCTTGATGGAAATGGTCTCCGGGTCAATGCCGGAGCCGCTGTCCGTGACGGTCCACTTGAAGGCGGGTGTCGCGCTCGTGATGTAGGCGTTGCTCGTCGGGTAAGTGACAGCGATGACGGGCTTGACCTTTTCGAGGACGCGGAGCGCGAGGGTCGCAAAGTCGCTGACAGTCGCGGTCGTGGAGTTGCCTGCGTCGTCGGTCGCGACGACGGTACCGTGGTACTTGTGGTCGTCGTTTTCGTTCCAGCTCGTGACGCTCGGCGCGGTGATTGTCGCCTTGTAGGTCTTGCTGGCTGCGTCGTAGGTCAGATCGTAAGTCTGACCGTTCAGGGTAAATTTTACGGTTTCAACTGACATAATTTTTTACACCTCATCTGAATAAATTTCTCCGGAATACCAGTCTTCCGGATAGAGCACTTTGATGATCTCGTCGGCGGAAACGGAAATGACCGTCCGCGCGCCGACAACGCAGGGGTTCACGCTAAATGCGGCGGAGGTGATCCGAGGAAGGCTTACCTCGTAGCCGTTTTCGGTTTCTGTCATCCCTTCACCTCCGCGGCGTAAACAACGGTGTTGGACAGTTTGATCTCCATTTTCCGCAGATTGCCGGTCGTGAGCGTACCCCACGGCGTTGCGACGCTGATGCAGTCGCCGAGGCGCTCCCCGCCGTAGACGATGCGCGCCGAGGCGGTGTTGCGCTTTGCGTAGTGGGCATAGACCCTGTTCGCCACGTCCTGCCCGATGGCGGTGGAGACGAGCGTCGCGTCGGTGATCTCCTTGACGTTCTCCCTGTCGCTTGCCGTGACGTTGGGATTGCTCGCCGTGTAGACGGTCGTCGCGTCGTTGTATGCCGCGTCGCCGATCTTGACGTTTCCGTTGCTTGCCGCCGTGTAGGTGTGGGCGGTGACGGAGACCTTTGTCACGATGGCGTCGGTATCGACCGTCGCGCCGGTGAAGGTCCGGTTCTGCGGAATGACGGTCGGCTCCGTGTCCCGGTTGAAAACCCGGATGACCGCGCCGCCGTCCGTTGCAAGGCAGACGCCCCACGCGAAGATGACCTGCTGGATCGCCTCGCGCGCCGTCTGCTCCAAAAGCACGCCGGTGAGCGTTGCGTCCTCCACGTCTTCGGCGTATTCCACCGAGAAGGGCGCTGCGAGCGCCGTCAGCAGCGTTTTTGCGCTCACCCCGGAAAGGTACGCACCACCCGCGAAAGGCGTCTCAGAGAGCACGCCGAGGGCGTCGTCGCATTCGATGTCGTAGATGTTCTCGCTTTGCCGGGAAGAGCCGGAAATGTAGTACACACCGAGCAGACTGTCGTTGTTCCACGCCTCGACCGGCTGCTTGAGCTGGAACATATATTCCACGTCTGAGGCGCTGTCCAGCGTCCAGTTGAATGTGGAGATCGGCAGCTCGATCGCGCTCTCGTCCATCTCGTTTGTGACGGATGCGGACCGCAGCTCGCTCATCCCGAAGCGGCGCACGACGCCGAACACGATGTGGTTCAGCTTCGCGCGGCGGTACGGCAGGCTGGTCTTTTTCAGGGTGATCACCAGCTTGTCATAGCTCTCCACGGTCTTTGCGCAGAAATATTCCGCGCTGTCCGGCGCGAAGTCCTGCGAGGCTTTGAGCGTGTCGCCCTGATACCACTGGATGTTCACGGCGCTGCAATATTCGCCCGTCGCCGTGTCAAACGTGAGGCTCACGCCGAGGCTGGTGAACTGCTGCCCGAAAGAGACCGTGATGACCGGCGGAGCCTCGAACGACCCGTCCGCGCCGGAGAGCACCGAGGACCAAAAGGCGTAGCTCCCGTCCTCATACCAGACGTCAAACGAGCCGTCCAGCGCCCAGCGGCTGTGCTCCAGCGTGACGACCTTCCCGGTGTCAACGCCGGGGACCAGCGACGCGGGCGCGCTATCCGAGGTCTGCCCGGTGGCGGAGACGGTCGCCGCCTCCGCCGCGCCTACCGCGATGTCCTTATAAATTACGGTCGTCTTTCCCATTTGCTACCTCATTCCGGGCGGAGCTGGGCGTCCATCGGGATGAAATTCACCTCGATCTCGCCCCAGTAGTTCACGCCGTCCTCCACCTTTTCAATGTCCTGCGTCGCGCTCGTGTAATAAGCCTCGTAAGCGATGGTCGTCTGCCCGTCCGCCGCTTCGAGCTGCACGGAGTCGTCCACGCTGTGCTGATAGAGATAATCCCAAAAGTCGTCGAGACCCTTGTAGTTGTTCCCCCGGCGGAACACGGTGAGCTTGTGTCCGAGATAGGTGCCGATCACGTCGCGCACCATCCGCCCGGTCATCACGCGCCCCGCGTTCTCGCCGTCGAGAACGTTGAAGTTGCGGTTATACTTCGAGATCGCGACCTCCGCGTCAAAGGTGATCCCGTTGATCTTGATGTACGTCATATCACACCCCCGCGAGGTTCAAGCCGATGCGGTTGCCCTCGGCTTTGTTGAGCTTCCAGACGACCTTGCCGAGCTGTTCCTTGTCGAGCATCAGCACCGCCTCGCTGCTTCCGCCGTAGCCGCCCTCAGCGAGCGCCTGACGGAACGCCTGCACCATCGTCGCCAGCGGCGTCTCGATGTTCGTCCCGGACTTCTGGTCTCCCAGCACCGCCATAAACTCCCGGTTGGGAGGAATGACCGCGCCCTGCGCAAGACGGGGGAGCTGAATAAGAGGCACATTGATTGTAGATACGGGACCGTAAAACACATTTGACGGAGTCAAAGAGTTGGATGTGCTTACCAAATCATTCAAGGCGCTTACCGCGTTGTTTAGACCTGTTTGCAGTGACCCAAGAACCCCGTTCCACTGGACAACAAAGTCATAGTGGATGGAACTCCAAAAATTCTTCCAATCGGTCGAAAAACTTGTTTTGAAACTATCAAATCCGGTGTTAAAGTTCGTTTCAAAATCGTCGAAACTTGCTTCTTTCATGCTGTTTGAAAAAACTGTTTTTTCATCTTTCCAAAAATTACTCCAATTTTCGGAAAACTCGGTTTTGAAGTTCCCAAAATCTGTTTTGAAATCGGAAAGCCAGTTTTTGAACTCATCTTTCATTCCTTGCAAAACAGTCTTAAACGCTTTCGTTACGCGATCTTGATCATTCTTGATGCCGTTTTCCATTCCTTGCATCAAATAACCGCCCATTTCCTGAAACTCAGTAGACGGCGAATGAACACCGAGGGAGTCTTGGGCGCCAGCCTTTACGTTATCGCCAATCTCTTGCCCTTCTTCATATCCGGGTTCGTCGGAGTCGTCGCTTTTGAAAATGAGTTTTCGAATTTTCAGGCTAAGATTTGTTTGGATAATTGCCGAAAGAAGTCCTCCCGTAACGCCGAATGCCATGAAGTTGCCTATGACATTTAGAATGTCTGCAAGAGTCGTCAAAATCTTCAGCGCCTTAACACCGCCTTTTCCGTCTTTGCTCCAAACAATATCCACAATGGAGAGTGACACCGCCGTTCCTACGGTTGCGCCAATCACAGCTCCGAGCGGACCGCCCGCAACAAATCCGATTATTCCGCCAGCCAATAACCCAAGCGCCAAAACAAGTAGTTTGATCAGCTCTGTTTTGTCTATTTGACCGTTCCCGTCAAACAGCATTTTCGTAATGTCGAGAGTAAAAACAGCTCCGGCTGTCGCTCCAATCAGAGCGCCGAGGGGACCACCCGCGGCAAACCCAATAACGCCTCCCGCGAGAGCCATAAGCGCGACAATGATTGTTTTTGCGATTTCTTCCTCGCTTAAAACGCCATCGTTGTTGAACAACAGTTTGTTTATCTGCAATGTTATTCCTGCTCCAGCTACAACGCCGATTGCGGCACCTGTAGGTCCTCCGGCAATAAATCCTAAAACGCCTCCGGCAATGGCTCCAAGAGCGAGAACGGCAATCTTAATCACTTCTTCGCTGCTCATTTCCCCGTCTCCGTCCATTGTCATGTTGGAAACGATAAGCCCAAGAGCAGCGCCGATTGTCATTCCGATTGCAGCTCCTCCGACTCCGCCAACTGCAAAACCGATAATTCCACCGCAAATTGCTCCGAGACCGACTATCACTTTTGAGATAATGTTTTCGGCTGAAATATCGTCTCCCCATTCAAAAAGCACATCAGAAAGCGAAATTTTGAGAGAAGACAACAGACCATCTTTTGCGAAAGAAAAGTCCGGTGCAATCGAAGAAGAACCGCCGCCCCCGCCGGATGCATTTTCACCGGAGAGCTTATTTATTTCATCAAAAGACGCAAGGTCCTTACTTGCTTTTTTTGCTGCTCCACCAACGCCTTGAAGCGCCTGCTGCTCTTTGTTCAGGCTTTCCGCCGCACTTGACGACGCTTCGATAGAACTTCCAAACAAAGCGGAAATAAAACTTGCAATTGTAGTAACTACTTTTGTCAGGATATCTATCAACTTTGTAAAAGCCGGAATAATCACATTGAGGATCGGTTGCGCCAGTGTAAGCAGTGCTCCTTTTAGTCTTGCAATTGCAGCGGCAGTTTCGTCATTAGACTTGATAACACTGCCAAAATACTCACGGACTTTTGTTAGTCCTTTTGTGATGACGGAGAACACAAGCGCCCGCTTAGCGAGTCCGGCAATGCGTTTGCTCAGTTTCTCAAACCGTTTTTCCGCTTCCGCGGCGGCGTCGGACATTTTCCCGGAGATGCTGTTCGCGCCCGCAAGCTGCTGGGACAGCTCCCCTGCGCGGTGTGCCGCTCGCCCAAGCTCGCGTTCATCCTTTGCGATGGATGCGTCAAGGCGTTCGACCGTCCCCTGTGCTTTGTTAAAAGCAGCGCTGAGGGTTGAAACCTCTTCACGAGCTTCCCGGATCGCGTTTTTGTCTCCCTTTGTGTCAAGCAGCTCTCGCAGTTTCACTTTCGCTTCGTCGAGACGAAGCCCGTATTCCTCCGCCTCGGCAGCGAACGCCGAGCGTTGAGACTTTTTGTCAGCCATCTTTGCTTTCAGATCGTCGATTTTCTTTGCAAGCCTGTTCAATTCCGACTGAGCCTGCTTGTCATCGACCTCCGCTTTGAAAATAATGGAACCGTCTGCATCCGCCATAAAATCACCTTCTTTCCAATTTCGAGTTGAATTTTTCCGCTTTTTGTGTGACAATTAGTCAAAAGGGAGGTTGTGCAAAATGACAAACAAGCCAAAGAAACGCAGCAAGGGGATGCCGGCAATCGGCGTCATCTGCATCTGCATCGGGTGCATTTGCGCGCTCATCCGAATTTCAATCAGCATCTCAAAGCCATTTTCCAGCGCCTCGGTTTCCCAAACGCCCACCTACACGCAAGTTCCCCATCACACCGTTTCCCCGGTGCGGCTCATCGAGCCGGGGGAAGTGTTTGAGAAAAACTGCTACATCCTGTTCGAGGACCTGCGCATTTCCTACAACGGTGAGGGCTTCGACATTACGAACAACCGCTCCGACGCGGTGCGCATCTACATGAAGGTCGTCGGCGTGAAAGTGGACGGAAGTTACGAGCTGATCCAAGCCCCGGCTTTCGGCGGCGTGGATGAAACAGCGTACCAAAGGGACCTTGAAGAAAACGGATGGGCGATCAAAAAGCGGACCAACTTCATCCGACCGGGAGAAACGCTGCACGCACAGGCGGACATCTTCGATTTCGGCGAGGACTTCCCAGCCCCGGACATTGACGGCGACGGTTACTACGACCTGATTTTCTGGATGCTTCCGAACCAGAGCGAGGACACCATCACAACGTTTGGCAACAGTCCGGAGTCGGACATATACAAGCTAAAAGCCTGACACCCTGCCGCCCCATCACCGGGGCGGCTTTTTTATATCCACTCGCTGACGGCGGTTTCCTCCGCCGCGGTGTAAGCCTGCTTGAAATCGACAAGGGCGCGGTTTCGGGAGTAATATTCCTGCTCCGCCTTGTCGAGCTTTTTGCCCTTCTGCTTCATCTGCCGGATGCGCACGACCTGAGCAAAGGTGCAGTCCCCGATCTCCTGATACGCCGAGAGGAAGGTGAACCAGTGGACGTATTCCTCCGCGCGTATCTCCTTGCCGAGCACGCGGTTGACCGGCGCGACGATGAGGGGGAAGTCCTGCTCCCAGTCCATCAGCTTCGGCGCGGGACGGTCGTCGCGCTGCCCGCCGCTGACGAAAAGCATACATTGCCGGAGCGCGTCCTCATAATCGGTGTATGGCATATCCGCGAAGTCCGGATAGAAGATGTCCAGCGCGGCGACAGCGTGCTCTTCCTCAGTCAGCTCCGGGTCGGAGACCGCGGCGATAATGTCGAGGATCGCCCGGTAGTCGGAGCGTATCGCGTATTCCGTGACGTTGATCTCCACGGCGGTCGGCAGATCGTAGATCATTTGTGATACTTCTTGGTGTACTTCGCGAGCCGCGGACTCTGCGCCTTGCGCTCGCGGGCAAAGGTGGTGTCCACCTCGTCCATCACGGCGAGCATCAGGTTCGCCCAAACGGGCAGCCCGTCCGCCAGCGCGTAGAGGTTCATTTCCCCGAACAGCGCCTCGCAGGTGCCAGCGCCCAGCGCCTCGTCGATGATGTCGCGCATTTCCTCGTCCATCCGGCGGGCGGTCTCAAAGACCTCGCGCTTGCCCTGCGTCTTTTCCGCCTCGGCTTTGTATGCCTCTTGCTTGCTGTCCAGCGTGTCAAACGCCGTGAACAGCTTTTCCACGAACGCACTGTCCGTGGGGTTAAACGAAAGCTCGTGCTTCCCGTTCAGGCTATAAGTAACGACGCCGGTGTCGAAATTCAGCTCTTTCATTTTGCATTCCTCCTAAGATTTGGGGCGGGGGAGACCCGCCCCGGATGTTTTGTCAGGTGTCGGCGGTAAAGGTGATCGTGCCGTCGCTGCCCTTGCTGATGGTGCCGGTCTCGCGCTCGCCGCCGTAAGTGACCTCGATGTCGCTCGCCAGCATATCGCCGCCCGCGCCGCCGTTGGTCGTGAGCAGCACGGAAGAAGATTTCCAGCGCTCCGCGAAGGGCTTGCCCTCGCTGTCCGTCAGGTAAAGGTGGGCGATGATGACATCCTGATTGAGCGCCTCCGCGATGTTGCGGCGGACGACGTTCATATCCAGAATGTGGTTGAGCACCGCGTCGCCCGCGAGCAGATTGTTTCCGGAGAAGGTCTGCGTGAGCGTGGGCTTTTTCGCGGTGGTGTGGGTCTCGCCGAGAATGTCCGTTTTGGTCTCCTGCGAGTAGTCATATTCGATGCTGCTGTCCTCGACCGTGCGCCCCATCGCGGAGAGCACGGGTGCCGCGCTGGTGCCGGTGTTGAGGTAAGTGATCATAAGATCACGGGACGCAGCCTCGCCGGTGTTGCCCTTGATCGTGTAAGTTGCTGCCATTAAACATTCACCTCGTAATTCATTTTCATAAGGATTTGATGGTCCTCGTCTCCGTTTTCGTACATCGCAAAGAGCGAGGACCGGGTCGTCGGCTCGATGCGGATGACGCGCCTGCCGTCTCCGATGTCGGGGCGCTCTTCCGATGCCGCCCAGTCTCCGAGGGCGTTCAGCAGCTCGTCCGCCTTGAGCCGTTTGTCGTTGCTGTTCCCCGGCTTCACGCGGTAGATGACCTTGCACTGGTATTCCGCTTGATAGCCGCCGAGGATATAGCGCTTGACGATATACGCCGCCTGTATGGTGGACAGCGCCATCGCCTCGGCGTCGGCGGGCAGAAACTCAAAGCGGATGAGGTCCACCGGCTTGTCCGGGAATTTGTTGAGCCAGACCAGCAGCTTGCGGGAAATCTGATCTTCCTCCGCCGCCGGAACGGTCCGTTTAGTCTTTTCCATATCGTGTCACCGCCTTTTTCGCGACGCGCGTCCATTTCTGGAGGTTCTGCGCCTTGGATGCCTCAAACCAGTGGGATTGCGCCTGCCGGTGGACGGTCTGGTTAAACACAAGGTTTCGGTCCGTGACCATCTTCGTTCCGCCCTTCGGCGCGTAAGCGCTGCCGGTGTTGGGGTCTACCATCAGCTTGCCGTTGTAAAGATACCGCGCGTAAGGTCCGGGATAGATGACCTTGTTCCCGACGACGCGCGTGCGCGACGTCATAGAGCCCGTGAGCGCCGGAACAAACGGCTGTGTGTCCTTTTCCACCTGCGTCGCCAGAACGTGCTCCGCCTTGCTGCAGGCCTGCGCAAGCACCGCCTTGATCTCGGCCATTCCCTGCGTGCCCACCGTGAATTTCAGCGACATCACGCACCCCCGCACTCAAAGTGCTGCATATCCGCGCTGCCAAAGTCCTTCGTATCGACCTTGGTGAGGCTGTAACAGTCGTCGTGCGCCTGCACAAGGTTCAGGTTCTCGCTGACAAACTCGCCCTTGACAAAGAGCGTCGTTCCGCCGTTGCCCTTGTAGGAGAGCGTCCAAAGCCCGCTTTTATCCGCCGCGGCGTTGAACTCCTGCGGCGCGACGTATCGCTTCGCCTGACCCGTCAGACCGTCCGCAGCGTCCACGGAGAAGGGGATATAGAGGTTTACCGCGTCCGCGCCCTCCAGCCCGCTCTCGCGCACGTTGACGGCCTTGGAAGCGTCCAGAAACACGCCGCGCAGAACGGTGATGTAAAGCGCCTCGGTGTCCTCGAACGTGTCCGGGTTGGTACCTTGGACGACGTTGTAGACGGTTACAGTGTTGGGGAACATGGACATGGTCCGTACCCCCTCGCCATCAAAAGTCCGTAAGGCGCAAGATACATCGCGACGGCTTCGCGCTTGCGGCTCTCGATGAGCTGCAAGTCGGTCGAAGATACCGCCTTTGTGCCGTAGCTCCGGGACCATCCGCCTACCGTCTCGCTGGAGAGTGGCTGCGCGGTGTCGCTGGATACGGCGTTCAGCCGTTCGCCGTCCTGCATCACCTCGCAGAGCGCGCACACGGCGTTTTTCACGGCGTCCCCGGCATTGCCGGAGGCGTTCGCCGCGCGCCCCATCGTGGCGTAGTCAACGTAAGCCGACGCCCGCTGTGCAAGCGCGGGGAATGCGTCCTCCGGCACCGCGCAGCCCATATAAACCGAAATGTAATAGTTATAGTCGGCGTAAGCCATTCGACACATCCTTTCCGTTCGGCGGTCCCGATGACCGGGACCGCCTTTTTGTCAGCTCTTAGTCGCTCACATCCGCGGCGATGAAGAGTCCGCTCGGATTGGGAACGACGGGGATGAACAGACCGCTCGCCTTAGTCCACACCGCCACCGGATCGGGCGTCGCCCACTGGGTGATGGTGATGAACTGGTCCGCGCTCTTGTCGGAATACTGGCCGTACTCCGCCTCCTCCGGGGTGACGCCCCAGAGACCGGCACCGAAGGAAGCGGCGGTGCCGTTGGAGAGGAACGCGAGCTTGTCGTCCGGGAAGAAACGCTTGGTCGCCTCCTTGCCCGCCGCGGTCTGCGTCTTATAGCGCAGGTCGTTGGTGGTGATGGTGCCGAACCCGAACAGCTCGGTAAACAGCTCGCTCAGGCGGCTCGCCGGGACGTAAGTGCCCGCGCCGATGCTGCCGTAGATCATCGTCTGGATGCCCTTGTTGGCAGCCAGCTTGCGCAGGACCTTGTTGGAGGTCACGATCTCGGTCAGCGCATTGCCGCTTTCCGCCGCAGCGTCGGCGATCTCCTGCATCTGGCCGATGATGTCGGCGTCGGCGCTGAGGTCGAGTTTAAAGCCGGTGTTCGCCTTGGGGACGCCGTAGTCCACGGTCAGGTCGAGGTTGTTCTCCTTGATGGTCATCTTGCCGGTGGCGAGGACCTCCATCTTGGCGACCTCGGTGCGCACCTTGACCGCATCCGCCATCTGGCGCATATCGTCGAAGACATAGCGCACAATGGCGTCGTCGGCATACACGCCGTTTTCGGTGAGCAGGCGGACACGCTCGGTCTGGTTGATCTTGCGCTTGATGAGCAGCTTTTCCACCTCGGTCTTGTCAAAGACCGGGCGGGTGCCGATCTCCGCCTCGGTATCGAAGGCGTGGACGGTCGCCATCACGGGGATGCTCGCGCCCTCGGCGAGGCGCAGATACTCCGCCTTGATGTTCTCGGTCTTCTGGTCCGGGAAAATGCGGTCGCCGATGTAGCTGGGACGGGAAACGGAGAGGTTCTGGGAGAACTCAAGGCGCTCCGCGTCGGAAATAAGGTTCAGAATGTCGGGCATAGTTTGTTTACCTCCTTACTTAGCCTGCGGTGGTCCAGACGGGATAGAGCGTGACGTCGCCGGTCATTTCGACCTCGGTGACGGCAGCGCCGCCCTTGGTGAGGCTCCAGCCGGTCTGCGTGTTGTTGCTCTTGGTCAGCGGGTAGCTCGTGGAGACCTTGGCGACAGCGCCCTCAAAGTAGCTGTTGCTGTCCACGGGAACATCGCCGGTGCCGTCGTTTTTGTCGTAAGTCACGGTGTAGCCACGGGTGACGGCGGGCGCATCGGCAAAGACAATGCCCTTGCCGGACAGCGCGGTCTTCGCAGCCGTGGCAAGGCTCAGGTTGTCGGCGAGCACACGACCGGCAACGAGCACGGAGCCGGGCATGTCGCCGTTGGTGACGTCCACGGCCTCGAAGACGATGCCGACGGCGTTTGCGTCGTTGGACGGATACGGGGTGCCGGGCTTGACGGTCTTGTAAGCGCCGTCCTGCACGCCGAGGGATGCGGGGATATTGCGGGTTTTCAGCACAAGCCCGACCTCGCTGTCGAGGAAATTCGGGTAAACCGTGCCGTTGGTGTTAGTCACAAAAGACATAGGTTATTTCACTCCTTCGTTGATTTCTGCGCAGAATACTGCGCGTTGAACTGTTTTGCGAACATTGCGCCCTTGCCCTCGCTCGCCGGAGCGCCGCCGGTACCAACGGGCTTTGCAAACGTGGGACCGGGCTTGCCGGTCTGGAATGCGGAGGGGTCTGCCTCGGTCTGCGCCTTGTGCCAGTCGTCAAAGCCGTCCAGCGCGCCGTCCTTCAGCTCCAGATGCTTTGCTTTGAGGTCGGCGATGTACGCCCTTTCCGCCGCCTTGCTGGAAAACTTGATCCCCTTGTCGGAGATCGTCCGCGCAACGGCGTCGGAATAGTCGCGGTCGGCGAGCTGGGCCTTGTATGCCTCGGTGTCCTTGTCATACTTGCCCTGCAGCTCTTCGAGCTGCTGTCGGATGCTGTCGGCGTCGCCGCTGCTCTGTCTAAGCTGCTCAATGTCCCGGTCGCGGTCGGCGAGCTGCTGCTGGACCGCGGCGAGGTCTTCTTTCGCCTGATCCGCTTTCTGCTTCTCGCGCCCGATGTCGCGGCTGTTCTCGTCGAGCACCTTGTCCACGGTCTCCTTGTCGAGACCAAGGCCCTCCAGAAATTCGCGTTTCATACTTGCTCCTTTACCACCTCGCTTTTTTCTCGTGGGTCGCATCCACTGTGGCCCCGTAGTTTAGCGACTTCGGGCCGGTCAAAATTTTGTGTGTTGGAAAAAGAAAAAGAGCCAGCCGCCGAGTAAAAAACTCGGTAGCTGGCTCATCGTGCCAATTCCGGGCGCTCAGTTGCGCCTCGGTCTCCTGATTTAGTTTTTCAGCGCCTCCGCCTTGATGATCTGTGCCTTGACTGTGCCGTCCTTCATCTTTTTTAGCTGTACCCGGCACCCAGCAGCAAGCGCCTTTTCAATGGCTGCTTTCAGTTTGTCGTCGATCATCCGATCACCTCGATACTTTCGATTTCATTCGGGTAAAAGGACTTGATCTCGCCGCTATCCATTTCGATGTCAATGCTATCCTCAACATCTTCTGTTTCTTCTGCGTCCAAGACCATAATGACTTTCCCAACAAGCCACTTTCCATCCGCCGTTTTCAGCTTTACGCGCGGCAACGCATTAGCATATTCCCATACATTAACCATGCTGACCCTCCTGCGGAACCGTCGGAACGATGTGCACCCCTTTTTTGGAGTAAATGATCATAATTCGATTTGTGTCGTGGAATGTATTGCTTTCATAATACTTTCCGATCACCCGATCCGCGTTCGCATACTCTTTGATTTCTAAAGAACCATCTTTTCTGGTTTTAATAGTCACATTTCCCGTCCCGGTGAGTCTGTCTACAAGTTCTTGCGCTTCCTGTTCCGTAACGTTCAAAATGCTTTGTGGTGTATGACCTTTCGACAACCTTGCGGTATTGTACCTCTCAAACTCGGCAGTCCCTTCAATGTGTCGTGCCTGCACCTGATGCCGGATTTTCGTGGAGATTTCTCCACCCTCTATCTTCCCTTTCAGTATAGCCTTATTCTGCTTATTTTGCAACGCCGCTTTTGCCGCTTCTTCGCTGCGCTGCGATTTGAGAGCCGCCGCCGCATTCTCGGACTGCGCATCCGTATAGAGCACCTTCATCCGCTCCCGCTGCTCCGGGAGCCCCGCCGCCTTGCTGAACTGCTTATACTTCGCGTTCAGCCGGTTCAGGCGGATATTCGCCGTCGTAGCGTCTTCTTCCAGCCCCGCGGCTTTGTAGGCGTTTTTCTCGCGCTTGACCTTGCGGATCGTCCGCTCGATCTTGCGCTGCATCTGTGTCGCCTCATAAGCCGTATAGGTCTTGCCGTCAAAGGTGCAGCCGAGCCCGTCGTCGATATGCGCGAGCTGCTCGTCGGTGTAGGTCCGCTCGCTCACGCCCTCGACCCAGACGCTCCGCTTGTGGCGGCAGTTGGCACCCTCCAGACCGTCCACAGCGCCGAGACCGCAAACGTCGTAAATGCTAGGATAAATATCGCCGCTGCGGGTAGAGTATACCTTGCCCTGCCACTCCTTGTGCGAGGACCACGGCGACGGTCCCGGTTTATCTCGCGCCCCAGCGTGGGCGGAAACCTCGAAATACGGCGTTTCCAGCCACTCGGCGGATTGCTCCGTGTAGCGGGAGCAGATTTGATTTACACCCGTCATCACGGCGCGCCGCGCCGCTACGTCGATCTGGTCCCGGTGCCCACTCTCATAGTCCACGATCTTCAGCCCGCTGTCCGCAAGCTCCTTAACGCCGCGGCGGATCGCCTCGTTGTAGCTGATGACGCCGCTCTGCACCTGCATCACGGCATTGTCGAGCACGTGCTGGTAAGCCTTGGCAGGGGGGAGCATCGTGCGCCCGCCGTCCACCAAAAAGCCCATCGAGCGTGTCAGATTGCGAAGCTCGTCCTTGGTCTGCGTGTAGATCGCCGAGATCGTCGCGGCGTCCACAAGCGTCTGTGGCTGCGTGACCTTCGCGATGTCGATCAGCTCTGTATAATATTTCTGGTTGCGCTCCACAACGTCGTCCAACAGCTTTTGCAGCTTCTGCTCGCTGATGCCCGCCGTCTTGCGGAGCGCCCGCTCAATGTCCTTCAGGTCGATCCCGTGAGACCTTAGCGCACGGATTGCGTTGACTGTGACCTCGTTGAGCTGGTCCGCGAGCTTCAGGCGGCTGCAAATCTCATCGAGCAGCGTGTCCTCCAGCCCGCGGTAAAGCTCGGCTAATTCCTCCGGGAGGGCGTCCAGCAGCTCAGGGGAGAAATCGTATTTCCTCATTCGATCTCAACCGGTTCGTTTTCCTCTACCACGTCCTGCACCCTCGGCAGCGACGCCTTTGCCGTTTCCTCGTCCTCGCTGAAATACTTTGCGCGCAGCTCCCAGTCGTTCATGATGTTCGCGCTAACAAGCTGGAGGTCGCGAGCAAACTCCTTGTCCTTGGTGTCCTCGTCGTCGAGCACGCTGTCGCCCCAGTCATAGGCGACCTCGTATTCCCCGGCAGGTGCGAGGGCATAGAGCGTCGCGTAGACGTCCATCGCGTAAAGCAGGGCGTCGAACGTGTGCTCCAGCGCCGTCTGGATGCCGCTGATGAGCACATATTTGCGCTGCTTGCTGTTGCGGATCTCCGTTGCCGTTTTTTCCACCGTCTGCGGGTCAGAAATATCACCGTAGGACAAGCCAACATTGAACTCAATGCGCCGCAGGGTGTTTTGAAAGCCCCTGTAAATGGCGTCGTCCCGGACCTGCGGCTCGATGAACTGGAAGAAATCCCCGCTCGCGGAGAACGGTCCGATCTCAAAGAGGCGCTTGTTAAACAGCGTCGCCGAGCTTGACATGCCGTCCATCATAATCTTGCGCTCGCTGGATTTGTACTCCCAGCGCAGGCGCTCCCACTGCTCGTCCGCCTGCCGGATCAGCTCCACCGTAGCCGCGTCGCCGTAGATGGACATTCCGCAAAGGCTGTTTGTGTCCGCGGTATTGGATAGCGGCGGCTTAAAATAGGCGAACAGCGGACCGTCCATATTCTCGATTGTGACCTCCGGCTCGATCTCCGCCCACTCCGGCACCGCATCCAGCGGAGCCTCCGCGCCGACCGTCCCGGTCGCGTCGCTGTAATACGCCTTGTTGCGGATGGTGTAGGTGGTCCCGGTCAGGTCGTGGGACTCCAGACGGACATAATACTTGCCGCCCGCCTTGACCGGCTTATCGCGGAAAACGCCGCCGATGCAGCGCCCCATCGGGTCAAACTTGGTCGGCTGAAAGCCCGCCGCACCCGTGATGTCCACAAGCAGCCGGTCACCGTAGATATACGGCTTGAGCGCCACGCCGCCGAGGGCAAGCCCCAGCTCCAGCGCGCGGGAAAAGCTCTCCGCCGCCGTATGGAACGCCTCGTCCAGATACTCCGCGCGGGCGCTTCCCGTGACGTTGGCGGAAAACTCCACCAGTGCAGGGCGCGTCACCTCGCGGCAGATCGCCGCAGGCAGTCCGACGGATTTAACATCACAGTTCTGCCACGGCGGGTTGTTTACCAGCATCGCATACCAAAGCGCGATATGCTGCTCCATCGTCAGGCTGACGGCAGGGGAGACCCCGAACTCCCGCTCGGCAACCGCCTGCGGGTAGAAGATGCGCCGCACCGTATTCGCAATTCCGCTGAAAATGCTCATAATGCTCTCCTTAGGACCGTCATACAAAGATAGCGTGTTTGGTCCATACAGTTATGCACAATTATTCCACCGTTGACGGAAAAATTGTGGTACTCTTCAACCTCCATATTGTAAACCGGCTCCTCGCCGCACTGCTTCACGCTTTCTATTTTTTTGTAGTTTAAGCGAGCATTCTGAGGAACAAGTCTGCTTCTTGATGTATTTGTTGCAGATAAATTCTTTTCCACAGATGACGCATTTTCTGTTCTCATCGTCTACGCCACTTTCCTTCCTCGAATATCCGGGATGCTCGTAAGTCCGTCGAGCCAGAGGCTCCCGCCGACCGTGGGGTTAAAGCCCTCCGGGATGCTCGTAAGTCCGTCGAGCCAGAGGCTTCCGCCGACCGTGGGGTTAAAGCCATCCGGGATGCTCGTAAGTCCGTCGAGATAGAGGTCCCCGCCGACCGTGGGGTTAAAGCCATCCGGGATGCTCGTAAGTCCGTCGAGCCAGAGGTCGCCCTCGTAATCCTGAATTTTCAGCAGTTCTTTGGTTGTCATTGTTTACCCTCCCTAATACGTAATGACCCGCCGCATTAGCGGTCGGCGGCTTCTTTTTGGCGGAGCTCCTCCATTTTTCGCCGGATGATCGGTCCCGTAACGGGGGAGGCGAGGGCTTCCCGGACGTGGGTGGCGATGTAGGTGACCAGCATATAGGTCTGGTGCTCCGTCAGGTCCTCCGGTTTCAGCTTGTCCATTACGTCACCTCCGCGCTCAGCAGCTCGTCCACCGTGCAGCCGTCCGTTTTAACACTTTGTGCAAAATACCATTGGAGTTGTCGTTTTCTTTGGTTGAAGTCCGGCATGGCAAGAAGGAGACCAATGTCCACTTTTTGCAGCGTATCCAGAGCGGAAATCTGCCCCGCTGTCAGGTGGGGTCGAATGCTGTCCCTGTGGTTTAGACCATGGCGTGTGCGGAACTCCTTTGCGGTCATCCCAAGCACAATGCGATTAAGCATATCTGCCTCGTTTGAAAAGTGATACGGTTTTGGATTTTCGTGAATGAGCTTGATATTCGCCGTCAAAAGTGGGAACTCTTGCCGAGTCTCGACCAATGTACGAATAAAACTCTCCATTTCATTAAACTTCCGGATATATGCTTCCTTGATTGCTGCTGCTCTCTTTCCACGATAACCCATTGCTAAGAACATAAAGCCATCCCGCGTCATCGTCGCTTCCTTATCTTTTTTTCCCTGAGCGTTGATGTAAGCAGAAAATCCAAAGTTGGATTTTCTGAAATTATCCGAGCAGTCAAGGTTTTTGATGTCCCTCAGAACGTGGGCGTGCGATTTTCTGAAAAGTTCCGCCACGTTCCGGCTGCTCACTCTTGCGGTATCATGCTTGTCCGCAAATACACCATAGTCATCCATAGAAGCCAATTCGTTCATTGTGCGCCTCCAGTTAGCTCCGAGACGGTAACGCCGTAGTGCTCCGCGATGCGCTTGATATGGCGCGGGTGAGGATAACACTCTCGTTCTCGCCAATGCTTGATTGAAGTCTGCGAAACGTCGATGCTCTTTGCGAGCCTGTAGTTTGTTTCGCCGTGCTCGGTTTGAAGTCGAACAAGATTTTCAGCGAAACCCATTGCTTTACACCTCCAAAATTGATTATTTTGTTGACAAATTGGAGTAATGGTGCTATCTTAGTCTTGCTACAAACATTGATATGCGCCAGCTCTATTTGTCGGGGTAAATTAGTCTTTTGTTGACTGCTTACGTGTTCAATTATACTCAACTATTGAGCATAAGTCAATAAATATTTGAGTAGCGAATTGCACAATTATTGAGGTGCTTATTTATGGCGTTTACCGAAAATTTGAACTACTGCATGGCGCAAAGGAATTACTCAGCTTACCGTCTGGCAAAGATTATAGGTTCGACAAACCAAGCGGTTCTAAACTGGCAAGCGGGAAAAGCTATCCCACACACTAAAACGCGGACAAAGATTGCAGAGCACTTCGGAATTTCGCTTGAAGAATTGGATGGAAATGAGTTTCCGACACTTCCAGCAATCGATGAAAGCGCAAAAAAAGAGCGCCCCGCCGAAAGCGAGACGCCCAATAAAGACGCACTTATTGATTTTATTCACAACGCCAGCCGCGACGACCTGATCGTTTTGCTCGAAGAGGTAACGAAGACGCTGAAGGGGATAAAATGATTAAGTCTGAAAATGTAGAAGTGAAAAGGCCGCTGGCATCATTGCCGGTCACTATATCGAGTCTTTTCTGGATTCAGATGCTTTTCATCGTATGATAGAAGCTTATCGCAGCATCCTAAAATAAACCGGTACGTTTCTCTGCGCTTTTTTGCGGAAGAAAATGTCCCAAGTGAAAGGAACGCCTGCTGCATCATAAGGCTTATTGTCAAACAGGTGTCCTCGCTCGGCGTTTGATTTTTGGGGACTATAAAGTCTTGCCCAAGTATTGTGACGTTCCTAAATTCGCTTTTGTCACTCATAGCCGGTCCTCCTTTTGATTATCGTAGCAACAGGCATAGTAACACTATGGTCTGCACTGCGTTGACGGCGCAGAGGACCAACTGCCCGCGCCGGATTGTCTTCAGCGCGTCGTCGTTCCGCATTGCCTGAACGAGAGTGTAAAGCTGAAGCTCCTTGTGGTCCGCGTTGGACATCCTGCGCGCTTTCTTGTCCGGCACCGCGCGCCGCGCGACGTATTCTCTGGAAATGTGGAGTGTGTGTTTCATATCCGCCTCACCCAAACCAAGTTTTCAGGCATTCGAGAAACCATTTGCTGCCTAACACGTTCACAACCATTGTGAGAATGGACACCACGATCGCGATGGTACTCAGTTTGTCGCTTTTGTCGCTCACGGTTCATCCCTCCAATCACCAACGTTTGCGTCTCCTTCATCTTTTTCGAGCCTTTTCAGGACATCCTCCATAAACTCGAAGAACTTGGCTCTAAAGTCGAGCTGCCGCTTCTCCATTTCGTAAAGGGTAAACCAGATCCAGATATTGGACGCGACCGCGAGGAAAAAGAGAACGCCAAGAATGATGTTCATTATAAACTCCTTCCTGCTGCCCGCTGTGGCAGCATCATCCTAACAAAACATCGAGGAAACCAAAATGCCGGATAGTTTTTCTTTTAATGGAACCGAATATAAGCTCCCGGATATCGCGGCGGGAAAAGTCGTGCCCGGCGTTGTCGACAGAAACGCACGGGAAGAAGAGCTAAGAATACGCGCCGAAAAGAGAGCGACGTTATACTTTGTTCTCGGTTTGGTCGGAACTCTCGTCGGAACGATACTCGGCTGGCTGCTGGCAAAATTCTTTTAACAGTTCGAGGATGCGCCGCTCAAACTCGAAATGCCGGTCTTTCAGCATCCAGAGGTTGACCCAAAGCCAGATGTTGGACGCGACGGAAAACGCGATGATTGCGCCGATGATTGCCTTCATACTGTTATACCCCTTTCTTGCATTGCCGCGATGAGCGATGCGCGCTGCTGTTCGTCGAGCGCTTCGACGACGTTTAACGCAAGCTCCCTCAGTTCCTCCACAGACGTGCCTCCCGCACTGTCTCGCCCCACGCCGGGCAAGTGGACCACAACCGCTGTTTTCGTCACGCCTGTGTCCTCCTTTTTACGAAATTTCATAATCTTATTATACAACATTATGAAATTTAAAACAATGCAACTCTTTCAACAAAGTTGAAAAATTTTAAAAAAGAACTTTCTCAACCTCTTTCTTGCCCGGCTCAAATCGGCAGCGGCATGATGAGCCGGGACGACTAAGCTATCCAAACGACCCTGCCGCCCCCGCAACGGACGGCAGGGTCTTGTAACAGATAGACACAACACACAACGCCTGTCTGCTACCGTGATCATCGTAGCAGAAAATGACCGGACAAATCAATGCAGGCTTTTCGTTTTTGACTACGAAAAGCGGCGAATTGTACCGAACATTCGGCGAATTGAAAGGAGTATCCGCTTTTTGGACACCATTCAGGAGCTTTGCAACGAAAGAAAAAAGGCGCTCGGAAAAACGGCACAGAACATCGCAGATGAAGCGTCCCTTCCGCTGACGACCGTGAGAAGCTTTTTCTCCTCCGGAGCAAAATCGCCGACCGTCTCGACGACCGCTGCAATCTGTGCCGTCCTCGGTATTTCGCTTGATAAGTTCTATGGCATTATAGAGCCGCCGGACGACAGCCTCGTCGTAGAGCTCGATCACGAGCGCGAGAAAAATGCTCTGATGCAAAACACCATAGACAACCTGCATCGCAGTAACAAAAACTTTCGCCACATCATCTTCGCTTTGCTTGTCATTCTCGTCCTTGCGTTTGTCTACGGTATCACGCTCGACATCCTTAGCCCCGACATGGGACTGTTTCGCGGAGGAATGTAAATGTCAGACAGCAACCTCCAGACCGCCGTCATATACGCGCGCTACAGCTCCCACGCCCAGCGGGACGTTTCCATCGAGCAGCAGGTGAGGGAGATTCAAAAATTCGCCGACGCGCAGGGGCTCAATATTATAGAGGTCTATGCGGATCGTGCGCTCTCCGGCACGACGGACAAGCGCCCGGAGTTCCAGCGCATGATCGCCGACGCGGAAAAGCGCACATTCCAGTACGTCATAGTTTACACACTTGACCGCTTCGCACGCGACCGCTATGACAGTGCCGTCTATAAGCGGCAGCTCAAAACCTGCGGCGTCCGCGTCCTCTCCGCGATGGAAAACATCAGCGACGACCCTACCGGTATATTGATGGAGTCGATGCTGGAGGGTCTCGCGGAATACTACTCCAAAGAGCTGTCGCGCAAGATCGTCCGCGGGCTCGATGACAACGCCGGGAAGTGCCTTGTAAACGGCGTGCTGCCCTACGGATATAAAAGAGGGGAGGGCGGCAGATTCGCGGTAAACGAAGAGCAGGCGGAGATCGTGCGCGAGATATACAGACGCATCGACAAAGGCGAGACGTTTACCCAGATAAGCCGGAACCTGAACCAGCGCGGAATAACAAACAGAGATGGTAATCCGTGGAGGATAAGCAGCTATAACAAGCTGATATCGAACGAGCGCTACACCGGCGTTTACATTTACGGCAAAACGAGGGTCGAGGGCGGCATCCCGCAGATCGTCGACAAGGATCTCTTCGACCGCGTGCAGGTCCGGTTAAAGACAAAAACTAATCCGAGGAACAGCCCGACAAAAAGGAGGCGTGAAAACAGCGTGTATCTGCTGACCGGTAAACTCTACTGCGGAAAATGCAAATCGCCGATGGTCGGGATTTCTGGAAAGTCCGGCGCGCCGCAGCCGCACAATTATTATATCTGCCAGCGCCGCAGGAAAGAGAAGACCTGCGACAAAGCCACCGTCCGGCGCGATGACATCGAGCTTCAAGTCGCGACCGCGCTGAAGGAGTACGCCATGAACAGCAACGTGATCGCGTGGCTCGCGGATAAAACAATGGAGTATTTCGACGAAAACAGGGAGTCGGCAAAGCTGTCGTCCCTGAAGACGCAGCTTGCGGACACAAAAAAGGCGAAGGCAAACATCCTCGCCGCCATTGAGCAGGGGATCATCACCGCAACCACAAAAGACCGCTTGATCGAGCTCGAAGCGCAGGAATCGGAGCTCACCGCAAGAATATCCATCGAGCAGGACCGCGGCGACATGGAGATCACAAGGGAGTCCGTGATAGCATTTATCACCGCCATGACCGACGGCGACGTCACAGACAAGAGCTTTCAAGAGCTACTATTCAACCTCTTCTTAAAAGCCGTCTACCTATACGACGACCACCTGAAGATCATCTTCACCGCATCCGGAGCCCAAAACGAAATAGACCTACCGGCAGAAATCGAATCGCCCGATCCCCCGGAAGGTACGTATAAGAGTTGCCAAAGCCCACCA
>CAVJGI010000015.1:0-32966 GCA_963649145.1 Ruminococcus bicirculans (ex Wegman et al. 2014) | reverse complement strand
GGGATAACTCCATTTTCCAGCCCATATTCGCTTGTTTTTCGCTAAGTTGCAAGAGAACCCCCGCCTTCGCTGCATGAAAGCGGGGGTTCTTTGACGGGCTGAAAAAGTCACCGCTCCTATGTGCGGTGACTTTTTTGCGCATTTCCGCTGTTTTGCGCAATTTGGGGGACTTGCCCGCCTTTCCCAGTGGCGGCGGGCGGGCGCGCCGCGCTAAGATGGGGGAAAACGGAAAGGACGGCGCGCAAAAATATGAGCATCACCGAAAAACTCTCCCATGCCGCGGAGCGCAAGGCGTTTGAGACGATCCTCGACTCCATGATAAAAAAGGGTCAGACGCAGGACGTCGGCGACCTCGCCGAGCAGCTCATCGACCTTGTTCAGAAGATCCAGGGGAAGACTTGGAAGGACTCCTCCTACGCCGCGCTGCGGATGCTGGCGGAGCAGCTGGACGGCAAGTGGGCGCACTATACCCAGCGCATTCTCCGCGAGTGCGACCCTTACATTCTGAAGACCTTTTTGACGAACGCCGCCTATGAGGGCGGCTTCCGCGGCTATCAGACGGCGCAGAAAAACGCGGAGAAATATGACATAAATATTCCGTGGGTCATTCTGATGGACCCGACGAGCGCCTGCAACATGCACTGCACCGGCTGCTGGGCGGCGGAGTACGGCCATCGCCAGCGCCTGACGTTCGAGGAGATGGACCGCGTTCTGACCGAGGCGAAGGCGCTCGGCACCCATGCCTGCCTTTTCACCGGCGGCGAGCCGCTGCTGCGCCGGGGCGACATCATCCGGCTCTGCGAAAAGCACCGAGACATCGCGTTCCACGCCTTCACGAACGGCACGCTTATCGACGAGCAGTTCTGTCAGGACCTGCTCCGCGTCGGAAACTTCTTCGTCTCCGTGAGCGTTGAGGGCTTCGAGGACGCGAACGACGGCAGACGCGGGGAGGGACATTTCCAGAAGGCGCTCGCCGCGATGGAGCTGATGCACAGCCACCGCATCCCCTTCGGCGTCTCCATCTGCTACACGAGCCGCAATTATAAGACCGTCACGAGCGACGAGTTCCTCGACATGCTCATCGAGCGCGGCTGCGTGTTCGCGTGGTATTTCCACTATATGCCGGTCGGCGCGGGGGCAGGCACGGAGCTCCTGCTCACGCCGGAGCAGCGCGTTTATATGAAAAACCGCGTCCGCGAGATCCGCGGCATCACCGGCGGAAAGGAGCTCTACTGCATTGACTTCCAGAACGACGGCGAGTTTGCCGGCGGCTGCGTCGCGGGCGGACGCATTTACTGCCACATCAACGCCGCGGGCGACGTGGAGCCCTGCGTGTTCATCCACTATTCCGGGGCGAACATCCGGGACAAGAGCTTCCTCGAATGCCTTCAGCAGCCGCTTTTCCGGCTCTACCGCGCCGGTCAGCCCTTCAACGGCAACCACCTGCGGCCCTGCCCGATGCTGGAAAATCCGGAGCTGCTGCCGAAAATGGTCGCCGAGAGCGGCGCGCACTCGACCGATCTGGAAGCGCCGGAGAGCGCGGAGCATCTCTGCGAAAAATGCAGAGCCTACGCCGAGGCTTGGAAGCCGGAGGCGGAGCGGCTCTGGGCGGAGGACCATCCGTAACATAGTTTAAAAACCCCTGCGGGCCCGACGGGTCCACAGGGGTTTTTATTGACAAGCGGCGGGGGAGTGCGGTATAATGCGTCCAAACTAATGTTCGTTAGGGAGGGCTGCACAATGAAACAGGAGGACACCAAGCAGCGCATTCTGGACAAGGCGCTGGAGCTTTTTTCGGCGCGGGGCTACGACGCCGTGAGCGTCGGCGAGATCGCGGCGGCGGTCGGGGTCCGCGCGCCGTCGCTCTATAACCATTTTCCGAGCAAGCGCGCCATATTCGACGCGCTCGTGGAATCCACGGCGGCGCAGTACGCGCGCGACACCGACCGCATCGACGTCCACGTGCAGGACGCCGGGCGCGACGTTCCCGCGTTCACGGAGATCACGGAGGAGGCGCTCTATGAAAAGGTGGAGCAGATCTTTCTCTATTCGCTCCGGAGCGATCCCATCAGCCGCTTCCGCCGGATGATGACGATCGAGCAGTTCCGCTCCCCGGAGCTCGCGGCGCTCTATTCCCGGCGCTATGTGGACCGGCTCATCGCTTACCACGCCGGCATTTTCCGCGGTCTCATCGCCGCGGGCGAACTGCTGGACGCTGATCCGGACACGATGGCGCTCCAGTACGTTGCCCCGGTCCTGACGCTCCTCGGCGTCTGCGACCGCGAGCCGGAGCGGGAAGGGGAGTGCCTTGAAAAGCTGCGGGCGCACGTGAAGCTCTTTTACCGCATGTTCAATAAGTCCGCGGGAGGTGAACAGCCATGAAGCGCTCGCTCGTACAGAAGCTGGGGCTCCTCGGCGTTCTGAGCTTTCTCTCTTACACGGCGGCGGTGGTCTTCTCGCCGCTGGCTTATCCGGGCTATAATTGGATGGCGCAGGCGGTCAGCGATTTAAGCGCGGCGAACGCGCCCTCGCTCGCGCTCTGGAACCGGCTCAGCGCCGCGGAGTTGGAATCGCGCTGCCGCAAGTGCCAGCGCATAGAAACGGACAATGCGAGCGCCCTCGTCCGGGCGCTCGACCGGCTCGGCGCGGAATATGCCGTTTCAGACGAGACGGATGCCGACGTGTTCATGCCCTTCTCCGTCACGCGCCTCGCCCAGTGCGCGGAGGCTGAGGGCTGCGAGATCCGCAGCATCCGGGAGCGGGACGAGAGCCTTGAGAGCTTTTATATGGAGCTTGTGGGAGGAGGGGATCGCCATGACTAATCTCCTGCGCGCGAATTTTTACCGCCTGCGCCGCAGCAGGGCGCTCTGGCTCTGCATGGCGGCGGCGTTTGCCCTGACCGCATTATTTCTGCTGCGCAGCAGCGGCTCGGAGAGCTCCGGCACACTCGAAACCCAGCTGATACAACTCTTCCCGTTCCTGCCGGTTTTCCACGGCGCTTTTGTCAGTCTCTATCTCGGCGTCGAGTATCAGGACGGCACGCTGCGCAATAAGCTCATCGCGGGGCATGCGCGCGGCAGAGTCTACTCCGCGTATCTCATTACCGCCGCTGCCGGCTGCTTCGCGATCACGCTCGCGTGGCTGCTCTCTGCCGCGGTCGGAATTGCCAAGCTCGGCTGGTTCGCCGCGCCCCGTCCTCTCCCTCTGCGCCTCGGCTGCGCTCACGCTGCTCGTCAGTGCCACGGGGATCGCGCTGTTCCGGCGGAAAAATCTGAAATAAGGAGAAAAAATCACGATGGAGATGCGCTGAATCGTGCTCACGGCGGCGCTGGCGCTATGTGTACTGGCGTTGGCGCTCCGCCGGGTGTTTGACAACATCCTCGGCAACGCGGTAAAGTACTCCGACGGCGACCTTGCGGTCACGCTCTTGTCGGACGGCAGCATCCGCTTTGAAAACAGCGCCTCGAAGCTCGGAAAAGTGCAGACCAAGCGCCTTTTCGACCGCTTCTTCACGGTCGAGAGCGCAAGCGGCTCCACCGGTCTCGGTCTCTCCATCGCCCGCGAGCTCACAGAGCGCTTAGGCGGCACGATCGGCGCGGACTACCAAGCCGGACGTCTGCGCATCTGCGTTTCTTTTACGGAATAAAAATCACGGCTCCCATAAGCGGGAGCCGTGATTTTTTATAGTGCTTCCGTTTCCGTCTCCAGAAAGCGGCGGAGGGCGGGGTTGGGGTTATCGGCGCGGTAGGCGGCGATGATCTCTTCCTCCTCGCCCTCGCCGGAGAGGGGGACGAAGACGAGGTTATCCGCGTGGTAAAGCTTATCGGTGCAGTAGTCCGGCAGGATGGAGATCCCCTCCTCGGCGGAGACCATCATAAGCACGCTCTCCGTGTCCGCTGAGCGGAAGAGGATGTTCGGCTTGAACCCCGCGCGGCTGTACTGCTGCATGAAAAAGGCGTCGCCGTAGGAATCGTCTCCGGCGTCGGGGGACATATAGAGGATATGCTCCCCGCGGAGCTCCTCGCGGAAAAGCTGGCGGCGGCGGGCAAGGGGGTGCTCGGCGTAGAGCGCCACGACGAGGCGGGCTTTTTCCACCGTCCGGCAGACGACACCCTCCTGCGTTTTCAGGTTCGTACTGTCCCAAGTAAAAATGATGTCGTATGCCTGCCGCAGCAGATCGGCGGCGAGCGCGTCCGTGCTGGCGCGGTAAAAGGTGATGAGCACATTGGGGTTGCGGCGGTGGAACTCGCGCATCTCCGCGGAGAGGTCACTGCGCTCATAGCCGCGCAGATAGCCGACGCGCAGCGCGCCGCTGAGCCCCGCGGAGGCATCGTGTACGCGCTCGGCGGCGCGGCTCATCTGCTTTAAGATGGCGCGGGCGTCCTCCAGAAAGGCGCGCCCCGCGCTCGTGAGGCTCACGGGGCGCGTGCTGCGGTCGAAAAGCGCGCAGCCGAGCGACTCCTCCAGCAGCCGGATCTGCTGGGTGACGGCGGTCTGGGAGATATAAAACTGCTCCGCCGCGTGGGTGAAGCTCCGGCTCTCCGCCGCGGCGACAAAATACTTCAGCTGGTTGCGGTTCATGGTCTTTTCCTCGTGTATCATAAGCTTTTCTTATTTTAGCATTGAAAACGCGGGCTTGTAAAGCCCCAAAATTCCCGGTAAAATAAGAACATCTTCGCAAAAGAGAGAGAAAAGAGAGGAAAAACATCATTATGAAACGCGAAAGCTTCGGTTCCCGCCTCGGCTTCCTGCTCGTGAGCGCGGGCTGCGCCATCGGCATCGGCAACGTCTGGCGCTTCCCGTCCATCACCGGCAAAAACGGCGGCGGCTACTTTGTTCTGTTTTACCTTATCTGCCTTGTGCTCATGGGCATCCCCGTTATGACGATGGAGCTCGCCGTCGGCCGCGCGAGCCGCCGCAGCGCGGTCCTTGCGTATAAAACACTGGAAAAGCCGGGGCAGAAGTGGCATATCCACGGCTGGTTCTGTCTCATCGGCTGCTACCTGCTGATGATGTATTACACGACCGTCACTGGCTGGATGGGCAGCTATTTCGCCAAATTCCTCACCGGCGCGTTCCACAGCGGGATGAGCACGGAGGATATCAGCGGCGTTTTCGGCGCGATGCTCTCAAGTCCCGGCTCCATGACGATCTGGACGGAGGTCGTGGTCGTGCTCGGCTTCCTTGTTTGCAGCTTTGGTCTGCAAAAGGGGCTGGAGCGCGTCTCCAAGGTGATGATGATCGCGCTGCTCGCGCTCATTATGGTCCTCGCCGTCCACAGTCTGACCCTGCCCGGCGCGGCGGAGGGCATGAAGTTTTACCTGCTCCCGTCCATTGAATCCATTCGCCAGAACGGACTTGGCTCGCTCATTATGGACGCGATGAATCAGGCGTTTTTCACGCTCAGCCTCGGTATCGCCGCGATGGAGATCTTCGGCAGCTATATGAGCGACAGCCACGCCCTCACCGGCGAGGCGGCGCGCATCTGCGTGCTGGACACCTTCGTCGCGCTCATGGCGGGCACGATCATTTTCCCCGCCTGCTTCTCCTACGGCGTCTCGCCGGACGACGGGGCTTCCCTCATTTTCCAGACGCTGCCGCCGCTTTTCGTCAACATGGCGGGCGGGCGGATCTGGGGCGCGCTGTTTTTCCTGTTCATGATCTTCGCGAGCTTCTCCACCGTCCTCGCCGTGCTGGAAAACATCCTTGCCATCTGCATGGACACCTTCGGCTGGAGCCGCAAAAAAGCCGTGATCGTCAACGGCGCGCTGCTTGCCGTGCTGAGCCTGCCCTGCGTGTTCGGCTTCAACATCTGGAGTGACCTGACGCTCATCGGCGCGCGCGGCGTGCTGGACAGCGAGGACTTCCTTGTCAGCAATCTGCTGCTGCCGATCGGCTCGCTCGTCTATCTGCTCTTCTGCGTCACGAAGTGGGGCTGGGGCTTCGACAATTATCTCGCCGAAGCCAACCGCGGCACGGGTCCGAAGCTCTCCCGCAGGTTCAAGCCCTATTTCCAATGGGTGCTGCCGATCCTGATTCTTGTCATTCTCATTCAGGGTCTTATCTAAAAAAACAAAAACCGCCTGTCTTCCCGGATCGGGAGGACAGGCGGTTTTCGTTATTTCAGCGTGATGCTGTTGTTCAGCACGGAGGTGCTGTAGAGGAAAAGCACGTCCTGACCGTCGAACGTCAAGAAACGGTCCAGCAGCATCGGGGAGAGGTAGCGGATATCCACGAGCGTGACCTTGGCGTAGCCCTCTATGAGCAGCGGTGCGATGGAGCTGCCGAAGGAATCGCGGAAGATGATGAGCTCGCGGTCCGTCTCCGCGTTCGGGTTTTCGGCCGTGAGCAGGGATTTGGAGCCGAAGAGGAAGAGCTCATAGGGGTCGCTTCCGCCCGGCGCGCTGAGGTCGTAGACCGGGAGATACTGCTCCGTCTCGTAATCATAGACGCGGCAATCCTCCAGCGTATCGCTCGTGAGGTAATAGAGCCGCTCCGCCGGCAGGGGGAGCGCCGACTGACCGTAGTAGACGCCGTAAAACGGCGCGTCCGCCTCGTTCACGGTGTAATCGTCCTTCAGCGTAACGCCCATCCGCTCCGCGATGCGCGCGGCGACGTCGCCGATGCGCTCCTGCCGCCAGTGGAGGTCCGTGCGGTAATAGTCCTCAGCCTCCAGCAGATCGGCGACGGGGATATTCTCCGCGAAAGGCGTTTTCTCCGCAAAACGGGCGAAAAATGCGTCGTAGTCCATCGAGAGATAGCCGTTTTTCGCAGCGAGAAAGTAACTCTTGTCCGGCACGACGACGGAGTAGATCTTTGCGTCCGTCCCGGCGAGATAGCGGTCGTAGACATCCTGAAACCGCTCCGCGGCGCGGTCGATGGAGTCGGTGTCCATCGGGTATTCGAGCTTCGCCGCGTGGCGGTCCGCGATGTAAATGCCGTTGCTGTCGCTCTGGCGGAAAACGTAAAACGCGGAGAGCGCCTTCACCGTGCGGAACGTGTCCCGCAGGGGGAATTGGTCGAGGGTGTAGCTCTCGAAATTCGTCATAAAGCTGCCGTTCAGCAGCGTTTTTGTGCTGAGCTCCGGCGCCTGCTCGAGCGGTCGCCGCTCCGTGAGTGAGGTCTCCGCGTCCGGGCGCAGGATGCCCCAGACGAGAAACCCCAGCAGGAAGCACCCGGCGAGCGCGAGGGAGACGAGGTTTTTCACTTTTTCTTTCAGCATAATAGAGATGTCACCCTCCTCTCAGAAGCGGAAATACAGGAACGGATTGAACGATCCGTCGATCAGATACGCCGTGCAGACGACGAGCAGGAGAAAGATCCCGACCGGCTCCGCGACCGTCAGCACCGCTGCGCCGCCGCGCTTTTTCTGAAGCGCCTCGAAAGCGCGCTTCGGCAGCGGCGTCGCGCCCACGGCGGCAACGATCAGCAAGGGAAGGTAACTCCGCAGGTAGTAGAGCGTCTCTGCGCTCGTAAACGGCAGATGACCGCCGCCGAACATCGCCGCGACCGTTTTCGCCGCGGCGGAAATGCTCTCCGCATCGAAAAGCACGAAGCTGACGGCAAGGACGATCACCATATAGATATGGCCGAGCCATTTTCTCCTTTGCAGCGGGCGCAGCAGCCAGAGCTTTTCTACCACGAGCAGCACGGCGAAGAAGAGTCCCCACAGGATGAAATTCCACGCCGCGCCATGCCAGAAGCCGGTCGCGAACCATACGATAAAGATGTTCAGGAACCAGCGGGCGCGTCCCACGCGGTTGCCGCCGAGGGGGATATAGAGATAATCCCGGAACCAGCTTCCGAGGGACATATGCCAGCGCCGCCAGAACTCCGTAGCGGAGCCGGAGATGAGCGGATGGTCGAAGTTTTCGCAGAAGTCGAAGCCCAAGATCTTTCCGAGGCCGATCGCCATATCGGAATAGCCGGAAAAGTCGAAGTAGATCTGAAACACATACGCCGCGGCGTAGAGCCATGTGAAGAGGACCGACTGCTCCGCCGATCCCTTGAACACGCTTACGAGCTCGCCGAGAACGTTTGCAATGAGGATCTTTTTCGCAAGCCCCGCCGTGAAGCGCCGCAGACCGAGTGCCGCTTTGTCGATGCTGTGCTTCCGGCTGCGGAGCTGCTCGGCGACGTCCGCGTAGCGCACGATGGGTCCGGCGATGAGCTGGGGGAACATCGCGATGTACGCCGCGAGATCGATCGGGTTATGCTGCGCCGGAACATTGCCGCGGTAGACGTCGATGACGTAGCTGAGGATCTGGAAGGTGTAAAAGCTTATGCCGATGGGCAGCGCGATGCGCAGCAGGGGAAGGCTCATTCCCGTCACGGCGTTGAAATTTGCGATAAAAAAGTCGGCATACTTGAAATAACCCAGCATGCCGAGGCTCAGAACGGCGGAGAGCGTCAGCCAGAGCCGCTTCGATCGCGTCCGCTCCGTATGGCGCTCGATGAGCCGCCCGAAAACGTAGCCCTGTGCGACCGAGACGAGCATCAGCACCAGATAGCGCGGCTCGCCCCAGCCGTAAAACACAAGGCTCGCAAGGAGCAATACGCCGTTTTTCAGCTGCCGCGGGACAAGGAAATAGAGAATGAGCACGCAGGGGAGAAAATAAAACAGGAAGGGCACACTGGAAAACAGCATGGCGTTTTGCTCCTTGCTTCTTGATAGTCAGTGAGAGGTCACACGGCAGGATCGTCGCTGACGATCGTCGCGCCGGCATTGGCGACGAGCTGGGCGGCGAAGGCATCCACGAGGTCAGTGTGGCCGAAGATGGAGATGACATACTCGCCCGCGGTCAGGATGACGACCTTGTCGGGCATACCGCACATCCAATGGCGCGCAAGAATGTTGGTCTTGAGCGCGGCGGCGAGGGAGGCGGCGTCATCGGCGCTTGAGGCGTGGAACGCGCCGCAGGTGAAGGTGTTGGTGTTCATCATATGGATGAGGGACGCGGCGTCGTCCACCTTGTCAAACCAATCGGTTGGCAGACCAAGCGCGCGGTCCGCCTCGGCGGAATCGGTGAGGGCATACTTGCCCGGTGCGTCGGAGACCATGTTCTCTTCGCTGAAGTCGCCGCCGACGGCGGGGAACTTATCGTCGTCGCTCATACCGCTCCACGCGGCGTTCAGGATGTCCAGCGCGCTGCCGGAGCTGCTCGGCGTCTCAGTCGGTGCGGGCGTCGAGTCCGGGGTAGGAGCGGGAGTCGGTTCGGGAGTCTCCTCCGGGGTCTCCGTCTCCTCAGGAGGCTCGGTCTCGTCGGGCTCGGCGGTCTCCTCCGGCTTTTTCGTCTCCTCCGGCTTCTCAGTCGGCTTGGGCGTATCCGTCGGGGCAGGGGTCTCGGTCTGCTCCGGCTTTTCGGTCTCCGCCGGATCGTTCTTGGCGCCGCAGGCGGCGAGAGAGAAGAACAGCACGGCTGCAAGCAGCAGGCTCAGGATCTTTTTCATAGTTTGTTTACCTCCATTTTGTGTCGTTTGGTTTTGTTTTACTCTTTTGCGACGCACCAGATGCCCAGCTCCTCGTCAAACGCGAGGCTGAGCGCGGTGCGCCCGACGGTGAGACGGTAAGTCTCGCCGGGAGTCGGGTGCGCGACGGTCCACTCCAGCCGGAGCGGGCAGTCAAAGCTGCCGGACGCGCCGTCGAAAACGGTCTCGCCCGTCTCCGCGTCGAACACGGTGAGCATTCCGCTCTCAGCGGTGAGTGTGACCTGCTTTCTTCCGCCGGTCAGCTCCAGCGGCACGGTGATCGCGGCAAGGGCGCGCGGCGCGGGGTCATAAAGACTCATCATCGCCGGTGTGTCGATCGCGACAGGGTCGCTGCCGAGCGGCGTTCCGCCGACCGCCATACCGGGGCTCCCGGCGCGGTAAGCCAGCAGTGCGCCGACAAGCAGCAGGGCGCAGGCGGCAGACGCCAGCATCGGTCGGAGGGCGCGGCGGCGCTTTTTCGTTCCGGCGGCATAAGCCCCGGCGACGAGGTCTTCGTCGATCTCGCCGATCGCGCGCATCATGATCTCGTTTTTCAAAATTGATAGCCCTCCTTTTCCAGATAGGTCCGAAGTCCGTTTCGGGTGCGGAGCAGCATGGATTTCACCTTGCTGAGCGAAAATCCGAAGCGCTCGGCGATAGCGTCCAGCGGCTCGGCGTAAAAATACCGGGCGAGGAATACATTCCGCGCGTCTATCTTCTGCCCGCGCAGAAAGTCGCTGATCGCGCTGCCGAGCTCCTTGGCGCAGACGGCGTCCTCAACGTTCAGCCCGGCGGGCGTGCAGTCGTCCAGCTCGTCCAGACTCTCGGCGAGGGCGTCTCCGCCGCGCTTCTGGGTCTGGCGCGCCTTCAGGCGGTTGAGCGCCAAGTTGCGGGCAATCCTTCCGAGGAACGCCGCGAGCGAATCCGGTCGCTGGGGCGGGATCGCGCGCCAAGTCTGTAGATAGGTGTCGTTGACGTTCTCCTCGCTGTCGGAGCGGTCGCTCAGAATATTCTGGGAAATGCGCATGCAGTAAGCTCCGTATTTATCGGCAGTTTCGCGGACGGCTCGTTCACTCCGCTGCCAGTAAAGCTCGACGATCCTGCGGTCGTCCATCCCGCGTCTCCTTTCTTTGTTGTGCCGTCATGAATAACAGACAACATTTTTTCTCTTTGGTCGCAAAAACTCGAAAAACTTTTTATTTTTCTTTTAACACTATACCAGATTTTTCCGAAAAGGGAAGTGGAAATACAAAGTCTTCGCCGCGGGCTAAGAATGCTTTGCATTTTGTCGAAAAATATCGTATAATTTCCTTGATTGTATTTTTTCGAGGTCAAGCATGAGCATCATTGGAAAAATTCGGAAAATATGGGTGTTTTTTCTTGCGCTCATCGCGCTCGCCGCGGCGCTGGCGCTGCCTGTCTCGGCGGAGGATGCGCGCTTTGACGGGAAGAGCTGGGAGGAGATCACGGAGGGTTTTCTCGCCGAGCGCGGCGTGAACACCGACCGCATCACGATCGGCTACGAAAACCTCGTCAGCGGGGAGAGCGGCTATTTTCAGGGCGGCCAGTATATGGTCGCTTGCAGCGTGTATAAGGTGCCGCTGAATATGGTGCTCTCCGAGCGCGTTTATAACGGCGAGATGGACTTCGACACACAGATCGAGGGCATTCCTTATTCTTATATTGAGGAGCACTCCATCGTCCATTCCAGCAACGAGATGGCGGAGGCAGCCCAGCGCGCTTTTAAGGACTATGCCGATTACCGCGCCGCGCTCTGCCCGCTGCTCGGCGAGAACGCGGAGGCGATGGATTATAACTTTTTCCACCGCAACGTGTTCACCGCGCGGCAGATCATCCACTGTCTGAAAATGCTCTACGCCGAACCGGAGCGCTACCCGCGTGTGCTGGACTATATGCTCATCGCGAACCCGGCGGACACGCTCATCGCTTCGATGCGCGAGGAATACGACGTCGCGCACAAATACGGCTTTCTCGAATACGATGACCATACCTATTTTAATGATACCGGCATTGTCTATACCGAGGAGCCCTTCGCGCTCGCGGTGTTCACCGCGGACCTTGGCGCAGCGGCGCGCATCATTGCCGATTATGCCGCACTGATGTGCGATTACACCAATTACCGCACGGTAAAGCGCGCGGAGGAGGAAGCCGAGGCTACCCGCCTCGCCGCGCTGCGCGCAAAGGACCCGGCGATCACCGTTCTGGCGTATGCCGAGCCGGAGGAGACTGCCGCTCCCGCGCCGACGCCGACGCCGGCACCGGAGCCGTCCGGAACGCGCGGACCGCTCCCGTGGCCCGCATTTGCACTCGCTGCCGCGGCGCTCGCCCTGCTCATTTTCGGGCTCGCCGCGCGGAAAAAGCCGCTTGCCGCAGCCGCTCTCGTGCTGCTCGCCGCCGCGGCGCTCGGCGCCCTGCGCTATGAACAGCCCGTCCCGGCGGAGACGCCGCAGCCGACCGCCGCACCGATAGAGACCGCCGCGCCTTACACCCCCACGCTTGCAGACGCCATCAGCGTCCGCGTCGGCGCCTCCGCGACGGAGGAGGACATTCTCGCGCTGGAAACGCTCGGAAAGCTCCGGAGTGTGGACGCAAACGACTGCTATTACCCCGAAGCGGCGGCGGAGCTTCAGCGTCGCCTTCCGGACTGCGACGTGCAGTGGACCGTGACGGCGGCGGGGCAGACCTATGATAAAACGACGCAGGAGCTTGATTTTCGCGGACGCACCGCGCCGGACACGGACGCGCTCGTCCGCATCATCCGCGCGCTCCCGGCGCTCCGGCGCGTCGACCTGCTGGATTCCGGCGTGCGCTATGCAGACTGCGTGGAGCTCGCGGAGCTCTTTCCGGACATCCGCTTTATCTTTGAGGTCCACTTCGCGGGCTACAGCGTGCCGAGCGATGCCGTGTGCTTCTCCGCGCAGAAACGCGGCGAGAGCTGGGGACGTCTCACGACTGAGGACATCCAGCCGCTCCTGCGCTACTGCACCGATCTCGTCGCGCTGGACCTTGCGAACAACAATATCGACTCGCTGGAGGGGATCGAAAATCTGGAGCATCTCCAAGTGCTTTTTCTCTCCGGCAACAGCGCGCTTACGGACATTTCACCGCTCGCGGCGCTGCCGGAGCTGCGCTACCTTGAATGCGCGCTCTGCCGCGGCATTACGGACTTTTCGCCGCTGGAAAAAATGGCAAAGATGGAGTATCTGAACATCTCCTATTCTCCGGCGCTGACGGACCTCGCGTTTCTGGACGCGATGCCGGAGCTTAAGATGGCGTGGGTGCGCTCCTGCGGGATCCCGAGCACGGAGTGGACCGCCGCGCCGAAGGCGTATCCGGACGTGCGCTTCCTGTTCTGGAGCGAAAACGTCTCCGCCGGAGCGGACGGCTGGCGCACGGAGCCCGCGAACGTCGCGATCCGGACCGCGTTTGCCAACTGGCAGCTCGTCACCGCCTTCGACGGCTGGGAAAGCATCGCCTACAGCGATGAGAGCAAGGTCGTTTGGGCTTATCCGAGCAAGGAATGAAAAAAGAGGGTTTGAAAAGATGAAAAAGAGGAAAATCGGCGGCGCGATCCTTGCGCTGCTGGCGCTCGCTGCGGCTGCCGCTGGCGTCTGGCTCGGCTTTTTTGGGCAGGGCCGCGCGGCGCTGCTGCTGGGAGACGCAGCTAGCCCGGCGGACGCAGTGGATGCGTTCTTCACCGCCGTCTGCGCCGGGCGCTATGACGACGCCAACGCGCTGCTCAGCGGCTACAGCACGCTGGGACTGGAAAACGAGCCCGCGGACGAAAACGCCCGCGCCCTCTGGACGCTCATCCGCGGCGGCTGCGAATGGCAGAGCGCCGGGGAGGTCCGCCGCGAGGGGCTGCGCGCCTTTCAGGACGTTATCTTTACCGCGCCGGACGCGGACGCGCTGCTGGAGGGCATTGACGCGGACGTGAACGCGCTGCTCGCCCGCCGCGTGGAGGACGCGCGCCGCAGCGAGGAGGTTTATAACGACGACGGCAGCTACCGCCGCGAGATCGTGCTCGCCGTCTATGATGAGGCGCTCTCCGCGCGGCTCGGCGGCGAAGCGCCGCGGCGGAGCTTTTCCGTGACGGCGGAGCTGGAGTATCAGGACGGCGCGTGGAAGATCGTTCCGACGCGCGAGCTGCTCGCCGCGCTCAGCGGCGGGCTGGAATGAGGGGAGGGGAGAAGCCATGCAGCATGCAAAGTGCGGTCTCCGCGTCCTTGGCGGTATTGTTTTCGCCACCCTGCTCGCGGGGGCGGCTGCCGTCTGCGCGCTCTGTGTCCACCCGGCAGACCCGCTCTCCGGGACCGGGGAGCTCAAAAAAGCGGACCTCTCCGCCCGCGCGGTGAGCTATGCGACAAATACGGCGAGCACCGCGCTCGCGGACCTTACCCACATTGAAAAGGTCTATATGATCGACGCCGACGCCCAGAGCGGTCAGGCGCCGGACCAGGCGCGCTACGGCTCCACGACCGACCCCGCGGAGGTCGCCGCCGTGGTCGAGCGCGCCGCGGCGCTGCTGGACGGGCAGACGCTCACTTGGAACCCGGACATTCAGCTGAAGCCCGGCTCCACGATCGAGTGGTACTATGACGAGACCATCCTCGCCATCTCGTGGCAGGAGGTGCTCCATAACTGCGTCCACAATTTTGCGGAGATCAAGATCGCCCACCCGTCCCAGTTCCGCCGCTTTCTCGCCGGCGGGAGCTACGGCGCGAGCAAGCAGCTTTTCTGCTCCGCCATGGCTGCGGACGCGAACGCGGTCGTGGCGTCGAACGCCGATTTTTATAACTTCCGCACTTACGGCATCAACGTTTATCAGGGCGACCTTTACCGCTTCGTCGGCAACGTGGTTGACACCTGCTTCATTGCCGGGAACGGCGACCTTCTGATGAGCCCGGTCGGGGAGTTTTCCTCCGCCACGGAGGTCGAGGCGTTCATCGCTGAGCACGACGTGCAGTTCTCGCTCGCCTTCGGCCCCATCGAGATCTTGAACGGCGAGGTCCAGCCGCTCGATTATTACCCCATCGGCGAGATCGAGGACAAGTATTCCCGCTCCAGTCTCGGACAGCTCGGCGAGCTGCATTACCTGCTCATGTGTGCCGGCGGGGAGGGGAACTATACCGATTACTGCACCATCAAGGAGGCGGCATCGGCGATGGCGGCGAAGGGCTGCGAGAGCGCTTACGCGCTCGACGGCGGTCAGACCGCGGAGCTCATCTTCGGCGGCAAGATCCGCAACCGCATCGTCTATGATTCCGAGCGCGCCGTCAGCGACATCATTTATTTCGCAACGGCGCTGCCGCCGCAGAAGGAGGGCTGAGGGAAAATGGATCAGATCGCATTTGTCTATCTCGGCATCTCTGTCTATTGGAGCGGGATCATTTCGGCGCTCGGCGTCGTCGCCGCGGTGCTGATGACGCTCGCGCTCCGCGCCCGGCAGGGCAGGGGGATGGGCGGCGCAGCGGTGTTCTGCCTGCTCGCGCTCGTGCTCGGCTTTTTCTGCGCGCGCTTTGTCCACTGGTACTGCTTTTACCGGCAGTACAGCTCGCTCTCTCAGGCGTTTTCCGACTATTCCGTCGGCGCGTTTGCGCTGCCGGGCGCGTTTTTCGGCGCTCTGCTCGCGGCGCTCATTCTGCGCGCGCTCGGCGCGGTGCGGGACCTCGGCGTGCTGCTTGACTGCGCCGCGCCCGCGGCGGCGCTCGGCATTGCGGTCGGACGCTTCGGCTTTCTGTTCAATTCCCTCGACCGCGGAAAGACCGTGTTCACCGACCCGCGCTTTCAGGGGCTCCCGTGGTCCACGGCGGTGGAGAGCGCCGGCGGCGCGCAGTGGCACGCGGCGGTGTTTTTCTGGGAGGCGCTCGCGGCTTTCGCCGTGTTTATCGCGCTCATCCTCGTGATCTTCCTCGCGCGCGGCAGGCTGCGGAGCGGGGAGGTGTTCTGGTTCTTCCTCGTGCTCTACGGCGCGGTGGAGATATGGCTCGACAGCATGCGCTATGATTCCTGCTATCTGCGCTCCAATGGCTTCGTGAGCCTTGTGCAGATCATCGGTGCGCTCTCCTGCCTCGCGGCGCTCATCGTGTTCAGCGTGCGCAGCATCAGGCGGGACGGTATGCGTGCCGGGCTCATCGTCTGCTGGGCGCTTTGGCTGCTGTCGCTCGGACTTGCGGGCTTTATGGAGTATTATGTCCAGCGCCACGCGGACAAGTTCCTGCTCTGCTACGCGCTGATGGCAGCTGGACTCGCCGTGACGGTCTTCTGCACCCTGCGCTGCCGTCGCGCGCCGCGCCATCGGGGACTGCACTGAAAAAATGCAAAATTAAGGTTTTACATTTGCCTGTCACTGCGATATAATGAACGAAACAAGGAACAAGGAGGCGACGGTCTATATGCCGGCGATCACCGAATATAAATGTCCATCCTGCGGCGCGCCGCTCGCGTTTGACGCGGAGAGCGGCGAGGTCACCTGCGCGAGCTGCGGCAACACCGTCAGCATCGAGGCGCTGCGCGCCCTGCGCGAGAGCGACGGGGAGGAGCGCGATTTTCACTGGGGCGACTATAAAGCCGGGCTCGACCGGAACGCGAAGATGGACCACACGGCGGTCTATGTCTGCGAGTCCTGCGGCGCGGAGATCGAGGCGGACGAGAGCACTGCGGCGACAACCTGCCCTTACTGCGGCAACAACGTCGTTCTGGACGACCGCGTCGGCGGCGGGCTGCGCCCGAACGCCGTGATCCCGTTCCGCATCACGAAAAAGCAGCTGCCGGACGTCATCCGGAAGTTTTATAAGAAGAAAAAGCTCCTGCCGAAGGACTTTTTCAGCGAGAACGTCGTCGGCAAGGCGCAGGGCGTTTACGTCCCGTTCTGGCTTTTCGATGCCGATATGACGGGCAGCGTCAGTCTGGACGCGACAAAGGTCCGTACATACCGGCAGGGCGACTATGACTGCACGAAAACCTCCCACTACCTGCTCCGGCGCGACGGCAGCATGTCCTTCTCCAAGCTGCCCGTGGACGCAAGCACCAAGATGGACGACGATCTGATGGACTCCGTCGAGCCCTTCGATTATTCCGCGCTGACTGACTTTGACCCGGCTTATCTCTCCGGCTATCTCGCCGACCGCTTCGACTCTGACCCGGACACGGAGCTCCCGCGCGCGGAATCGCGCATGCGCGAGAGCGCGAAGCAGCAGTTTCTCTCCACCGCGCCGGGCTATCAGGGCGTAACGCTCCGCTCCGACGCCGGACTGCATCTGGACAGAGCCTCCGTGAAATACGCGCTTTTGCCCGTCTATCTGCTCAACTGCGAATACCGCGGCAAGCACTACCGCTACGCCGTGAACGGGCAGACCGGCAAGGTCGTCGGCGAGCTGCCGATCAGCAAGGCGAAGAAATGGGGCTATTTCGGGCTTTATTTTGCCGTCGCCTTTGTCGTCGGTTTTCTCGTGACGCTGCTGCCGCAGCTTCTGTGAGGGGAGGGGAGCGAAATGAAAAAACGTGTTTTGACCCTTACGCTCGCCCTGCTGCTCTGTCTGGTGCTCGCAGCGTCCTGCTTTGCGGCGGACGGAATGCCGGACTGGTATCCGGAGGACATCACCAGCTTTGAAGATTTCCACGCGGAAAACGCCCCGCACGTTGTGGACGACGCGGACATGTTCACGGACGCGGAGGAGGCGGCGCTCAGCGAAAAGATCGCCTCTATCATCGCCGCCCACGGCTATGACCTCGTGCTCTACACCGCGCCGAGCACTTACGGGCTCAACCACAGGATCCTCGCCGCGGACTTTTATCAGTTCTGCGGCTACGGCACCGGCGACGACTACAGCGGTAGCGTGCTGCTCATCTGCATGGACCCCGCCAACCGCGGCTGGTACACCGCCGCCTGCGGCGCGGCGCGCGATTATTATACCGCCGAGAGCATCAACCGCATCGACGACATCATCGAGCCGCTTATGCTGGACGGCGACTATTACGGCGCAATGGAGCAGTATTTCGACGCGGTGGACTATCTCTACGCCCACGGCGAGCCCCCGAAGGAGCCTGCGAGCCTCGGCTTCTCCGCACTCTGCGGGATCATTCTCGGCGTAATCGTCGGCTTCGTCGCGATGGCGGTGCTCGTTTCCCAGATGAAGCCCGTGCGCCGCGCAGCCCACGCATCGGGTTATCTTGTCCCCGGCTCGTTCCGCCTCGGCGTGAAGCAGGATCATTATCTCTACAGTACCGTTTCCAAGCGTCTCCGCCCCAAAAACACGAGCAGCGGCGGCGGAAAGTCGGGCTATTCCCGCAGCTTTTCCTCCTCCGGCGGACGCAGCTTCTCCGGCGGCGGGCGTAAATTTTAAGCGCAGAACAACTTTCTATATACAAATCCGTTAAAAATCGAAAGGAGCAACTACTTATGGGACTTATCAAAGCGGCGCTCGGCAGCGTCGGCGGCGTGATGGCGGACCAGTGGAAGGAATACTTCTACTGTGAGGCTCTGCCCGTGGACGTGCTCGCGGTCAAGGGCAAGAAAAAGACCGGGGGCCGCTCCAGCAACACCAAGGGCGAGGACAACATCATCAGCAACGGCTCCGTGATCGCGGTCGCGGACGGTCAGTGCATGCTCATCGTCGAGCAGGGCAAGATCGTCGAGGTCTGCGCCGAGCCGGGCGAGTTCGTCTATGACAGCTCCACGGAGCCGAGCATCTTCAGCGGCAAGCTGGGGCAGAGCATCGTGGACGTGTTCAAAAACATCGGCAAGCGCTTCACTTACGGCGGCGAGGCTCCGAAGGACCAGCGCGTTTATTACTTCAACACCAAGGAGGTCGTCGGCAACAAGTACGGCACGCCCTCTCCGGTGCCGTTCCGCGTTGTGGACCAGCGCGCGGGCATTGATATCGACATCTCCGTCCGCTGCTTCGGCGAATACAGCTACAAGCTCGTGAACCCGCTGCTGTTTTACACCAACGTCTGCGGCAACGTCACCCGAAACTATACCCGCGACGAGATCGACAGCCAGATGAAGACCGAGCTGCTCACCGAGCTCCAGCCCGCCTTTGCCCGCATCAGCGAGATGGGCATCCGCTACAGCGCGCTGCCCGGCCACACCACAGAGCTCGCCAGCGTGCTCAAGGAGCTGCTGAGCGAGAAGTGGACGCAAGTCCGCGGCATCGAGATTGTCAGCGTCGGCGTTTCCAGCGTGAAGGCCAACGAGGACGACGAGAAGATGATCAAGGAGATGCAGCGCAACGCAGCGTTCATGGACCCGACCCGCGCGGCGGCACACCTCGCCGGCGCAACGGGCGACGCGATGAAGACCGCCGCCGCGAACCAGAACGGTGCCGTCAACGCCTTTATGGGCATGGGCATGGCTGGCGGCATGGCAGGGAACCAGATGGCAGGTCTCTACCAGATGGGCGCCCAGCAGCAGGCACAGCAGCCCGCCGCTCCTGCGGCAGAAAGCTGGAAATGTGCCTGCGGTGCGACCGCGACCGGCAAGTTCTGCCCGGAGTGCGGCGCAAAGAAGCCGGAGGAAAACGGCTGGAAGTGCGCCTGCGGCGCGGTGAATCAGGGCAAGTTCTGCTCCGAGTGCGGCGCGAAGAAGCCCGCCGGCGTTCCGCAGTATAAGTGCGACAAGTGCGGCTGGACTCCTGAGGACCCGACGCACCCGCCGAAGTTCTGCCCCGAATGCGGCGACCCGTTCGATGATGGTGACATCGTCTAAAAAAACTAACTTCACACGGCGTATAAGCGCCCTGCTGTTCGGCAGGGCGCTTATGTCGTTATTTTCCGGTCCGTGCCGTGGCGGAAGCGCTCGGCTGCGACGTCAAGTGGACGGATGCGACCAGCACCGTTTCCATCGAGTCCGCAGACACGGAGAGCACCGACGAGCTCTATGCCGGCGCAGGCGCCGCTCCGATGAAGTTCGACGCGGCGATGTTCCCGATGGAGGGCTTCAGCGGCGAGGTCAATGACGATCCTTACGCCCGCGTGCTCGTTCTCGGCAAGGGCGCGAAGAGCGCCATCGTCTCTCTGGAGCTGGTCAACGCTTCCAGCGAGGCGATCCAGATCTGCAAGCAGGTCGTCAGTGAGAAGTGCGGCGTTCCCGAAAGCCGCATCTGGGTCCATGCCACCCATGCCATCACCACCATGCACGCCCCCAGCGAGCAGGATAAGAATGAGATGTATCTGAAGAGCGTCCGCGACGCGATCACCGCTGCGGCGGAGCAGGCGGCTGAGAGCTATCAGCCCGCCGTCATGGGCGTCGGCACCGGCACCTGCGACGTCAACGCCAACCGCGACATCGAGCTGAACGGCAAGTGGTACTACGGTCTCGGCAGCGAGCTTGAGAGCAACAAGACCATGACCATCCTGCGCTTCGACAATCTCGACGGCGATCCCATCGGCTTTTTCATCAGTTACGGCATCAAGCCGACCTGCATCGACAACGTTGAGAAGGAGACCAACACACGCAAGATCTCCGCGGATGTTCCGGGCTACGCCTGCGTTATGATGGAGAAGGAGTTCGGCGTTCCGGCAATGTTCTGCATGCCGGCTGCCGGCGACCAGATCCCGGCGAAGACCGCCATGTATTATGAGCTCGACGAAAACGGCGAGGCCAAGGAGGTCAAACTGAGCGTCGAGGAGGGCATCGCTCTCATGGAGGAGCAGGGCAAGGTCATGGGCACCGATGCCATCGCCATCGCGAAGGACATTGCCTGCACCGACAACGCGCCGGAGCTGCTCCAGTCCGCCACGAGCTTCACTTGGGCGAACAAGGCTGGCGACGGTGAGATCACCGTGGATGTCACCGGCCTCCAGATCGGCAAGGACGTCGCCCTCGTCGGCTTCAAGCCCGAAGTCAACGCCATCACCGAGCTCCAGCTCTGGGAGGCTTCTCCCTATAAGCACACCCTGCTCGTCAGCTTCCTGAACGGCGACCAGAAGTACATGCCCGATGAGAAGGGCTATGAGCGCGACACTTGGGAAGCCAAGCGTGCCGGCGGCGCTGTCGGCTGCGCGGAGGAGTTCGTGAAGGTCTCCGCCGAGCTGCTGCGCGATATGCAGGCGGGCAAGACCAGCGACAAGACCAGCGGCGGTCAGACCGGCGGCGGCAGCATCGCCGACTACTACGCCACCGTGGAGTTCGCCGGTATCAAGTGGTATGCCATTGACAAGAAGGACGGCAAGACCCTGCTTCTGAGTCAGGACGTGCTCGAAAAGCGTGCCTACCACACCGCCGGCGGCGACGTCACTTGGGAGGAGAGCGAGCTGCGCGCTTATCTGAACGGCGAGTTCTATGAGAAGACCTTCTCCGACGAGGAAAAGGCGAAGATCGCCGAGGTCACGCTGGACAACAAGTCCAACTCCAAGTACGGCATCCGCGGCGGCAACGCCACGACCGACAAGGTGTTCCTGCTGAGTCTGGACGAGGCTGCGGCTTACCTCTTTAACTTCACCGGCGTCACGGTCGCGAAGGACAGCAAGGGCAACGCCTGCTGGTGGCACCTGCGTTCTCCCGGCGAGGCCAAGGACGTTCAGGCATGCGTCACCGCGAACGGTCAGATCGACTACCACGGTCCCACGGAGGGCGTCACCGATCCCGAAGGCGGCATCCGCGCCGCGATCTGGGTCACGCTTGGGTGATCCCATCCATTGCATCACTTTCAAAAGAGGCGTCCGGGCTTTTATGCCCGGACGTCTTTTGTCATACGCGGTTTTGGAAAAGCATATCCTTGTACAAATCAAGGCATATCGCCAAAAACGGAGGACGGGATGATCATGACCGAGACCGCAATTTATCAGGAGATGGCGGAGCGCACGGGCGGCAGCATCTATATCGGCGTCGTCGGACCGGTGCGCACCGGGAAATCCACCTTTATCAAGCGTTTTATGGAGACGATGGTGCTGCCTGGTCTGGACGACGTTTATGCACGCGAGCGCGCCCGCGACGAGCTGCCCCAGAGCGGTTCCGGGCGCACCATTATGACCGCGGAGCCGAAATTCGTGCCGGAAAACCCCGTGGAGCTTTCGCTCGGCGAGGGGAGCGTCTGCCGCGTGCGGCTGGTGGACAGCGTGGGGTATATGGTGAACGGCGCGATGGGCAATCTGGAGGACGGCAGAGAGCGGCAGGTGATGACGCCGTGGTACGACCACGAGATCCCCATGACGCAGGCAGCCGAGGAGGGGACGCGCCACGTCATCGCGGACCACTCCACCGTCGGGATCCTTGTCACGACGGACGGCAGCATCAGCGGCATTGCGCGCGAGGATTACGCCGCGCCGGAAGAGCGCGCCGCGCAGGAGCTTGCCGCGATCGGCAAGCCCTATCTCATCCTGCTCAACTGCGCCGAGCCGGAGAGCGAGGACGCTCAGGCGCTCGCCGCGGAGCTGGAGGCGCGCTACGGTCGCCGCTGCGTCCCCGTGAACTGTCAGCAGCTGGAGGCGGAGGACTTCGCCGCGCTGCTGCGCGACCTGCTCTATGAGTTCCCGGTACAGCGCTATGAGATCACGCTCCCCGCGTGGATGGATGCGCTCAGCGCGGAAAACGAGGTGCGCAGCGCGCTTTACGGCACGATCTTGTCCACGGCGGAGGGGATCGAAAAGATCGGCGACGCGGAGCGCCTCGCCGCCGCGATCCGTGAAAGCGGAAGCGTAGAGCGTGCGGAGGTGGACGCGCTGGAGCTCGGCTGCGGCTGTGTCCGCGTGTCCGTGGCGCTGCTGCCCCAGCTCTATTATGAAACGCTCAGCAGCGAATCCGGCTTCGAGATCCGCTCCGACCGCGACCTGATGGCGCTGCTCCGCTCCGTCAGCGGGCTGAAAGGGGAGTATGAGCGCGTTCACGAGGCGCTTGAGGACGTGCGCACGAAGGGCTACGGCATCGTGATGCCGACGATCGAGGAGATGACCCTCGCCGAGCCGCAGATCGTGCGGCAGGGAGGACGCTACGGCGTGAAGCTGAAGGCCAGCGCGCCGAGCATCCACATGATCATGGCGAACATCGAGACGGAGGTCTCGCCCGCCATCGGCGGCGAAAAAGCCTCCGAGGAGGTCATCAATTTTCTGCTTCAGGGCTATGACGGCGACATCAACCGCATCTGGGAGAGCAACATCTTCGGCAAGTCCCTGAACGACATTGCAGGGGAGGGGCTCACGAACAAGATCCGCGCCATGCCGGACGACGCGCAGAGCAAGCTGCAATGCACCGTGCAGCGCATCATTAACGAGGGCAGCGGCGGACTCATCTGCATTCTGCTCTGAAAACGCGGAAAAACTTTGAAAAAAAGGCTCATTTGCGCATCCGTCGCCTTGCTTTTTGCCGCGATAACTGCGATAATGTTCCATGCCTCACCGCGCCGCACCGCCGTTCCCGCCGCGCTGGAAAGCGCCAGCGTGCTCGTCATCGACGCGGGTCACGGCGGTGCAGACGGCGGCGCGGTCGCGGCGGACGGCACCGTGGAGAGCGGGCTCAACCTCGCGATCGCGCTGCGGATGAAGGCGGTCGCCGGTCTGCTCGGTCTGCCCGGCGTTCTGACGCGCAGCACCGAGGCGCTCGATTACCCGGAGTCTGCGTCCACGACCCACGCGAAAAAGGTCTGGGACCAGCAGCAGCGCGTCGCGCTCATCAATGCGCTGCCGAACGCGGTGCTCGTCAGCATCCACCAGAACAAATACCCAGACGCCCGTCCCCGCGGCGCGCAGGCGCTTTACGGCAGGGAGGAGGGCTCGGAGGCGCTCGCCGTGCTGATGCAGGACGCGCTGACGCGCTGCCTTTGTCCGGATAACCGCCGCGTCGCCGCGCCGATCTCGGACAGCATCTATCTGATGAAAAGTGTCCGCTGTCCCGCCGTTCTGGTCGAGTGCGGCTTTCTCTCCAATCCGGAGGAGCTCGCCCGGCTCAAAACGCCGGACAGCCAGACGCAGCTCGCGCTCGTGCTTGCGGCGTCGTATCTGCAATTTCTCGGCGCGGAAGTCTGAAAAACCATCACACCAAGGAGACCCCGATATGAAAGACAAAACGAAGTTTTACTGCACGGAGTGCGGCAATGAGACGGCAAAATGGTTCGGTCAGTGCCCGGCGTGCGGCCGCTGGAACACGGTCGTGGAAGCCCCGGCGGACACGCCGAACAAGAGTAAGGCGGGCGCAGTCAAGGCGGCGGGTGCCGCCGGCTTGAACCGCCCGAAGCGCATCCGTGAGGTCGATACGCAGGAGGAGATCCGATTTTCCACCGGCATGGGTGAGCTGGACCGCGTGCTCGGCGGCGGTGCCGTCGTCGGCTCTATGGTGCTCGTCGGCGGCGCACCGGGCATCGGAAAATCCACGCTGCTGCTCCAGATCTGCGGGCTGCTGGACGACGCGATGCGCGTGCTCTATGTCACCGGTGAGGAGAGCCAGCGCCAGCTCAAGCTGCGCGCCCAGCGCCTCGGCGTGGAGAAGGAGAATCTCTATGTCCTCGCCGAGACGAACCTCGATAATGTGCTCCGCTCGATCGACGAGCTGAAGCCGGACGTCGTCATCATCGACTCCATCCAGACCATGTTCAACGGCGATCTCACGAGCGGTCCGGGCAGCGTCAGTCAGGTCAAGGACTGCGCCATGGCGCTGATGCAGACGGCGAAAAGCAGCGGCTTCACCTGCTTTGTCGTCGGTCACGTCAACAAGGAGGGCGCGATCGCGGGTCCGAAGGTGCTGGAGCACATGGTGGACTGCGTGCTCTATTTTGAGGGCGACCGCGCGATGACTTACCGCATCCTGCGCGCGGCGAAAAACCGCTTCGGCTCCACAAACGAGATCGGTGTGTTCGAGATGGTCGACAACGGTCTCGCCGAGGTGCCGAATCCGTCCGAAATGCTGCTCTCCGGACGCCCGAAAAACTGCCCCGGCACCTGCGTGACCTGCGTGATGGAGGGCACACGGCCCATTCTGGCGGAGATTCAGGCGCTCGTTGCACCCTCCGGATTCGCCGGCGCGCGGCGCAACACGAACGGCATGGACTATAACCGCGCCGTGCTGCTGCTCGCCGTTATGGAAAAACGCGGCGGTATCACGCTCAGCGGCAGCGACGCCTATATCAACGTCATCGGCGGTCTGGAGCTGGACGAGCCCGCCGCGGACCTCGCGACCGTGCTGGCGCTCGCTTCCAGCGCGCGCGACCGCGTCATCAGCTACGACACAACCGCCATCGGCGAGGTCGGACTCACCGGCGAGATCCGCTCCGTAAGCGCGCTCAACCAGCGTTTGACCGAGGTCGCACGCCTCGGCTTCAAGAAATGCGTCATCCCCGCCCACGTCCGTGGCGAGGTCGCAGCGCCCGCCGGTCTGGAGCTGATCCCGGTCCGCAACGTCCGCGACGCCATTGAAGCGGTGCTGTAAGCAGGGGGGAAAGGATCGCCCCGGCAGGAGGGGCGTGGTCGCTCGCCATCATTCCGCATTTGCGGCGAAAAAGTTGCTGCGCTCTATGAAATAAGTCAGTGGAAGACAATAGGAGACGATAAGACGGAAGGAGGGTTCAAGTCTCTTCTTCCGTCTTGTCATGCTTGTTATTATTTTAACTATTGCATAAACAAGAAATTGTGCGCAGGGTCATGCTGTTTATCAAAAATAAGCTGTTTATCAAGAATAAAAAGAAGAAGTGAATCGGCAGAGCGTAGAGCGTATCGAAGCCGATCACAAACTGTCTGCCGCAAAAAATGCCGCACAACGCAAGAACGCAAGACTGCACAGCGCGAACAAATAATTCTAAAAAATAATAAAAAGCTGCCGTCTGAACCGCGACACAGACTACGCGGCAAATAAGTCGTAAAAAAGCATAAGCGCGCTCAAAACGCCGCAGCCGCTATAGATAAAAGGAAACAAATCAAATGCGCAGCGCCCAAAACCGCAATGCCGTCTACACCAAGCGCCGCACAGCAGTCGGTTTCTCCAAAGCACCCGGCGCTGGCGTCGTCCTTTCTCGTTTGATTTTCGCACAAAATTTTCATTTTGTTCAATCGCGAGCGACCGAACAAAACAGCCGTTCTTGCCCAATCGGCTGCTACCTGATACAAGGACCGTCCATCTGCACCCCCTTCCGCTGGCAGGTCCTCCCCAACAATACCAGACCGCCGCGGAAATGTCAACTCCGACTTTACGTTTCCGCCCAATTATGAGATTTCAGAGCCGCCGCCCGAACCGCGTCGCGTGCTGAAAATGCCGCGATTCCAGCCGTGCCGCAGCCATCGCGTAGAGCATTGTCACCGTCTGCCCGGAATGGTTAAGCCGCCGCTGCACCTCGGCGACGTCCCCAAAGCGCCGCAGCACGTCCACGGCGTAGACCTTGCGCATGGAGTGCGGTCCGATATTTTGGGCAAGCCTCATCGCCCGCTGCGCCCTCTTGACGTCCGCCCAGACCGCCTGCCGCGTCCGGTGCCCGGTACCGGTCCGCCCCGGAAACGCCCAGACCGGACCCGCCTGCGCCCGCACCGCCTCCAGCAGCGGGCGCGGGAGCCCGACCTGCTTCCGCTTCCCCGTCTTTCCCTCCGTGACCCAGAAATTCGGCTTCAGCTGCGCCGTTTTGAGCGACAGAACGTCGCTCACGCGCAGCCCGGTCCGTAAACTGACCTGACACACAAGCCGGTTTGCCTCCGTAAGCAGCCCCAGCACGGCGTCCAGCTCGCGATCCAGTAGGTATTCCACCGTCATCCTCTCACCCCCTCAGCATCCCAGATTTCCGCGCCCTCTGCGTCCTCCCACGGCGGGCAATCGCCCGCGGGGAGCCGTTTTCCGCCGCCGGTTGACAATCCGGAAAAAGTCAAATCGCCCCCGGACGGTGCCTCCGAAGCCGCGCAGCCGAGCCGCGCCGCCGCCCGGTCTATCGCGTCTGCGAGGCTCTGACCGGCATCCGGCGCGGGCTGCTGCCCGTCGCCGCCGCGGTCGTAGAGGGTGACGGACCAGCCGTTCCCTCTCATCTCAAAGCTTTTCAGCGCGCTCAGGTCGAGCCCGTCCAGCTCCTCAGGGCTGGACGGTCCGAAGAACGCCATCTTCATCACGTCGTTAACGCTGCTCATTATCTACCTCCCTCGTCTCATCGTCCGGACCACCGCCGCCGCCAGCTGCGGTGTCGTCCGGTCTCGCATCTCCAGCCCCAGCGCCGCCAGCGTCTCGCTGTCGGCGTCGAGAACCGGTGAGAGCGCCGAGCGCATCTCCCCGTATATCCTGCCGTGCGTCCAACCGGTCCGGCTGCGCATCTCGCGGACGACCTGCGCCGCCGTCCTGCCTCTCCACATCTGCCAGCAGAGCTCCAGCCAGAGCGTCGCCCCGGTCGTCGTCTGCTCGATGCTCCACAGCTCCAGCAGCTGCTGCGGCATCATCGCCATCGCCTCCTACCTCGATTTTGACGCATTTCGCGCCCAGCTCAGGGAGCTGGAATCCATACCCCCCATTATAGCCCTCATACTCCGCCCAATCAACGTCACAGGTGCTGACCTCCGGGCGGCGGAGCTCGCCGCCGGAGTAATACCAGCGCCCGCCGATCTTCTCCTGCGCCTTGGTGATATATTTGCAGACGTAGCCGACCGCGGAGGCTCTCTCGCCGTAGAGCTCGATAGCCGTGCTAAAGCCCCAGTCCCAGCGCGGGAGGTTGTAGACCGGATGCCCGCCTTTATCCTTGTGCCCGCTGTCGACAGCGGGCAGGGCGTCGGAGAAGAGCCCATGGAAGTGCACAGCTCCGTCCTTGTGGTGCTCCGGTACGAGGACGTACCGGAGCCCACAGCGGCGGACCTGATTGTCGAGCCAGTGGTTGAGGTGCCGGGTGATCTCCTTGATATCGTAGCGGTCGATCTTGGTCTGGTCGAGGGTCAAAGTTACGAACCAGCGGAAATCATTGGAAAGCGCGAGATCGCGGACAGCGACGCGGGCGCGGCGCTTCGCGCGCGCCAGCGACGCGCGGCGTCGCTGGTCCGCGTCGTCGTCCTCGCGCATCAACCTATACGACGACTTTTCAACAACGTCCGGCTCCGTCATCTCATCGACGTGCTGCCGCCAAGCAGCCGCAGAATCCTCCGCAGCATCGTGCCGCTGCTCCCAGCCGCGCTCGCGGAAGATTGCCCGGTCGGAGACAAGCACGCAGCGCGAGCCATCCGGATAGGTCTTGACATGACAGTTGTGCGTGATATGGTCGCCAATCTCGATAGGGACCGGCGAGGGTCTCGGAATGGTGTGGTCCATTAGTCCTGACGGAATAATGTCCCTGTATCAAGTAGAGTGCTCGCTGCGCTCGCAGCTACCGCGCACCGGTCGCGCTCCGCAAGCGTGCGCTCGGCTGGCGGTAGCCGCAAGTCGGGTGGTCGTGGCAAGCCCCTGCCGCCGACGCGCCGGAGCGCGCGGGGGCTCCCCGGTGGTCGTGGCGGGGGCTTCCTCGCCGGGACCCGCCCGCGCGGGTCGCTGCGCGCCCCTTGGGGCACCCGGCTCGCGCCCCGTCCGCCGCGGAGCGGCGGAGCGGGGCAAAAAAGGTATGCGCTCGCGGGGGTCGCTCCTCCGTCGCTCTGCGCCCGCTACGCGGGCTTGCCCCCCGCGCCATGCGCCACTCCGCCCCTTGGTCGCGCCCCGCCTGCGGCGATGGCGCTCCGGCGGGGCTCCGGGCGCGGACGCGCCCGCGAAAAAAGGGGCTGCGGCGCGCTGCGGCGCGCCTTGGGCTCGCTGGGTGCCTCTGTCTCGGCTGGTGCTCGCGTCGGCGGGGCGGCGGCGGGCGCGGGGGCTCCTGCCTTGGTGGTCGTGTCTGCCTTGGCGTGCCCCCGCCGCGGCTCTCTCCGCGCCCCTGCGGGGCGCTCCGCCCGGTGGTCGTGTCCGCCTGTCTGTCGCCCGCGTAAATGGAAGTTTGCCACGCCGCCGCCCCTTGGCGCGGTTGTCGCCCGCGCCCCTGCGGGGCGCGCCCCTTTTTTCGCTCCGCGCGCCGCCTCCCGGCGCGCCGCCCCGCTGGGGCGGCGCTTGCGAGAAGGCGTCGTCGGCGGCGCGCCTTGGGGCTTCCGCGCCCTGCGGGGCGCGGCGGGGGTTCAGCGCCCGCTGCGGCGGGCGCTGAGCACGATAGGAGCGGTTGCAAAGCCAACCAACCCGCCCGCGGCAACATCCCAAAGGAGATTTCGCGCCCTGCGGGGCGCAACAAGCGATACGCTTGACCGGGCGCGCGTCGAGCACGCGCCCCCGCGCTCCGCGCGGATGTTTATAAGGCGGCGTGCAGCCCCCAGCGCCCACCCCGCACCCGATTGCACAAAACGGCGTCTTTATTTTGTTCAATTGTGCGTAAACGCCCCCAAAAACCGCAGCTGCATTTTTCGGCTGCTGCCTTCTGCGTTTTCCTGCTGTTCCCTGTCGATGAATTTGATTTGGGTCTTGAAAAAAAGCGGCGGAACCGTTACAATGGGTTTGGGTGATGAATATGAGTGAAACTTTGAAAATCGTGCTTGTTGTGGTCGGCGTTGTGATCCTTGCGCGGATCGTGGACGAGATCCTGCTTCGCGTGACAAAGAAAAAGCCGATCGACAAGAGCGAGCGGCTGGACGACGACCGCTGATGCGCACAATCGGAAACGCCCCGGAATAGGATGGTCCATCCTTGCTTCCGGGGTGCTTTTTCATGCCTGAGTTTTCCTACGACCGCGCCGCGGCGCTGCGCTATGCCGAACGCTGGGCGCTTGCGCGCAATCCTGCCTACTATGATTTCGACCCGCTCGGCGGCGACTGCACGAGCTTCGTGTCCCAATGCCTCTTTGCCGGCGCGGGCGTGATGAATTATTCTCCTGAAAACGGATGGTATTATGTTAACCTAAATGACCGCTCCCCTTCATGGTCCGGCGTGGAACCGCTTTACCGCTTCCTGACGTCAAACCGCGGACCGGGACCGTTCGGGATGCCCGCCGCCGCGGAATCGCTGCTGCCCGGCGACGTCATCCAGCTCGGCGCGCCGGACGGCAGCTTTTATCACTCGCTCCTCGTGCTGGAGGTCTCCCCTCCCCGCATCTTCGTCGCGGCGCACACGAACGACGCCCTCTGGCGGCCGCTGGACAGCTATGACTTCGCGCGTCTGCGCGGCATACACATAGAAGGCGTGCGCGAGTAAGAAAAAAGACCGCTTCGAAAAGCGGTCTTTTGGCTTATTTTATGCGTGATGATCGTGATACGCCGCCTTTTTCCGGTGCATCAAAAAAGCGCGCAGGGAGTTCAGGACAACGATCAGCGTAACGCCGCTGTCGGCAAAGACGGAGACCCAGAGGCGGGAGATCCCGAAAGCGGAGAGGACAAGAACGACGAGCTTCACCGCGATGGTGAAGACGATATTCTCCGCGATGATACGCCGCGTATGGCGCGCGATGGCGATCGCAGTCGCGAAGGTCTCCCCTCCCTCGGTCAGAATGAGCTCCGCGCTGCGGGGCTCGGCGGCGTCGGACGCGGGCCAGACAAGCGCGTGGCGCTGGCCGATCTGGACATGCGCCAGCTCCTGCCCCTCCCCGCTGCGCAGACGCGAGACCGTGTCGATCTCGGCGCTGTCGCGGAAAAAGATCCCATGGTGCGAGGCGACACCGATACCGGCGAAGTAAGCCAGCGGAACGGAGATCACGATGGCGCAGGGACACGCCAGCACGAGGAAACTCAGCGCGCGGTAAACGGCGTCGCTCCAGCTCTCGTTTCCAAAAAGCGGAAGGCAGACCGCGATCAGGACCGCAAGGGCGAGGATAACGGGCGTGTAAACGCGGGAAAAGCGCGTGATGAGCTTATCGGAGATCTGTTCATCTTCGTCCACATGCGCCATTGCCTCGCCGGTCAGACTCGCGATGGTCTTGCGGCTGCGGCGCACGGCGAAGGACTGGCAGGACTCGCCGATGCGATAGAGCACGAACACCGCCGCGCCCTCCTCGAACTCGCCGAGGATGCACGCCGCGACAGCAGCGAAGGTCATAAGGAAGCAGTCGTCAAAAAAGCGGAGGCGGAAAATGTTCTTCACCGCCTGCCAGAGCACATCGTAGCCCGCGATGAGCGCCGCCGCGATCATCAAAACCGCCTCGACCGTCTCGCTGACGGGCAGGAGCATGCCGCAGAGATAGGCGGCAATGGCGGCGATGAGCCGAGCGAGCAGCAGCTTGTCCACGCCGTGATACTCCTCCGCGTGGAAGCTGCAGCAGCAGCTGCCGTCCGCGTGGTGATGGTGCTGGTGACCCTCGCCGTCGCAGGGGTGCTGGGGGTACTCGTCGTGGTGATGGTGGTGCTCGTGGTACTCGTGTTCGTGATGCTCGTGATGTTCGCTCATAAAAAGGGAGCCTCCTGTGTCAGTTCCAAAAAAGAGACACCGGAACCGGTGTCTCTTTCCGTGGTATGCCCGACTGGATTCGAACCAGCGACCTTTGGAGTCGGAGTCCAACACTCTATCCAACTGAGCTACGGGCACTTATCCGCCTGCCCGATCGCAGGCACGGATAGTATTATAACCGAAGCCGGCACAAAAGTAAAGTCGAAATTTGGCTTTTTTCCCGCTTTCGGCGATTGCTTTTTTCGGCGCGCTTTGATATACTGAGCCTTGTATCGAAAAAAGAAAGGAAACCGGGTGTATTCGTTATGTCCAGCAGGAAAAAGAACGCCGATCACTCCCGGACCGCCGTGATGGCGGTCATACTCATCATACTGCTCGCTGCTTTGGTCTTCATTGTCGTGAAGCTCCACGGCGCAGAGCCCGCCCAGCCGGAGCCGACGCAGGCGGTCGTGGAGACCCCGCAGCCGACCCCGACGCCGACGCCGGAGCCCACGCCCGAACCGACCCCGCAGCCGACGCCCGAACCCACGCCGACGCCCATCCCGGAGTTCGAGCCCTACCACACGGAAAACACGGACCCGGACATCTATGTCACGAACACCGCCATAAACGTGGACGACACGACGCTCGGCAGCGACGAGGTCTATGAGGCGGCGGAGCCGATCGACTTTCTGACCGGCGACGATTACACCGATATGGAGGGCATCATCACCTTCCGCGGCAACAACTTCCGCGACGGCGGCAGCTACGGCTACGCGAACCTCAAGGAGTATAAATTTGGCGAGTCGTGGAGCTACACGACAGGCTCGCTGAGCTACAACGGCGCAACGTGGACCGGAAGCGGCTGGGTCGGTCAGCCCCTCATCGTCAAATGGTCGCGCGAGACGAAGGCGATTATGAACATGTATGACTGGGCGAAGGAGGACGACGAGCTCGTCGAGGTCATCTATGCCACGATGGACGGCAACGTCTACTTCCTCGACCTGAACACCGGCAAAAAGACCCGCGACACGCTGACGCTCGGCTACACCTTCAAGGGCGCGGGCGCGCTCGACCCGCGCGGCTATCCCCTGCTCTATCTCGGCGCGGGCTACGACAGCGACCGCGGCTATTCCCGCGCGTTCATCATCAGCCTCATCGACTTCAAGGTGCTCCACACCTTCGGCAATGTGGACTCCTTCACCCTGCGCGGAACGCTCTCCTATTTCGACGGCTCCGCCCTCGTGGACGCGGAGACGGACCAGCTCATCTACCCCGGCGAAAACGGCATCCTCTACATCATCAAGCTGAACACCGACTACGACCCCGAAGCGGGCACGATCAGCATCGACCCCAAGACCGTCAAGTGGCACTATTACGGCACGCGCACGACACTCTATCAGTACTGGGTCGGCATGGAGGACAGCGCCGTCATCTGGCGCAGCCACCTCATCGTCGCGGACAACGGCGGGCGGCTGATGTGCATCGACCTCAACACGCTGGAGCTCGACTGGGTGCAGGACATTCTGGACGACTCCAACGGCTCGCCAGTGCTCTCCATCGAGAACGGCCATCCCTATATCTATATCAGCACCTCCTTCCACCTCGGCTGGCGCAGCTGGACGACTGCACCGGTGCCGATCTTCAAGATCGACGCGGAAAACGGCGAGATCGTCTGGCGCAAGGATTACACCTGCCACACGGAAAAGGGCGTGTCCGGCGGCGTGCAGTCCACAATCGCGCTCGGCAAAAACGATCTGGAGGGCTACATTTACGTGACTGTCGCCAAGACGGACGCGAATAACGGTGGCGTGCTCGTCTGCCTCGACCGTGAGACGGGCGAGGTCGTCTGGGAGCACAAAGCGATCTACACGTGGAGCTCGCCGGTGCTCGTCTACAACGAGGACGGCAGCGGCTGCGTGGTCTATTGCAGCTTCGGCCAGACAATGTATCTGCTGGACGGTCTGACCGGCGAGGTCTATGACAAGTTCGACCTTCAGGGCGGCGTGGAAGCGAGCCCCGCGGTGTATGAGGACACCGTCGTGATCGGTACGCGCCAGTGCAAGATCTGGGGCGTGAAGCTCAAATAAAGCATAAAAAAAGCAGCCTGACACACTGTGTCAGGCTGCTCAGCCTGTCAAAAAAGTCTTATCAACGCGGCGAAGCCGCACAATTTAAAGACCTCCCTGTGCAAGGGAGGCTGTCAGCCGAAGGCTGACTGGAGGGTTGTAAGCTG